>JANMLN010000151.1:0-77127 GCA_031372565.1 Gemmatimonadota bacterium | reverse complement strand
CCCACTCGAGCCTCGCGGAGCAGACCCCCGACCAGGCATACTTCACCTCCACCGCGCTGCGGCACGCCGCCGCAGCCTGACCGCCCCGCGGTCTACATAGCCGAGCCCGTTTCACTGTCCGAAAAAGTGCGGCCACTTCTCATGGCATGATTCGTGCCGTACGCGAGTGTTCGCTGTGCCTTCGGACGACTGCCGACAAGTTGTTGATTCTCAACCACTTGGAGTGCAGGTAACGCTCGATCCTTTCGGCTTCTTCTGTTTTCTCGCAGATAATCGCTAAGCTGTTGAGAAAAAACAGCTTGCAACCAGATAACGGTCCATTTCTTCGATCATGGGTACGCGCGGCACGCCAGTGCCGTGTGGCATGGGCCCCACGATCATCTGCAACACACCGATTGCGTGCGCTACGGTGCCACGACCATCTCCCGCCGCCTACGCCTCGAAGCGGTCAGTTGACCGCGGACGTCTCACGGCCAGCGCGGCACCCGGCCCGGCGTCCACGGAGCACCCGCGCGCTCAGCCGCCTCTTCGACCGCGCGCAAATCACGCTCCACCAGCTGCTCGAGCGACGCGCGCACCGGCGCAAAGGCCGCACTCGCGGCATCAATGCTCGTCCGCTGCGTCGCTGTCGCTGCGCCCGAGCCCTGCCAGTGGTATTGAATCACCTCGCGGACACGCTCGCGGATACTCGGTGACGTGGGTTCGGCACGACGGCTGCGCGTGGCATCCCCCGTGAGCGGCACCTGCAAATCACGCAGCTGATTCTCGATCGTCGTCAGCCGCGTCGACAGTTCGCGCGTGTCCCCCGTGGCCGATTCCAGCGCACGCCTCAGCTGCGTGATGCGCGCCTGTGTTTCGGTGGCGAGTGCGATCGCGCCCAGCACAGCGCGTTGCAGCCGCGCGGTCGTGAGACGGAAATCGCGCGTCGACGCATCGCGGGCCGTGGTGCCTGCCAATGCTTCAGGAGGCTCAGCCGAGAACTGCTGCGTGCCGATGTCGCGGAGCGTTCCCTGTTGCCGGAGCGACAGCGTGACGGAGTACGCTCCGGGTGATGCCACCGGCCCCCTCGGCCCCTGATCGTCCTCGTCGGCGCCCGGCGTACGGGCCGGTGCCAGGTTCGGCGCGGCCCACCTGAGATCCCATGCAACGCGCGAGAACCCCGCCGTGACCGGGCCCGTCATCCGGCGGACGATCCGATTGTCGGCGTCGCGAATGGTCAGCACCGCTTCCGGCGCCTCCTCGCGTTCCTCGGCGCGCAACGCGTCGAAGCCGGGGAACGGCACGTCCGCGCCGTTCTTCACCAGTCCCTTCTCGCGCTCCTGCCGCGCAGCACGCGACGACTTGAGTTCCTTCGCGAGCCAGTAGGTGAAGACGGCACCATGCGGCGGATTCGGTGCGACGTAGTGCTGCGCACCGAAGAACCCCGGGCCCTGGCCCCCCAAGTACGGTTCCGACGGCAGGAACATCGCCGCGGCCTTCACGGGGAAGAGTGTCGCGTCCGCTGCGCGGAGAAGAGAAGCGTTTCGTGCCGTCGCGCGCAGCGCCGACAGGTCATCGAGGATGTAGAAGCCGCGCCCGAAGGTGGCAGCGACGAGATCGCCCTCGCGCTCCTGAATCACCAAGTGTCGCACCTGGATCGTCGGCAACCCGCCACTCAACTTCGACCACTTGGCGCCGTTATCCATGCTGACCCACGCCCCGAACTCGGTCCCGATGTAGAGCAGTCCCGCGACCGCGGGATCTTCGGCGATCGTGTACACCGACCCGCGCGCCGGCAAGTTGGCGACGATCGATGTCCACGAGCGCCCGCGATCGGCGCTGCGCAGCAGGTACGGTGCGAAGTCGCCCGACCGATGGTTGTTCGGCACCGCGTACACCACGTTCGCGTCGTGCGGCGAGGCCAGCACCTGGATGATGTACGTCGTGTCCGGAACGCCGGGCAAGCGCTCGATGCGCCGCCACGTCTTGCCACCGTCCTCGGTGACTTGAATCAGGCCGTCATCCGTGCCGGCGTAGATCAGCCCTTCCTGCTTGGGCGACTCGCTGATGGTGATGAGCGAGCCAAAGAAGCTGGTCGAGCCGTTGAGCCCGATCGCATCGGCACTCTGCTGACGGCCGAGGAGCCGCAGCTGGCGGCGGTCGATCTGTCGCGAGAGGTCACCGCTCAGCGCCGTCCACGAGTCGCCGCGGTCGTCGGAGCGCCAGAGCCGCTGCGAGCCGTAGTAGATGCGCTTGGGGTTGTGCGGCGAGATCAGGAGCGGCGAATCCCAGTACCAGCGATTCGGCGGGGACGTGGCATCCTCCTGTGGTTGGATCCCGACATTCTCGCCGGTCCTGCGGTCGTGCCGCACCAGGCCACCGTTCTGCCACTCGCCGTAGACCGTATTCGGATCGGTCGGGTCGACCGCGGCCGAAAAGCCGTCGCCGAAGACGACCATGTTCCACTCGTGGTTGCCGATGCCGTGCACGGTGTTGTTGCGCGACGGGCCACCAACGGTCGCGTTGTCCTGCGTGCCGCCATAGACGCGATAGAACGGCGTGCTGTTGTCGGTGGCCACCTTGTAGAACTGCGCGAGTGGAAGGTTCGGGAAGAACTTCCAGCTCGTGGCCTTGTCGAAGCTCTCGTAGAGGCCACCGTCGCAGCCGACGATGTAGTGGTTCGCGTCGGTCGGATCGATCCAGATGACGTGATTGTCCACGTGCTTGAACTTCTCGCCCAGCCGTCGGAAGGTCTTGCCGCCGTCGTCGCTGACGGAGTTGTACGTGTCCACGAGATAGACGCGGTCGGTCGCGTGCGGATCGGCAAACACTTCGGCGTAGTACAGGCCGCTCGTGTTCGCATCGCTCATGCGCGTCCAGCTCGCGCCAACGTCATTCGACCGGTAGAAGCCACCCTTGCCGTTCGCGGCCTCCATGACGGCATAGACCACGTCGGGATCCTTCGGGCTGATCGCCAATCCGATGCGACCGAGCTCTTCGGTTGGCAGTCCTGCCGTGATCCGCTTCCATGTGACGCCGCCGTCGGTGGAGCGATGCAGGCCACTCTCCGGGCCACCGCTGACCTGGCCCCACACTCGGCGCTGCCGCGTGTGCGTCGTCGCGATCAGGACATCCGGATTGCGCGGGTCGAGCTGGACGTCGTTCACGCCGACCCAGTCGCCGCCGCCCAGCACGCGTGCCCACGTCTTGCCACCGTCGGTCGTCTTGTAGAGGCCACGCTCGCCACCGGGGGTCCACACCGGTCCCTGCGCCGCGACGTAGACCGTGTTGCTGTTGCGCGGGTCGATCAGGATGCGCCCGATGTGCTCCGAGGTCTTGAGCCCGACATTCTCCCAGCTCTTGCCGCCGTCGAGCGACTTGTACACGCCGTCGCCATACGCGAGCGCGCGCTGGTAGTTGTTCTCGCCGGTGCCCACCCACACGGTGTATGGCGACTTCGGATCGATCGTGACCACGCCGATCGAGTAGGCACTCTGCGTATCGAACACCGGGGTGAACGTCGTGCCGGCGTTCGTGGTCTTCCAGAGCCCGCCACTCGCCGCCGCGATGTACCAGGTGCGCGGCTGCGCGGGATGGATCGCGATGTCGCTGATGCGCCCCGACATCATGGCCGGCCCGATCGACCGCCACTTGAGGCCGTCGAAGGAGAGACCGCGCGCGCTGTCGGTCGCGGGCGCGGGAGTCGCGGCGCCCGGGCGGCGGGCCTGCGCGGTGGTGAGCGACGGGACAGCGAGGGCGATGGCGAGCGCGATGCGTGGCAGCATGGGAGTGCGGATGCGGGGAGCTCCAGCCGGGCCCAGGGCTCGGCGACCGTCGCGAATCTACGGGCTGACCGCGACATCGGCATCGGACCGCGTGTCGCAGCTGCATGCTGACCGCGCTTCGCCCCCGTTCGACCGGATAGCCGGTGCGTGCACACGGCTCGATCGGGTCCGGCAGGAGATGACGTGCTCCCCGCCAGCCGTCGCATCACACCAACGGGTGAGTCCCGCGTACGCCTTTCCGGCGTGCAGGCGGGCCCTGTCGAATGGCGAGCTTCCAGCATGTCCCCGGTCCGTCGAACGCTCTGGTGGGGGGCGCTGCTGGGCGCAGCGGCCTGTGGTGACCCGCGTGCGTCGCGGGAGCAACTCATCGAACGCGGGCACCTGCGTCGCGAGATTGCAGGCCTGCACACGCTGGCACCACTGATGCGCTCGGGAGGCATCACCGACTCCACGATCATGCTCGTGAGCCTGTCGGATTCGCTCTTCCGGTCGCTGCTCGATGCGACGCTACCGGTGTCGGTGCCGATCGCTGCCGGCATCACCGTTCGGCTCGACCGGGCAACGGTGGCGTTCCGCGGCAACGTCGCGCGCATCGACGTGGTCGGGCAGGCGACGCGTTCGGCCTTTCCGCGCGTGTCGGCCGGGGTGCACCTGCGCGGTGCACTCGACAGCCTGGTCGTCGACACGGGACAGGTGATGCGTGCGCGGCTCTCACTCGATGACGTGGACCTCGACACGACGGGCAGCGTGGCGACCACGTGGCGCGTGCTGCGGGCCATCGTGCGGCAGGGACTGCCCGAGATCACGGCCGCGTTCCCGACCGTCGCCGTGCCGGTGCGTCTCGATCGCGCCGTGCGGTTGCCCGCATTCGGGCCCGACGGCCCGGTGGCGGTGCCCGCCGCGCAATCCGATGTGCGTGTGACAACCTCACGGGTGGTGGCGTTTCGCGACCGCCTCTGGGTGATGCTCAAGGTGTCGCGCACGCCGTTCCGCTCGGTGCCCGCAGAGAGCGCTGCCACCAGGAACGTGTTTCAGCAGCCGACGGCGTTCAATCGGGCGGCCCGGCCATGACGCGGTGGCGCTCGCTCGCGGGGGTCGTGACGCTCCTGGCGCTCGGCATCGGGATCACGGCGTGGCGGTTCCGTCTGCTGTCACCGCGCCCGCTCGCCGCGCAGGTCGCTGCCGACATCGCCATGCTCACCATCGAACGCGACGCCTTGCGCGCCCGTCTCTGGTTCTCGTCCGAAACACGTGGGCCGTTCGCCGGTCATCCGCAGGGTGACGTACTGATCGGCGTGCCGACATCGTTCGTGCGCTCGATCATCAACGACGCGGCCACCGGATGGTTCAACGAGATCGACCTGCATATCGTGAACGTGGTGATTCATACGCAAGACAGCGTGTTTGCCACGATCGGCCCATTCGGCGAACACAAGGTCGGCTGGTACACGCTGGCGATGCACCTGGACGACATTCGCGGCCGGATCATGCCCGGCCTCCCCCAGCTCACCTTTGGTGGCGACGCCATCAAGATCGCGCTGCCGGTGATGGCGGAGGGGAAGGGGTCGGCGACACTCCACTTCACGTGGACATCGAAGGGGGTGGCGCGACCGGTGTGCGGAAATCTCAAGGCCGTGCGTACCGTGTCAGGGCGCCTGCGGCCGGATACGGCGGTGGTGCGCGGTCTCGTTCGACTGAGTGCCAAGGAAGGCGCGCTCGAGGCGGACCCGCACTTTCCCAACTTGGCCATCAAGATGCGCATCGTCCCCTCGCCCGCCTCGGTGGCCGCGATCGACACGGTGATCCACTCACCAGGCGGACTCTGCGGCGTCTTTGTGCGGCGCGCGCACGCGTTCACGCAGGTCATCGACATCGTGCAGAACGGCTTCATCGTGCACATCCCGCAGCGCTTCTTCCGACCGCTGCGCCTGCCGGTCGCGGTGGAGACCTCGGTACCCGTGCAGGGAAATGCACTGCGCCTGGCCGTACGCCCGAGCGGGTTGGTGATCAACCCCTCCATGATCTGGCTTGGTGCAGCGGTGACCGCGGCGCCGCGCGACACGGTGCACGACCATCGGCGTGCGACGGCTCGCGCGCGGGCGAAGCGAGGCTAGGGGGTGACGTCGGTGGGTGTCGTGACCGACGTTGGGACGGCATGCTGTCCGGTCCGCTCCATC
Organism: Gemmatimonadota bacterium; assembly: GCA_031372565.1. Classification (GTDB taxonomy): domain Bacteria; phylum Gemmatimonadota; class Gemmatimonadetes; order Gemmatimonadales; family Gemmatimonadaceae; genus JACPPC01. The sequence continues at coordinate 71,186 of JANMLN010000151.1, read as the reverse complement.
TCGAGCGCGATCGCGGCCGCGCCACTGGGCGACAGCACCCCCATGTCCACGAGCATCCCTTCGATGGCCTCCGGCACGAGCGCCGGCCAGAGGATGAACCCCTGCAGCATGATGAGCGGACGCGGCCTGCGACTGGTGTTGGCGTAGTGCCGGCGCGCCCACAGTTCGTACGCGAATGCCACGACGCCGCCGACTGCCGCGAACACGCACCAGGTCGTGAGCGCGACCACGGGGCTCAGCGCCCAGGCCATCCATGCACCCGTCACGTACGCGAGCCCGATACCCATGATGCGGAAGCCGCGCAGCGACGGCGAAAAGACGAGCACCGCGCCCGTGAACAGTGCGATGCCCAGGAGCACCATCGCCCACATGATGTCCACGTTCCAGATGGTCATGTGCGTCAGCCTGTGGGGGTGGCAGGCGCACGGTTCTGGCGTGTCGGCATGACGCAGCGGAACCCCGTGCTCGCGAGATCGGATCGCTGCGCTGCAGAGCGCGCGCGCCCGCGGAACGTCGTCGTGGCCACCTGCCGATACGCGTTGAACGCGCCACCGCGAATCACGTACTGGTCCGCACTCGCGACCGCGTCGATTCCCGTGGCCGTATAGGGCGATGACGTCCATTCCCACACGTTGCCGATCATGTCGTCGAGTCCCTCGGGCGTACGTCCCGCAGGGTGCGACCCCACGGGTTCGGGACGGCGTGCCGCAGCGTCCACGTTGGCGGCCGATGCGCTCCACGTATTGCCCCACGCATAGGTGCGCCCGATCGTGCCGCGCGCGGCCGCTTCCCACTCGGTTTCAGAGGGGAGCCGCCCACCGTCCGGGTGCCGCCACGCGCAGTAGCCCGCTGCCTCCGCCAACACCACCCCCGTCACGGGCAGGCGCAGGTCAGTGCCCGCAGGCCACGTCGCAGGCGCGCGTCCCGCGTCGACGAACCGCTGGTACTCACCCACGGTCACCTCGTGCTGGCTCATGCCGAAGGCAGGCAGTGACACCGTGCGTTGCGGCCGAGTGTCCGCGGGGCCGTCGTTCGTCCCGATCGGATAGGTGCCAGCGGCGATCAACACCATGCCCGTGTCCACCGGCGGAAGGGACGCCGCGAGGGAATCCACCGGACTCGAACCCGCCTTCGCGGATTGCGTCGTGAACCACCACACGCCCAGCGCCGTAGCGAGCACAGCAGCCACCATGACCAGGCGAAGGGCACCCGTTTGTCGAGCGCGTGGGATGGTGCGTGTCTGCTCGCCCGAAGCGACGCCGTCGACTCCGCGGCGCTGCTCCCCGGTGGCCACGACAGCTGATTCGGTTCGGCCGACCGCCGTGTGCCCACCACTGAGCGGTATGCCCGGCAGCGAGATTTGCCCGTGCAGCGCCCGCACGATCTCCCCTGCCGTGGCCACGCGCTCGGCGGGATCGGTCGCGAGACAGGCCATGAGCACGGACTCGAACGCCTCGGGCACGTCGGGCCGCACCTCCCGAATGGGCACGGGTGGCCCGGCCAGCCGCTTCATCATGGCGGCCGTGGGCGAACTCGCCTGAAACGCCGCGGCGCCGGAGAGCACCTCGTAGATCATCACGCCCAGCGCGTAGATGTCCGCGCGATGATCGCTGGGCTCGCCGATGACCTGTTCGGGACTCAGATACTGCGGCGTGCCAATCACCATCCCGGTGGCGGTGAGCGAACCGCCATCCACCGTGCGCGCGATGCCGAAGTCGGTGACGAGCGCGCGTCCCGACTCGGCGTCGAGGAGGATGTTCTGCGGCTTGATGTCGCGATGGATCACGCCGCGCTTGTGCGCGTGCGCAAGCGCGCCGGCCACCTCCGCAAAGAGGCGCGCCGCGTCCTCCACGCCGAGCCGCCCCTCGCGCTCGAGCTTGTCGGCCAGACTCCCGCCGCCAACCGCCTCCATCACGAGGTACAGGAGATCGTCCTGCTGGCCCACGAAGAAGAGCGGGACGATGTTGGGATGCGACAGCTGGGCTACCGTCTCTGCCTCACGCTGGAACCGGTCGCGCACCGTGGGCGAACTCACCAGCTCCGGCGAGAGCACCTTGACCGCGAGCGCGCGCTTGAGCCGCACGTCGCGCACAAGAAACACGCTGGCGAACCCGCCGGCACCGAGCCGGGACTCGACCGCGTACTCGGCACCGAGCGCCCGCTGCAACCGCTGCGCGAGCTCGTCGCTGGCAAGATCGTAGGGCGCCGTCACGGATAGCGGATCGCGATCTTCTCCTTGAGACACTGTCGAGCGGCCTCGACCGGCTCGGTGCACGGGAAGAAGCGGAACTCCACCTGCGACGGCTTCTCGCGGCGAACCCAACCGAGGACCGTCGTGTCGCTCACGATCATGCGCAGGACGCCGGGCTGGAGCTCGGTACGCACCGTGCTTCCCTGGAGCGCCGTGGTGTCGGTCAGCGTGCCAGCCGCGTTCAGCTTGCCCGTGATGATGACGCGGGTGCTCTTGGGAGTCACGAGCTCGGCCAGCGGCACTGACGTGGGTACGGCACCCGGCGCCTTCGAGCCCGCCGTCACGAGCGCCTCGTACCCGCGCCCGTTCGCTGACAGGGCCACTTCCCACACGTACTCGGGGCGTCCCGGTGGCGTCTCGGTCCGGTTGCGCGTGAATGGCGTTGCGTCATCGATCTTCCATTCGAACGTCATGCGATCGGTGCCCAGCGTCGCCGACACCGGATGCATGCGGGCGCGCGCCTCCTCCCTCGCCGCATTCATCGCCTCCGTCCCCGTGCGATACCATGGTGCGGTCGCAAACCGCGGCCTGAGCGTGGAATCGGTGCGCACGGCATTCGACGCCAGATCAAACGCCAACTGGTTGCGGCCGAGCTGTGCCAATTGCTCCGCCGCCCGGATCACGACGGGCCACGGCCGCGACGAGGAATCCGCTGCCTCCGCCAGCATCGGCAGCAGCACCGGGGCCACCGTGGCCAGCGAACCCGTCGACGTCACGTCACCGATGTGTGCCGCCAACGTATCGAGCTCCTGACGACGGAATGCCTTCGTGATCCGCGGTTCGTCGTCGGGATCCTCGTTCCCCATGAGCGCGCGCAATGCGCAGAGGGTCGGAACTGGACACTCTGGCGAGAAGAAACGGACTGCTGCGACGCGGGTGTCGTACATGGTCGCGGCCGTGGTCCATCGGCCCGACATGAGTTGCAGTCCCCACGCCCACGCCATCACGTCGCCGTTCTGCATCTGGTTGACGCCGGCCTTGAACCAGCCCGCGCCATTCAGCGAGTCGGCGAGACGCATCGCCTCCACGTGCCGGCCCGCCTTGGCATGGAACAACAGGCGTCGGGCGGACGGAACCCACCCCGGGCTCTGCACCCCCAGCGACTCTGCCTTGGCCACGGCGCGCAACGCTGCGGGATAGTCGCCATCATAATTGGCCAACTCGGACTCCAGCATGTACGGAGCCGCCTCGCCGCCACTGGCCGTGATCCATCGCGCGTTCCAGGCACGCGACGCGGCCCGGGCCGTCTTGCGCAACGCCTTGAGGGAGTCCTTCGGCACGAACGACAGCGATTCGGACGGGACGAGGCCGATGGTGTCCCCCATCATGAGGGCGGCGTACACGCGCAAGTTGCCCGGCGAGGACAGTGACCGCAGAAACTCGGGCAGCGACGCGGCGGTCGTCATCGCGCCGAAGACGGGGGTGCCGCCAGGAATGCCCGCCTGCGAGTAAATCTGCGCCAGCATACCGAAGATCCGTCGACGCCCCGGGTCCAGGGTGACGACGCGTTTGGCGTACTGCGCCGCGCGGTTGAGGGAGCCTCGCGGGCGCATGCCACCGGGAACGGGCTGCAGCAGGGGGTCGAACATCTCCATCCCGACCAGTTGCTCCAGCACTTCCACATCGGTCGAGTCCTCCGCATGCAGCGCCGTCAGGATCGTCCGTACATCGGTGAACTGCGCGCGGAACTGCGCGTCGTTGGCCAGCACGAGTTGCCGCGCCCGGGCGGGAAGCTTGGCGGACAGGGCGACGGCGCGCGCCGACGACTGCGATGCCTTGCTGTTGGGCTGGAGGATGCTCAGCGGCTCCGCCGAGACCTGCGCTTCGGCGAGCCGGGCCCACGCCAGCGCGAAGACGGTATCCGCCTTGACGGCCTCCTCGAATGCCGCCAGCGCGAGCTTGATCTCGCCTCGGCGATTGTACGCCAGCCCACGCAGATAGGCGCGATAGGCATCCACGTTCTGTGATGTGCTCGCCAGCATGTCGGCCGAGATGGAATCCACCCCGGCCGAACGGAGCAGGCGCAGCGAGACCGAGTCGAAGGCAAGCCGGACATCGCCCGTGACCGGGACCTCGCTCGTGGCGCGCACCAACTCCTTGTTGGTGGGGACATCCCAGGCGCGCGCCGAAATGCGGAGGCGCCCACCGGTGGCGATCACTTCACCTGTTACGGCGGTCCAGCCGCCCGTCTCCTCCGCGATCCGACGGACCTTGGGTGCGTCGGCCACGGAGCCGGCACCCATGCCGGCCCGCTTGAGTGCCGGATACAGCTTCTCGTCGGAGACGACGGAAATCCCCTTCCACCGCGACAGCGCCTCCACGAGCATCGTGGTGGAGCCCTCGACCAACCACTCCTGGTCAGCCTGGCGCGTGACGTTACGGAACGGCAGGATCACGAACCGACGCGCGCGCTCCGACGGCGTCGGCACCGTCACCACCGCAGCGCGCGCGATCGCCCGTGCCGAGCACGGTGGCGGAGAGCCGTCGGGGCACTGCGCCACGGCGAGCCGGGGAGCCAGCGACGCGGCGACGAGTGCGATGAGCGCGCTCATGCGCTGAAGCGCACGGACGCGGACGGTTACCAGTGTCACGCGGGGCTCCTGAGCCGGGGGATGCGTAGGACGATACCGTAGAGAGGCGATGAGGGGGAGGGGGCGCGGGGCGCTGCGCCCGTCAGGCTCGCGTCGCTTCTCGTGGCGCTAGCTTGGCAGTCATCCGCCGACTCGCTCCCCCGCACCCGCCAGGAAGCCTCTCGTGAGATCGCCGACCGTTTGGCGCACCGCGCTGCGCGCCATCGCGCTCCTGCTTCTCCTCGCGCCCTCGGCGCCCGCGCAGGGCGCGCCCACCGACAGCGCCATCCGCCGGTGGATCACCGATCGCGTGAACAACGGGCACGCCACCGGCATCGTGGTCGGGCGCCGCGTCGACGGGCGCGATCGCGTCGTCGCATTCGGTGGCGCGGAACGTTCAGGCGCGCCACTCGGCAGCGAGACGTACTTCGAGATCGGGTCGATCACCAAGGTCTTCACCAACATCCTCTTGGCCGACATGGTGCTCAAGGGCGAGGTGGCGCTCGAGGATCCCGTGGCCAAGTACCTGCCGGCCACGGTGAAGATGCCCAGCCGCGGCGGCAAGGAGATCACGCTGCTCGACCTCGCCACGGCGAGTTCGGGACTGCCGCGGCTCCCGTCCAACCTGGCGCCGAAGGACGTGCGCAATCCGTACGCCGACTACACGGTGCAGCAGCTGTACGACTTCCTGTCGTCGCATTCGCTGCGCCGAGACCCCGGCTCCCTGTACGAGTACTCCAACCTTGGCATGGGGCTCCTGGGCCACGTGCTGGCGCTGCGAGCCGGCAAGCCGTACGAGGCGCTGCTGACCGAGCGCGTGCTCGCGCCGCTCGGTATGAAGCACTCGGTCATCACCCTGCCGGCCGCCGAGATGGCACACGTCGCGGTGCCGCACAACGGCGACCTCGACGAGGACTATTTGTGGGACCTGCCGACGTTCGCCGGCGCGGGCGCTCTGCGCTCCACGACGCGCGACATGCTGCGGTTTGCCGAGGCGGTGACGCGTCCGTCCACGAGCGCGATTGGCAAGGCGATCGCATTCTCGATCGAACCGCGACGACCAACCACGAATCCGAGCATGCGCATCGCGCTGGGATGGCACGTGCGCGAGCAGAATGGCCAACGCATTGTGTGGCACAATGGCGGCACGGGCGGCTTTCGCACCTTCTTCGGGTTCGACCCCGCCACCGGGGCCAACGTCATGGTCTGGTCCAACACGTCGAACGGCGTGGACGATATCGGGCTCCACCTGCTGGATTCGACGGTCGCACTGCTCCCCACCCCACCGCAGCCCGATGTTCAGCTCTCCGCCGAAACGCTGCAGTCGTACGTTGGCGAGTATCCGCTGGCGCCGACGGCCGTGATCACTGTTCGTGAGATCGGCGGGAAGTTGTACGCTCAGCTCACGGGCCAATCACAGTTCCGACTGTGGGCGGAATCAGCGAACAGCTTCTATCTCAAGGTCGTGGCGGCGAAGGTCACCTTCGAGCGCGATACGGCAGGCGCGATGGCGCTGACACTCGATCAGGGTGGGCAGAAGCAGCGGGCCGTGCGGCGCTAGCGGCGCACAGCCCGCTACGTCTCGGTCCCGATTCGCCTCAGGATCGCCTCGCTGCGGGTATCGGCGGGATAGATGAGTTCCACGCGCAGCCCCTCGACGGTCACATCGCGCGCACCACCGAAGTGCACGATGGTCGACACGGTCGCGATCTCCCCGAACGGCGAACGCAGGCGCGCGAGCAGCACGGGTGACGCCGCGACACTCCCACGCGGCATCACGAGCGGACCGGCCACCTGCTCGAGCTCGGCGAGCAGCGCGCCAAGTCGTTCGTCGTCGGGGGCAGCGCCCGCTTCGCGCCGGAGCCGCCAGAGCGCGTCCACCGCGACCTCCTCCCAGTTGACGAGCGCGGACCGCAGCGGGCCAAGCAGATGCGTCACGAGGTTCAACCGCGGTGCGACCGGCAGCGCGGCCCCACCCAGAAAGAGCGCACGCGCACCGGTGGTCGCGTCGAGCACGTCGTACCAGCGGTCGAGCACCACGGCGGGAAAGGGCTCGTGCGCGGCGAGGAGGCGCGCGATCACCGCGCGCACGGCCGCGAGCGCCTCGTCGGTGAGGGGGCGCTCGTCGAATGTCGCGGCAAAGCCTGCGTCGCGGAGGAGCGCATTCCGATCGTGCAGCGGCACGTCGAGCGCGTCGGCCAGTCGGAGCACCATCGCCTGCGTGGGCCGGGCGCGCCCGGTCTCGAGGAAGGAGACGTGGCGCGGCGGCGTGCCGGCGCGCAGCGCGAGGTCGAGTTGGCTGAGGCGGCGCGACGCGCGCCAGCGGCGCAGCGCGTGGCCGAACGGTGTCACGGTGTCGGGCATGACCGAATCGTAGCGGGCGCGGGGTGCGGCGCGCTTCCCTCGGAGGGAATCGAAACTGGTTACCGGGGCGCGCAGCTTGCGCTCCATGCACTGCCCGCTCGGGCGCGGTGCGGCCAACATCCAGCCCTCGTCCCCATGTCGACTGCCCCCACTCCCGATCGTGCCCTCACCGTGTTGGGCGCGCTGCTCGTCGTCACCGGCGCCCCGCTCGCGCTGCTGGCCGTCGCGGCGCCAGACCTGCTGGTCACGGTCTACTCGATAGCGGCCACCGCGGGCACCCCCACCGACGGCGGGCCCGCGATGCGGCTCGGTGCGGCAATCTCGGGCGCGCTCACTCTCGGCTGGGGGGTGCTCCTGGGGCTGCTTGGGCGCGGACTTCCGCTTCGTTCGGCCGCGCTCGCAAGCGCCGTCGCGTGGTACGTGCTCGACAGCGGAGCATCGCTTGTGCTGGGATTCGGCTGGAACGCGCTGTCGAACACGGGGTTTCTGGCCGCGTTCGTGCTGTTGCTCTGGCCTCGCCGCTCGAGTGTCGCGGGCACGGCGGCGCGGAGCGGCGCATGAGGCGAGCGATCGTCGTTACGGTACTCCTGGCCCTCGCGCTGATTCACCTCCTGCCGGTGGCTGGTGCGGCGGGCGCCCCCGCCCTCGCGCGGCTGTATGGTGTGCGCGTGGACGACGCCACGACGGTATTGCTGCTACGACACCGCGCCGTCCTGTTCGGACTCCTGGGCGCCTTCCTCGGTGCGGCTGCCTTCCGTCCCGCGTGGCAGCCGGCCGCCATCGCAGCGGGTATGGTCAGTGTGGGCACGTTTCTGTGGATGGCGCGACTGACCGGAGCCGGGACGCCCGAGGTTGCGCGCGTGGTTCGGGTGGATCTCGTCGCGCTGGCGGCCCTGATGGTCGCGGCCATCGTGCGATGGCAGATGGCGCGCGACGGCTCTGCGCCGCCATCTTCTCCGTAGCGCCCTACCCCTTCACCGTCTTTGCCCTTTCTCGCATGACCGACGCCCCGCGCTTCACGCGCGCACGCTCCGTCCTCGCCGTGCAGGATCTGGAGCGTTCCGCCCGCTACTACATCGACGTGCTCGGTTTCGTCGAAGACGACATCCATTCGCCCGGCTGGCGCTTCCTGTCACGCGATGCCTTCCACGTGATGCTTGGCGAATGCCGCGACGAGGTCTCGGCCGAGCAGACCGGCAATCACTCCTGGTTCGTGCATCTGCTGATCGACGGCGTCGATGCGTACCATGCCGAGATCAAGGCACGTGGTGCTCTGGTGAAATCGCCGCCCACCAATCGCGAGTACGGCTTGCGGGAGATGGTCGTGAAAACCCCCGATGGTCACGGACTGGTCATCGGCGAGACGTTGTACGGCCCGAAGGACGCGTAGCGGCGCGTTCGCCGGTGCTGCGCCCGCGACGTGCGTCCGTCGCTCAGGTACCGCAGAACGTCCGGTAATGCGCAGCTGACTCCGGCGCAGGCTGCAACCCATCAGGGTCGCGCGGCCGGTCGTCGTACGGCGCCGCCATGTCGGCGAGCAGTCGCTGCATCGGCGCCAGGTCATCCGTCTGCGCGGCCGCGAGTGCGGCCTCCACGCGGTGGTTGCGCGGGATGATCGCCGGATTCGCCGCGCGCATGCGCTCCTGCGCCTGAGCGACCGTCACGCCGTGCGCCGTCGCCCGCGACATCCAGCGTTGATGCCACGCACCAAAGCGCGCATCGGTGGGCGGCGCGATCGGTGCCGCGTTCGTCGCAGGCAGCGACAACGCACGAAAGGTGTTCGTGAAGTCCGCGCTGGTCTCCTGCATCCAGGCGAGCAGCTCACCCACGAGCATCAGGTCGTCCGCATCCGCTCCAGACAGCCCGAGCTTGGCGCGCATCCCCTCCAGCCACGCCTGTTCAAACAGCGACGGCGCCTCCGCCAACACCGCCGTCGCCAGCTCCGCCGCCCGGATCGGCTCCGGATCACACAGCGGCAACAGCGCCTCGGCGAACCGCGCCAGATTCCAGTTGGCGATCGCCGGCTGCTGATCGTACGCGTACCGCCCGTAGCCGTCGATCGAACTGAACACGGTCTCCGGATGATACCGGTCCATGAAGGCGCACGGGCCGTAGTCGATCGTCTCGCCCGCGATCGACATGTTGTCGGTGTTCATGACGCCATGCACGAAGCCCACCAACTGCCAGCGTGCGATGAGCGCCATCTGCCGCTGCATCACGGCGCGAAGCAGGGCGAGGTATGGCTGCGCGTCGGCCGCGATCTCCGGATAGTGCCGCGCGATCGCGTAGTCGGCGAGCGTGCGCAACGTGGCGACGTCCCCCTGCGCCCCGAGGTACTGGAAGGTCCCGACGCGCAGATGACTCGCCGCCACGCGCGTCAGCACCGCCCCGCGCAATCGATCCTCGCGGTACACCATCTCGCCGGTCGTGACCACCGCGAGACTCCGCGTGGTGGGAATGCCGAGCGCGTGCATCGCCTCGCTGATGATGTACTCGCGCAGCATCGGCCCCAGCGCGGCGCGACCATCGCCACGACGCGAGAACGGCGTCGGACCGGAGCCCTTGAACTGGATGTCCACGCGCGCGCCCGCGGGGGTCACATGTTCGCCGAGGAGGATGGCGCGGCCGTCGCCCAGCATGGTGAAGCCGCCGAACTGGTGGCCGGCGTAGGCCTGCGCGATCGGATCGGCACCGTCCGGGATGGACTGCCCCGCGAACAACGCAGCCGCTGCGTCGGGGGTCAACGTGTCGAGCGACAAGCCGAGCTCGCGCGCGAGCGCGTGATTCAGCACGACAACTGAGGGCGCGCGCACTGAGGCGGGATGCGCGCGCGCAAAGAGCGTCGCGGGCAGCCGCGCGTAGCTGTTGTCGAAGCGCCAACCAGGCGCAGCGGTCATGTGCGGAGTCACGGTGGACGTCATGATGGCTGGTTGGCGCTAGAAGACAGCATGCTCGCCGCGGTCATCTGCCAGTTCGCCGCGCAGCAGTTTGGCATGATGCTGGCCGAGCGTTTCGTGCCCGAACTCCGGTGTGGCATCGGCGTCGTACCGCGCTTCTGCCGCGTTCCACACCAGCATCGACTCGGTCGCATAGTAGCGACCAATGCGCGCGAACTCGGCTTTGTCCGCCAGCGGCGGAACGATGCGTCCCAGCGTGCCAAGCACCCCGATGATGACATCGAGCATCGCCACGGGTACCTGCGTGAACTTGGGCTCCTTCTGCGCGAGCGCAAAGAGCTGCTCGCCTTGCGCGCGCGACGTCAGCGCCGGTCCCGGCCCCCCGATCGGCAGGATCCGGTTGCGGCGCGAGGGATCATCCAGGCAACCCGCCAGATATTCGGCCAGATCATCGTCGCTGATCGGCTTGCACGCCGTCATGGTGCCGTCGCCGAACACGAGGAAGGGCTTCCCCGCCTGCACGCGCTTGATCTGGCCCGAGAGCGACTTGAAGAAGGCGGTCGCGCGCACGATCGAGTAGTCGATGCCCGATGCAACCAGCGCCGCCTCGAACGCGAGCTTGGCCCGCTGGAACTCGAGCAGCGGCTTCTGCACGCAGATGGCGGAGAGCAGGACGAAATGCGCGACGCCGGCAGCCTTGGCGGCCTCGAGCACGCCGAGATGCGCCTGATGATCGATGGCCCAGGCATCGCGCGGGCCGCCAGTACGTGACGCGAGGCACGAGACCACGGCGTCGAACCGTTCGCCGCAGAAGCCGTCGCGCGCCACGGACGCGGCATCGGTGACATCACCCGTGCGCACCGTGACGTGGGCATCGAGTGACGACGCGCGCGCCTGAGCCACCGCGCTCGCCGATGAGGGGCGCACGAAGCAGACCACGTCATGCCCGTGCCGTACCAGGGCACGCACCGTGGCGCGGCCAATCGTGCCCGTGGCCCCGATCATGAAGATGCGGCGCGGCGCGTGTGCTCCGCCCTCCGGGTTCGACGCACTGGTCATCCGGGAAAGATGACGAACGGGCGCGGCGATGGCAGCGGGTCGGCCACCGCCCTGCACCGTGGCCGCCGACTACCGCTTCGGCAGGTGCGTCTTTCCCCAGAAGCCGGGCGGCGTGGCGAGCATGCCACCGAGCCCCGTGCGCGCAATCGCCGCGTCGCTCTCGCGCTGCGCCATCTCCAGAATGCCCGACTCGTTGACGCTCAACACCTTCCGATCGCGCATCAGCACACGCCCGTCCACGATCACGGTGTGCACGTCGTTGCCGTTGGCGAAGTAGGCCAGCCGGTACAGCGGCATCTGCATCGGTACCATGTGCGGCCGCCACAGGTCGACGAGGATGATGTCGGCCTTCTTGCCGGGCTCGAGCGCCCCGATCTCGTCCTGCAGGCCAAGCGCACGCGCCGCATCCACGGTCGTCATCTCGAGGATCTTGCCCGCGGGGAGCACGTCCGGATCACGGAAGAAGAACCGGTGGTAGCGCCCCGCCTGGAACATGTGCCGGAACATGTCGTAGCTCCGGTCGGGCGCCACGCCATCGGAGCCCAGCATGACGGTGGCGCCTGCGTCGAGCAACTCCGTGACCGGTGCTCGGCCGCGCATGGAGTAGATGGCGCTCGGGTTGTGCACGATCCTGGTGCCCGTGCGCGCCACCAGCGCGATCTCGTCGGTCGTGAGTTCGGTCGCGTGCGAGAAGATCGCGTCCGGACCGAGCAGGCCGAGCGAGTCGTTGGCGAACTGCACCGTACCGCGCGTGTGGCCATCCTGCGCGAAGAGCAGTTGGTGCTTCTTCGAGAACGCACGCGTCGCCTCTGCCTGCGCCTTGAGCTCGCGCATGGACTCGGCGCTGATCGGCGCCGTGGCCGGGTTCACCGTGGGATACACCACCGCCATGCGCAGCCGGCCGTCCGCCGCGCCATGCCACTTCGTGATGAGGGATTCGGAGACGGCGAGCTGCTGGTCGAACGAGCTGGGCACATCGGTGGACTGATTGCCGTCCCACTGCGTGTAGGTGCGCGGGAAGGGTGGGCGCCGTGGTCCGACGGCGAGGATCCACCGCACGCCCACGTCACGCACGCCGCCCATGTACGCATTGCCGTAGCGCGTCTGGTCGGTGCGCCAGACGTTGTCGCCGCCGCCGAAGAGCACGAGCGACGTGGTCACGCCGAAGCGCAGCTTCTCGAGCGCGGCCAACGCGCCATCGGCCTGCCAGAAGCCGACCGTCGAGCCCCGCGCATAGATCTTCTCGGTGACCTCGTTGAAGGCGCCCTGATCCATGCCGAGCGTCTTGACCAGGGTGTGGCCAGCGTGGCCGTGGCCGTCGATCAAGCCCGGCATGATGATCTTGCGGCGCGCGTCGATGACCTGCGGCGCGGTGTAGCGCGCCGCGATCTCGCGCGACGTGCCCACCGCCACGATGCGGTCCTTGCGCACCGCCACCGCGCCGTCGTCGAGGACGCGGCGATCGCGGTCCATCGTCACCACGGCACCGCCCGTGATGAGCATGTCGACGCGCTCGCGCCGCGCGGTTTGGGCGTGGGCGCCCGGGGCAGCGAGCAGGAGGAGCGCGACGGCACGCGCTGCACGACGGAGTGGGAGCGGAGAATGCATGGCGAGAAGGTCCCGGCCCGCCGCGCTCCGGTCAAGGGCGGCCGCGCCGAGCCCGGAGTGAATCACGGGACCCGCCCGCCCCGTAGGAATGGAGGCCCCCGCGTGCTGCTGTGCGCGCTGGCCCCCTCCCCCGCTTCCCTCGAGGCACTCCATGAGCGGTCAAGGCTCCACAGGCAATGTCATTGCGGCCCTCTGCAGCTTCTTCATTCCGGGGCTCGGGCAGCTGATCCAGGGGCGCGTGTTCATGGCCGGCTTCCAGTTCGTGCTGGCGGGCATTCTCTGGTTCTTCCTGCTGGGATGGGCCGTGCATCTCTGGTCGATCGTCGACGCGGCACTCTGGAAGCCGAAGCTCGGCCGGTAGCGCGCACGTCACGCCACGCACGCCGAGCCGCGCGATGGTCTCCCGTCGTCCGCTATGTTGTGACGGACACTCGCTCGTCGCGAGGCCCCTTTCCCGTCGCGCGCATCCATGACGTCGCCCAAGGCGCACCCCACCAATCCGCTGCACGGCGTCACGCTCGAGCGGATGCTGAATGAACTCGTGGCCGCGATTGGATGGGAGCGGATGGGGCGGCGCGTGAAGATCCAGTGCTTCACGAGTGATCCGAGCGTGTCGTCGAGCCTCAAGTTCCTGCGCCGCACGCCGTGGGCGCGCACGAAGGTCGAAGCGATGTATCTCGATCATGTCCGCTCGACGCGCACGGAGTGACATGCGCATCCTGATCATCGGCGCGGGGGGTATCGGCGGTCACGTCGGGGCTCGGCTGATCGAGGCGGGGGCCGACGTCACCTTCCTCGTGCGCGAACGCCGTGCGGCCCAGCTCGCGCGCGACGGACTGCGTGTCGTCAGCCCGTTGGGCGACCTCGCCTTTCCTGTGCAGACCGTGAATGCCGCCAAGCTCACGCCCGGCTTCGACGTCGCGCTGCTCACGTGCAAGGCGTACGACCTGGAGTCGGCCATGGCCGATGTGGCGCCCGCCATGGACGGGAGCTGTCAGCTGCTCCCGCTGCTCAACGGCATGGCGCACCTCGATGCGCTTGATGCGCGCTTCGGCGCGTCGCACGTGTGGGGTGGCACCTGCGCGATGGCCGTCTCGCTCGACGCCGATGGCACCGTGCGTCATGAGGCGGGGTTCCAGCGCGTCGTGTTCGGCGAACGGGGCGCTCCGCCTGCGCCCTCGCCCAAGGCCCTGGCGCTCGCCGCGCTGCTCGAGCGGACCAAGCTCACCACCGAGTTGTCGCCCCGCATCGAGCAGGACATGTGGGAGAAGATCGTCGTGTTGTCTGCGCTGGCATCCCTCACCTGCCTCTTCCGCGCCAACGTCGGCGAGATCATGCGCGCGGACGGAGGACACGACGCAGCGGTCCGGCTGCACGAGGGCAATATCGCGATCGCGACGGCCGAAGGGTTCGCTCCGCGTCCGCAGGCCACGGCAGGCGCGCGCAAGGTGCTCACCAACGAACGCAGCACGCTCACGGCATCGATGTTGCGCGATCTCGAGGCGGGCAACCGGGTCGAGGCCGATCACATCGTCGGGTGGATGCTGCGCCGAGCGCGTGCGCACGGCATTGACGACGCATTGCTGGCGGCGGCGTACACGCACCTCACGGCATACGAAGCGAGGCGAGCCGCGGGGCGGTGAGGCCGTGGCGCGCGCATGCGCCGCGGCCTCGCCCGAGGGCTCACCCCGCGAGCACCGGCAGTTGGCGAATCTTCGCCGCCCACTCCCGCGGTCCCGTCTCGTGCACGTTGGACCCCGCCGCATCCACCGCGACCGTCACCGGCATGTCGTGCACGTCGAACTCGTAGATCGCTTCCATGCCGAGGTCCTCGAACGCGACCACGCGTGACGACCGGATGGCCTTCGACACGAGATACGCCGCGCCGCCGACCGCCATCAGGTAGGCCGCCTTGTGCTTGCGGATCGCCTCGAGCCCCGTCGGTCCACGCTCGGCCTTGCCGATCATCGCGATCAGCCCCGTCTTCTCGAGCATCATCTCGGTGAACTTGTCCATGCGCGTGGCCGTCGTCGGGCCCGCGGGGCCGACGGCTACATCGCGCACCGGATCGACCGGCCCCACGTGGTAGATCACGCGATTCGTGAAGTCCACGCCGGCCGGCAGCCCCTCCCCGCTCGCGTACAGGTCGGCGATGCGCTTGTGGGCCGCATCGCGCCCGGTCAGCAGCTTGCCGTTGAGCAGCAACCGGTCGCCCGCCTTCCATGACGTCACGACCTCGCGCGTGAGCGTGTCGAGGTCGACGTGCTTGGCGTTCACGTCCGGCTTCCACGTCACGGTCGGCCAGTCCGAGAGCTTCGGAATGGGCAACTGCGCAACGCCGCTCCCGTCGAGCGTGAAGTGCGCGTGCCGGGTGGCCGCGCAGTTGGGAATCATCGCGATCGGCTTGGACGCGGCGTGCGTCGGATAGTCGAAGATCTTGACGTCGAGCACGGTGCTGAGGCCACCGAGTCCCTGGGCACCGATGCCCAGCGCATTCACCTTCTCGTGCAACTCGATGCGGAGCTCCTCGATCCTGTTCTGCGGACCGCGCTCCTTGAGCTGCGCCATGTCGATGTGCTCCATCAACGACTCCTTGGCCATCAGCATCGCCTTCTCCGCCGATCCGCCAATCCCGATGCCGAGCATCCCTGGCGGGCACCAGCCGGCGCCCATGAGCGGCACCGTCTTGAGCACCCACTCCACGATCGAATCGCTCGGGTTGAGCATCGCGAACTTGGACTTGTTCTCCGAGCCACCCCCCTTGGCCGCGACCTTCACGTCGACGACATCACCGGGCACGAGCTCCATGTGCACCACGGCCGGCGTGTTGTCGCGCGTGTTCTTGCGACCGAACGCCGGGTCCGACACGATCGACGCCCGCAGGACGTTCTCCGGAAGCAGGTACGCGCGGCGCACCCCTTCGTCCACCATCGCCTGCACGCTCATGGTCGCGTCCCAGCGGACGTTCATCCCGACCTTGAGAAAGACCACGACGATGCCGGTGTCTTGGCAGATGGGCCGGTGCCCTTCGGCGCACATCCGCGAGTTGGTCAGGATCTGCGCGATGGCATCCTTGGCCGCGGGGCCCTGCTCCTTCTCGTACGCGTCCGCGAGGGCGTGGATGTAGTCCAGCGGGTGGAAGTAGGAGATGTGCTGGAGCGCGTCGGCGATCGACTGGATGAAGTCGTCTTGTCGGATGGTAGCCATGTTTTCAAGATACTCGGGCCCGGCGTGGTGCGTCGCCCGCCGGACTGGCTGCACCCGGGATGTCATAACGGCCATCGTCTCGCCAGATTTGATAGATGGCCCAGACATCCCTCTACCGCTCGCTTCCTGCGGACCGTCGCCTCGCGATCGTCACGCACCTGCTCACCACGCGCAAGGAAAGCCGCGCGCTCTTCATCGCCCGGATCGTGGCGCGGGGCGGCGGCTTTCGCGCCGTGACCGTCAGCGGCTGGTCGCGCGACCAGTTGGCCCGCGAGATCGTGCGCCTGAATGCGCAGTCGGCCTCCGACGAGATCGATCTCCTGCAGTCGCTCTACCTCGAGATGCGCCCCGAGATCCAGATCGCCTTTCTCGATGCGGCCGGCGTGAAGCACGAGGGCGGCTCCATCGACGAGAAGCTCGAGGTGCCGTACACGTCGGCCGAGATGGTGGCCAAGGCCGCCGGCGTGGTGCGTGCGCAGTTCGGCGAGGACGGACTGCACTATCTCCGCACGATCGCGCGCTTCAACGGGGTGGCCTGGCCCGGCATCGACGCGCTGATCGGCGACGCGGGCTGAAGTCCCGGGACCGGGGCGCGCCGCGATTGGCGCCCCCGCTGGCACGCTCACTCCATAGCCGATCAATGCCCTCCATGGTCCTCTCGAAGTCCGAACTCATCAGCTCGCTGCAGCACGAAGTCCGCATCCTGCTGCACCTCTGTGGCAAGGTGGACCGCGCGAAACTCGATTACCGCCCCTCGCCCAAGCAGCGGAGTACGCTCGAGCTGGTGCGCTATCTGAGCATGATGGGTCCGACGCTCGTGCAGTACGCGCTCAGCGAGCCGCCCGACATCGAGCTCTGGACGGCCGCCGAGGAGGGTGCGAAGGCGCTGGATTTCGACGCGGCCGTCGCGGCGATCGACGCGCAGTCGGAGCGCTACGAGGCGTTGCTCGCCGACGTTCCAGACACCCGTTTCCGGAACGCCTTCACGGACTTCGACGGATCGCAGACGACCATCGGTTCGTTTCTGGTGACCCTGGTCCTCATGGGCGTGGCCGCGTACAAGACGCAGCTCTTCGTCTACCTCAAGGCCGGTGGACGCGAGGAGCTGAGCTCGGCGAACCTCTGGTACGGCGCCGACGCTCCACCAGCCTGACGGTCCGGCGCGGGGGACGCTGAACGACGGGTCGCGCGTCGTTAGCTTTCTGGATTCGGTGCGCACGCACCGCCCGCCCCACTTCCACGACCGACTCCGTTGACGTCCGACATCGCGCTCTCGCCCGAGATGCGGGAGCTCGTCGCACAGGTCCAGCGACGCCGCACCTTCGCGATCATCAGTCATCCCGATGCGGGCAAGACGACGCTCACGGAGAAGCTGCTGCTGTATGGTGGCGCCATTCACCTTGCGGGCGCCGTGAAGGCGCGGCGCGCGCAGCGGCATGCGACCTCGGACTGGATGAAGCTCGAGCAGGAGCGGGGCATCTCGGTCACGTCGAGCGCGATGCAGTTCGACTACGCGGGCTATCGCGTGAACCTGCTCGACACGCCGGGCCACGAGGACTTCTCCGAGGACACCTATCGCACGCTGGTTGCCGCTGACAGCGCGGTGATGCTGCTCGACAACCGGCGTGGCGTCGAAGAGCGCACCCGGCAGCTGTTCCAGGTGTGCAAGAAGCGGCGCACGCCGATCTTCACCTTCGTGAACAAGTGCGACCGCGCCGGGGAAGATCCGATCAAGCTGATCAGCGATGTCGAGGCGGACCTCGACATCGAGTGCCATCCGGTCACGTGGCCCATCTTCCGGGATGGGTCCTTTGTTGGCGTCTACGATCGCCGGCTCCACGAGGTGCATCTCTTCGAGCGCGACACGAAGCACGGCGCGCAGGCGGTCACGGATCAGGTCGGCTCGCTGGATGATGCCGCGATTCGTGAGGCACTCGGACCGGACGCGCTCGCACAACTGCTGCACGATGTCGAGTTGCTCGACCACGCCGGGCATCCGTTCAGCGAGGAGGCCGTGCTCGCGGGCACCCTCACCCCGGTCTTCTTCGGCAGCGCGCTGACCAACTTCGGCGTCGCACCCTTCTTGCGCGAGTTCCTCGAGCTCGCGCCGCCGCCGACGTCACGCGAGTCGAGTGCGGGGCTGGTCGGCGCCACCGACCCGTCGTTCAGCGGCTTCGTGTTCAAGATCCAGGCGAACATGGACGCGAAGCACCGCGACCGGATCGCCTTCGTGCGCATCTGCTCGGGCACGTTCGAGGCGGGCATGGAGGTGACGCAGGTGCGCACCGGCGAACCGATGCGCCTCGCCGCGCCCCAGCAGTTCCTCGCGCGCGAGCGTTCGGCGATCGAGAAGGCGTGGCCGGGCGATGTCGTCGGCATCACGGACCGCGGCCGGCTCCGCATCGGCGACACGCTGTCGACGCGCGCGGATGTGGAGTTCGTCGGCATTCCGCGCTTTCCTCCCGAGCACTTCGCGCGCGTCGTGCCGACCGATCCGCTCCGCCGCAAGCAGTTCGACACGGGGCTCCGCCAGCTCACCGACGAGGGGGCGGCGCAGGTGTTCTACGCCTCCACCGAGGCCGGTCCGCAGCCGATCGTGGGGCGCGGTCGGCATGCTGCAGTTCGACGTCATGCAGTACCGGCTGGAGCACGAGTACGGCGCGCCGTGCAAGTTCGAGCCGGTCCGCTTCAAGTATCCGCGCTGGCTCACGGGGCCGGAGGCGGAAATCGAGCGCGTGCTCGACTGGCACGGTCACATGCGGTTGTACGACACCAAGGGGAATCCGCTCGTGCTGTTCGAGAATGAGTGGGCGCTCAAGAGTGCGATGAACCGCGAGACGAAGGTGGTCTTTCACGCGGTGGCGCCGTAGAAGGCAGACAGTAAGCTCGGTGGCGATGTGTCGGTCGCGCGCTACCTTCTCAGGAGTCAGGAGACGCCGCCTCTTCCGCTCCGGAGCCGCGATGCCGCAGCCGTCCCGCCGTCAGTTTCTCTCCTCCCTCAGCGCACTCGCGCTGGTGCCCGTGCTCCCCGCCGCCGTGCACGCCACCACCCGCACGCCACGGGGAGGCCCACACCCCGCGCCACGGGCTGGCGCGTCCGCGGCCAGGATCGCGACCAACGCGCAGCTCGTGAAGAGCCCCAAGGCCATCCCTGCCTTCGAGCAGGCGAGGGAGATTCCCGCCATTCTCGACGGGATCAAGTGCCAGTGTGGCTGCACCGATGGCAAGGCGTATTACTCGCTCCTCTCCTGCTTCGAGACGCCGGATATGATGGCCTCCGACTGCGAGATCTGTCAGTCGCAGGCGCGACTGGCGCACCGGCTGCACAAGTCGGGCAAGTCGCTCGACGAGATCCGGAAGGGCATTGATGCGAAGTTCGGGTGAGCCGATGATCACGCCCATGATCTTCCGCACCGCACGACTCGGCCTCGCGCTGGTCGCGTGTGTCGCGGGCACTGTTCAGGAGCTTCGCGCGCAGGTCCGCGCCTCCGAGAAAGCGGTCGTCTCGCAGACCGTCGATGGGACGGTGTTCACCATCACGTACTTCCGCCCGCAGGCGCGCGGACGCACCGAGCTCTTTGGCAAGACGGTCACGATGGGCGAGGTCTGGACCCCCGGCGCCAACTGGGCCACGATCCTCGAGGTCAGTCGCGACGCCACGCTCGACGGGCACGCCGTACCGAAGGGCAAGTACTCGGTCTGGTTCGTGGTGGGCCCGCGTGACTGGACCGTCATCCTCGATCCGCGCTTCCAGCGCTTTCACATGGAAGTGCCGGACTCGACAAAGGATCAGGTCCGCTGGACGGTGCGCCCGACGGCGGGGCCGCCCGCCGACATCCTGACCTGGTCGTTCCCCGAGGTGCGCGCCGATGGCGTGCAGCTGCTCTTCGCGTGGGGCCCCAAGCGCGTGAGCCTCAACGCCACCGTGCAGCCGTCGCATCCCATTCCCGTGTCGCGCGCCGCCGCCGCGCCGTACCTCGGCACCTACGAGTGGACGTGGAACGATCCCAACGACAGGAAAGTGATGCGCGTGACGTTCACGCACGACGGCACCTACATGCGCCAGTCGCACACGCCGTTCCCCGACTGGTATCGTCGCGTGCAAGGGCAGCCGATGGTGCGCATCAATGACGATTGGTTCATCACGGCCATCATCATCGACGGCAAGGTGTGGGAGATGGACTCGGACATGGTGTGGGAGTTCACCGCGAAGGAGGGCAAGGCGGTGTCGTTCGAGATTCGTAACTCGAAGGACGATCTCATCGGCACCGGCACGCGCGTCAGTCCCTGAGCTTCGCTGCGCCTGATTCCTCCGCACCCCGTGTCATGATTCCGCGTCTTCGCTCTGTCCTGGTCGTTGCGCTGGCGACGCTCGCCGCCCTGCCCATCTCCGCGCAATGGGCCAACCGCTATCCGAAGATCGCGGGCTTGAGCCACCACGTGTACCTCGAGGGCTACGAGCTCCCGATCCTCACGAACGGGCCGATGGACCCCGCGCCGGCCCCCGACGGCAAGCGCATCGCCTTCGCATCGCGCGGCTGGCTCTGGGTGTTCGATCCGGTATCGGGCACGGCCAAGCGCCTCACGAAGGGCGGCGCGATGGACGCGCGCCCGGCGTGGAGTCCGGACGGCGGCCGCATCGCCTTCGTGCGCGACGACGGCCGCGCGCTCGCGATCATGCTGATCGATCTCGCCTCGGGCGCCGAGACGCGCATCGTCGGTGACGCCGCCATCGTGCTTGATCCGGCGTTCAGCCCCGATGGGACGGCGCTCTACTATGCGTCTGCCATCGCCGGCGATCTCGACCTGTGGAAGGTCGACCTCGCCACGCGCGCGACCACGCGGCTCACCACCACGATGGGCGTGAACGAACTCCAGCCGATGCCGACGCGTGATGGCACCGCGCTCGTGTATCTGGCCAAGACGCGCGGCGGCGACGACCAGCTCCGCCGCGTCACGTTCGCGACCGGTGCCGACATCCTGCTCGCCTCGGGCGGCATCATCAGCATGACGCGCGCCGCGCTGCATCCCGATGGTCGCCAGTTGGCGCTCACCTGGCCGTCGCAGGAGGGCTACGAACTGCGCCTCGCCAGCGCGCTCAAGAACGGCGCCGCGCTGCAGCTCGTGCGCGCACCCAAGCTGCTCCCGCTCGCGCCGGCCTTCAGCGCCGACGGCGGCACGATCTGGTTTGCGCACGCGGACGCCCAGCAGCACATGGTGTTGTCGCGCGTGTCCGTCAACGGCGGCGTCGCGCAAGACGTCGCCGTGAAGCGATGGGACTGGGACGCGCCGACCGCGCAGCTTCGCGTCATCACCAAGCTCGCATCGGGCGTCCCCGTGCCCGCACGACTGGCCGTCACGGGCATGAAGGGACATCCGCTGGTGCCGGACAACGGACAGATCCGCTTCGACGGCCAGAACGGCATCGCCTTCTTCTACAGCGACGGCGTGGAGACCCTCACGGTACCCGCGGGTGACATCGACGTGACCGCCGTGCGCGGCATCGCCACGCCAGCGGCGAGCGAGCATGTCACCCTCAAATCCGGCGAGACGCGCACCGTGACGGTCACCATGTCGCCCGTCTGGAACGCGCGCGCCAATGGCTGGCTGTCCGGCGAACATCACTTCCACCTGAACTATGGCGGCCCGTACGTGCTCGAGCCCGATGCGCTCATCACCATGGGACTCGCCGAGGAGCTGGACGTGCTGACGCCGATGCTCGCCAATCTGGCGCAGCGCTTCGAGGATCAGCCGCTCTTCGCGTACAAGCATGTGAAGGCAAAGCCGTGGATCATCTGGAGTCAGGAGGTGCGCTCGCACTTCTTCGGGCATGTGGGGCTCCTCAACGCGACTGCGCTCTTCTGGCCGTGGATCTGGGGGCCGACGGGATATGACGTGCATGACCGCGATGATCGTCCGAACGCCGAGGCGCTCGAGTGGGCCAGGGCACACGGTGGCCTGAACACGTACGTGCATCCGGTGTCCGGCAGCGGGCCGTTTGCCACCGACGACCCGCGCGGCATTCCCACGGGGTTCGTGGCCGACGCGGTCCTCGGAAAGCTCGACGCGATCGAACTCGCCTGCCTCTGGAGCGACGAACGCGGCTCGACCGATCTGTGGTACCGCGTGCTCAACGCCGGCATTCCGATGGCGATCACGGCCGGGACGGACGTGATGAACAATCTCTACCGCACGATGGCCATTGGCACGACGCGCGTGTACGTGCATCCCGACAAGCCCAGCGATGTGAACAGCTACTTTGCCGCGCTCAAGGCGGGGCGGAGCGTCGTGTCCACCGGTCCGATGCTCGACTTTCACGTGGGCACGGCAGGACCGGGCCAGGTGATCAAGCGCGGCAGCGGGACGGCGTCGTACACCCTCGGCCTCCACTCGGCGGTCGCCGTCGACACCGTGGAGATCATCGTGAACGGTGCGGTGGTCGAGAAGCTGGGCGGACTCGCTGCGCCGGGCTCACAACGCTACACGGGCACGGTGCAGCTTCCAGTCGGTGGATGGGTTGCGGCGCGCGTGGCCGGCGCGCCCACGCGCGCGTGGCCTGCCATGGATTCGTACGCGTTCGCGCACACGGGGGCCGTGTGGATCGACCGGGTGGGCAGCACGGAGCCCGGTGCGAAGGTTGCCGCTGCACGTGACCTGCTGCGCGCGCTCGATGTGGCCGATAGGTCGTTGGCTGCGGCGTATGGAGGCGCCGAGCATCCGAGGCTGCTCGCGCACTTTGCGGCGGCGCGGCGCGTGCTGAGCGAGTGGGTGCGCTGACGAGCGACGGCTGATCGCTCGCGAGCCACGCCGTCAGTCCGGATCTTCGATGCGCGCGAAGCGTTTACCTTTGCTCCGACGCATCTCACCCGACTCCTCCGTGCCCGCGTGACCCTTCTCTCCTGTTCCAACATCGGGATCTCCTTCGGAGCGACCGAGCTCCTCAAGAACATCACGTTCACCGTGGCCGAGGGCGAGCGGTGGGGCATCATCGGACGCAATGGCGCCGGCAAGACGTCGATCTTCAGCGTCATTACCGGTGACCTGCAGCCCACAACCGGGAGCGTCGCGCGCAAGCCGGGACTTCGGCATGCCCTCCTCGACCAGCATCGGGCCTTCGAGGGCGCCACCACCGTCTGGGAGGCTGGTGCGGCGGCGTGGCGTGAGGTGATCGCGCTCGAACAGAGCATCGCCGAGCAGGCGATGGCACTGGGTGAACTGGGTGACCGGGTCACGGACGAGGTGCTCGAACGGTTCGGGCACGATCAGGAGCGCTTCGCCGATCTCGGGGGCTACGTGTACCACGCCCGTGTCGATGCGGTGCTCCAAGGGCTCGGCTTCGACGCGGAGGAGTCGAAATCGCGGCTGGTGTCGTCGCTCTCGGGTGGCGAGCGCGGACGTGTCGGCCTCGCGGCGCAGCTCATCGCGCCCGCCGACTTGCTGCTGCTTGACGAACCCACCAACCACCTCGACCTCGACACCACCACCTGGCTGCAGGAGTGGCTCACGGAGGCCGACGAGACGGTGCTTGTCGTGTCGCACGATCGCGCCTTCCTCGACGCGATCTGCACGCACATCCTCCACGTGGAAGCACGCACGAGCGAGTCGTACAAGGGGAACTACAGCCAGTTCGTGCCGCAGCGCGCCGAACGCCGTCTCACCCGCGAGCGCGAGCTGGAGAAGCAGCGCGCGTACGTGAAGAAGGAAAGCGAGTACATCATGCGCAACCTCGCAGGGGTGAACTCGTTCCAGGCGAAGGGGAAGCGCAAGCGGCTGGAGCGCTTGCCGCGTCTGGCGCCTCCGCCGGGCGATCCGGCGGCGATGTCGCTCGAGTTCAAGGTCACGGAACGCGGCGGCGACCAGGTGATCGCGATCAACGCACTGAAAGTGGAAGTGCCCGGGCGCGTGCTCGTGGAGCCGTTCTCGGCTGTGCTTCGACGCAACGACTTTGTGGCGCTCGTGGGCCCCAACGGTGCGGGCAAGTCGTCCTTCATCTCCACGATTCTTGGCGATCGCACGCCGGCCGGTGGTGAGGCGAACGTGGGCCGCTCGATCACGCCCGCCTGGTTCCGGCAGGACCTGGCCGACCTGCCACTCCGCATGTCCCTCTCCGACGCGATCAACGCCCAGCGGCCGCTCTGGAATCGCGGTCAGGTGCAGAACCATCTGGGTGCGTTCGGCTTTACCGGCGACGAGGTCTTCCGCGAGATCAGTTCCCTGAGCGGTGGCGAACGTGCGCGCATGGCGCTGGCCCTGATGACGCTGTCGAACGCGAATCTGCTGGTACTCGACGAGCCCACGAATCATCTCGACGTCGAGAACATCGAGGTGCTCGAGGACGCGCTGGGCGAGTACGAGGGGACCGTGCTGCTCGTGAGCCACGACCGCGCCTTCCTGCGCGAAGTCGCCACGCGCGTCTGGTGGTTCGACGGCACGCGCCTGGTCGACTTCGACGGACCGTTCATCGAGTGGGAGGCCGATCGCGCGCGTCGTGCGTGACGGACGCGAGGGATGCGCCCGGGCCATGGCGTCGACCGGGCTGTCGGATGTACGATTGGGACGTCGGCGTTCCAGACGGGCTGCCGCACGCACGTGATCGTGCAGGGCGACACTGTGCACACACCGAACCTCCCGGGATGACGATGACTCGTTCGATCGCGCGTACGCTTGCCGTGTTTCCGCTCGCGCTTGTCACGGCCCTGAGCGCGCACGCGCAGGGACGCGACCGCGCCGCGCTCCCCGCCGTCATCGACTCGATCGCACAGTCGTACCTCAAGGACGGCCGGGCAGCCGGCATGTCGCTCGCGGTCATCAAGGGACGTGACACGATTGCGCTCAAGGGCTACGGCATGGCCGACCTCGAGCTCGACGTGCCGACGCCGGCGCGCGCCGTCTACGAGATCGGTTCGGTCACCAAACAGTTCACCGCAGCCGCGATTCTCGCTCTTCAGGAAGACGGCAAGCTCTCGCTCGACGACGATCTCAGGAAGTTCCTGCCCGACTACCCGACCCAGGGCTACACCGTCACGCTGCGCCGGTTGCTGGACCACACCTCGGGGATCAAGGGCTACACCGAGATCGCGGCGTTTGGCAACATCATGACCCGCTCGCTGCCGAAGGACTCCCTCGTCGCCCTCTTCAAGAACGAGAAGTTCATCTTCGCACCCGGTGACGCCGAGGACTACAACAACTCGGCTTTCTTCCTGCTCGGTCTGGTCATAGAGAAGGCGTCGGGCAAGAGCTACGCCGCCTACGTGAAGGAGCGCCTGTTCGACAAGGCGGGGATGGCCGATAGCCGGTACTGCTCCGAAACCGCGATCATCAAGCGCAAGGTGCACGGATACGACTTCAGCCCGGTCGGCCTGGTCAACAAGGGATTCGTCGTGCACACGTACCCGTACGCGGCGGGTTCGCTGTGCTCGACCGCCGGCGATCTGGTGGCGTGGAACCGCGCCCTGCACGGTGGACGCGTGCTCTCGCCGGCCATGTACCAGGAGATGATCACCCCCGGCACGCTCAACGACGGGTCGCCACTCCGCTACGCCAAGGGGATCGCGGTGCACACCATTGGCGGACATCGCACCATCGAGCATGGCGGCGCGATCAATGGCTTCCTCTCGGAATCGGCGTACTTTCCCGAACAGGATCTCGTCATCATCGTCCTGCTCAACACCGCAGGCCCCGTGTCAGCCAATGCGGTCACGGAGTCGCTGGTGGAGGCGGTCCTCGGCAAGCCGACGCGCGACGCACGCCCCCTTCCCGCTTCCTTCGCCACCCTTGCTGGCAAGTACGCCGGCAACATGCGCAGCAGCATGCTGACCGTCACGGTGAGCGCGAGTGCGACTGGGCTCTCGGCGAGGCTCCCGCGGCGTCCGAGCGACATGCCATTGCGCTATATCGGCAATGACACGTGGGAAGCGGACGACACACGCCTCACGATCCGCGTCGCACCCACGGGAACGGCGACGCTCCGACTCGATAACACGTACGGGTCCGCGCTGCTCACGCGCAGCGGTCCGTAGCGTCAACGCGACCGGATGCAGGCGCGCCCGGCTTCCGGCGCGCGTCGTCACGTACACGTGGCCGGTCGTACTCCTATGCGGTGCCGAAGCTGTACACGGTGCGGGACCGGCCTGTCATGCCAGGCCGCAAGGTCACGTCCGGGAACCCGGGCTGGTTGGGCGCGTCTGGCCAGTGCTGCGTTTCCAGCGCGAAGCCGCTGCGGGGGGCATACACCGCGCCGTCCTTGGCGCCCGTACGCACATCGAGATAGTTCCCGGTGTAGAGCTGCACTCCCGGCTCGGTGGTGGCAACGTCCATGGTGCGACCACGAAGCGGCTCGATGACGCGTGCGACGGAGCGCAGGGCGCCAGCCGCGTTGGCGAGCACCCAGTTGTGGTCGTAGCCGTGCCCGATCACGAGTTGGTCGTGCGCCTCGTCGATGCGAGCGCCAAGCGGAGCAGCGATCCGGAAGTCGAACGGTGAACCCGCCACCGGCGCGACAACGCCGGTCGGAATGAGCAACCGATCGACCGGCGTGTACCGGTCCGCGTCGATCTGCATGATGTGTCGGCCGACATCACCCGCACCGTGGCCGGCCAGATTGAAGTAGGCGTGATGGGTGAGGTTGACCGGCGTCGCCTGCGTCGTCGTCGCTTCGTAGTCGATGACCAGCGCATCATCGTCGGTGAGCGTGTACGTGACGGCCACACGCAACATGCCCGGATAGCCTTCATCTCCGTCCGGGCTCTCGTGCCGGAAGGTGACCGACGCGCCCGCATCGGTCGCCGCCACCGCACCTTGCCACACGCACCGCGAGAAACCCGTCACGCCGCCGTGGCGAGCATGCGGCCGCGCGTTCGCCGCCAGGGAATGCGTTGTGCCGTCGAGCGTGAACCGGGCGCCGGCAATCCGGTTGGCGACTCGGCCGACGATGGCGCCGATGTACGCCTCGTCGTTCAGGTAGCCGGAGAGCGAACGGTAGCCGAGCACGATGTCGGCCAGATCGCCGGCGCGGTCCGGCGTGTGCAGCGCGGTGACGATGGCGCCGTACTCGATGGCGTGCACCCGCAGCCCACGCGCGTTGGTGAGCGTGAAGCCCATCACGGAGGTTCCGTTGGGCATCGTGCCGTAGGGCGCCTGGACCACCGCAGCCCTGCCATGACGTCCGACCCGTTCGCTCATGCAGCCAAGGTGCACTCGGATCACGCGCGCGCCAAGACGCATGCGCGCACATGCACCGCTTGCCGAGCGCGTGCGACCGCGACCAAGATTCCGGGCACGCGGGCCGCTGTCGTGGATCGAGCGACCCGCGCTCCCCTTACGCAGCCTCTCATCATGTCCAAGGGATACTGGATCGCTCGCATCGATGTCGCCGACATGGATCGGTACCAGGCGTACATCGCCACCAACGGTCCGCCGGTGGCCGCATTCGGTGGTCGCTATCTGGTGCGCGGTGGCACGTCGCACAACCCGGAAGGGACGATGCGCTCGCGCAATGTGGTCGTCGAATTTCCGTCGTACCAGGCGGCGCTCGACTGCTATAACTCGCCGGGCTATCAGGCGGCCATGGCGCACCGCGTGCCGGTGTCCACCGCCGATTTCCTGATCATCGAGGGATACGCGGGCCCGCAGCCTGGTGCGTGACCGCGCGCGCTAGCCGCGCTTCGCCAGCGTGGCGAGCGCGGCCACCAGCTTCTCGCCGTCCTTCGGCGTGTTGTAGAGCGCCACGGTGACGCGCACGCAGTCGCCCTTGGCGAGCCCCGTTCGCTGGAAGGTGAACACACCGAACTCGTCGGCCAGCGTCTTCGAGAGCGCGATGTTCGACGCCGTGTCGGTGCGCCCGTGCAACCGGAACGAGGTGAGCGCGCCAACCATCCCCGGTTCATCGGGGGTCAGGATGGTGACCGCCGGAATGCGGCGCGCCGCTGCCACCCACTGATCCCGCAGGTAGCGGAGCCGCGCCGACTTCCGCTCGACGCCGATCGTTTCCTGGAAGTCGAGTGCATCGGGGATCGTCATCGTCGTGGAGAACGGCGACGTGCCGGTGTGGATCCGGCTATCGATGCTCGTGAGCGGCGCACTCTCATCGGCATGCGCGCGGTCGATCGCCTCCAGCTTGTCCTCGCGGATGTACATCGCGCCGGCGCCCACGGGCGCGCCGATCCACTTGTGGAGATTGACGCCGACGAAATCGGCGCCCAGCTCCGTGACCGTGAGCGGCACCTGTCCGAACGAATGTGCGGCATCCACGACGATGTCGATGCCACGCGCCCTGGCCATCGCGGTGATCTCGCGCATCGGGAGCATGAGCCCCGTCTTGTTGTTGCAGCTCGTGAGCAGCAGCAACCGCGTGCGGGGGTTCGCATCGATCGCCTGCGCATAGGCGGCGATGACGCTCTCGCGCGTGGCCGGCTCCGGGATCACCAACTTCGCAACCGTCGCGCCCGTGCGCGCGGCCAGCGCGTTCATGGCCCACTGCATCGCGTTGTAGTCCAGGTCCGCGTACATCACGGCGTCGCCCGGCTTCAGCCGGTTGTATTGCCCGATCAGCGCCTGCAGCGCCTCGGTCGCCCCGCGCGTGAGCGCCACCTCGGTGGGCTTGGCGCCGATGAACGCGGCCACGCGTATGCGAGCGCCCTGGGCGATGACGGGGAAGTCGCGCCGGGCGAAGATCGAGCTCTCGCGATTGACGCGATCAATGTGGCGATGGTAGGCCTCGAGCACCGGCTGCGCCATCATGCCGAAGTAACCGGCCTCGAGGTTGGTGTACCGATCGGTCACGCGATACCGCTCGGCGACCCGCGCCCAGAACGGCTCGTCGTCGGCCAACGCGGCGGCGCCCAGCGGCGGCGCATCGAGCGGAGGCAGGTCCAGTGCGGCGGGCGGCCGCAGCGACTGAGCGCCGGCATCCTGCGCGGCAACGAGGGTGGCCCCGGAGAGCAGGGCGGCGTCACGGACAAACTCGCGGCGAGTAGGCATCGTGGATGCTATGCGCGTCCTGCGCGCGCGACAACCGGGGCGGGCCGTGATCAAGGCGTCCGGCCGGCCCCCTTTCGAGGTGCGACGGGCGTGGCAGCGAGCCGCTCTGCCCATCGCGCCGCCCGGGGGGTTGTGCGAAGTTTGTGGGTCATCGCTCGCTGCACGCCTCACGCCTCGCTCGCCACTCCGATGCAGAACTACAGCGCGTCCCACCTCGCCTCCAGCTGGCGCACGGTCCGCACGAACACCATCCAGATCGCCGAAGAGATTCCGGCCGACAAGTACGGCATGCAGGTCGCCAGCGAGACCATGACGGTTGGGCAGATGATCGCCCACATGGCGTGCGCGACGCACTGGGTGGAGCAGGCCCACTTCGTCGAGAAGCTGCACGACATCAGCGGCGAGAAGTTCGGCGCCTGGTTCGGCCAGATCGGCGCGGCGTCGGCCACGCTCACGACCAAGGACGCGATCGTCGCCGCGCTCAAGGAACGGGGCGAGTCGTACGCGACCAAGCTCGCGGCGATGACCGCCGCGCAACTCGACGAGATGGTCACCCTGCCGGGCCCGTCGTCCAAGTCGCGTTTCGAGATGCTGCTCGGCGTGAAGGAGCACGAGATGCACCACCGCGCACAGCTCATGCAGCTCCAGCGCATGATCGGCATCGTGCCGCACCTCACGCGCGCGCGTCAGTCGCGCTGAGGAGGATCCGGCTCATGGGCGGAGACCGTCGCGCCGCAGTCTCGTGTTGTCCCGTCACCCATCGCATCATCCGCCCGGTCAGCCAGCGTGCTCTCGGTGTGCTCATGCTCGCCGTCGTCGCGTGCGGCGGCGAGACGAAGCCGGCCGCCCAGCCACAGGCGGCCACCACCATCACCATGCCCACGCAGCTGGGCCCTGGTGAGGCCATGCTGCCCGTGCGCGGTGGTCGCATCTGGTACCGGACGTCGGGGAGCGGCACCGGAACGCCGATGGTGCTCATCCACGGCGGGCCGGGCGCCGGGAGCTTCTACCTCAAGCCATTCGAAGCGCTTGGCGACGACCGACCCGTGATCCGGTACGACCAACTGGGCGCCGGCAAGTCTGACCGCCTCACCGACACGACGCTGATGGTCATTCCGCGCTTCGTGGAAGAACTGGATTCGCTCAGGCGCGCGCTTGGCATCGCCAAGTGGTATCTCAACAGCCAGTCATGGGGCACGGTCGTCGCGCTCGAGTACTGGAAGGCGCACCCGGATCGGGTGGCAGGTATCGTGTTTGCGGGATCGGTGTTCGACTGGAAGGCCTATGCGCGAGAGACCGCCGCATTGACGATGCAGCTCTCGGACGCCTCGCAGAAGGCGATTGCGGCATGGAAGGCAGGTGGCAGCCCCGACGCGCCCGCGTTCAAGGCCGCCTCCGACGAGTTCTATGCGAAATTCGTGTGGCGGACACCCGCTCCAGCGGATCTCGACAGCACCATGGCCACATTCGGCGCAGAACAGTACGCCCACATGCAGGGAGCCTACGAGTTTGTGGTCACGGGTACGCTCAAGGCGTACGACCAGACCGCGGCGCTTCCCACGATCACCGTGCCCGTGCTGGTCACCGCAGGCGAGTTCGATGAGGTCGGCCCGAAGACGGTCGAGGCGCATGCACGCATGATCCCCGGTGCGCGCTTCGTCCTGTACACGGGCGCCGCGCACATCACGACGTGGGATGCACGCGACGCCAACGTACGCGACGTACGAGAGTTCCTGCGGAGCGCAGACGCCCGGCGCGAGCGCGCCGTGCGGCCTTGAGCCACACGACGCACTCGTGCATCCGGCGGTAGCGCCTACTTGTCCATCGCCGCCGCGTTCGAATAGATCGCCACCTCGATACGGCGGTTGCGCGACCGACCAGACTCGGTGTCATTGCTCGCCACTGGTTCCATCTCGCCGCGCCCCGCCGTCCGCAGGCGGTTGCCGTTCACGTTCTCCTGCTGCAGGAACAGCGCCGCTGCATCCGCACGACGCTGCGAGAGCATCTGATTGTGCTCGGTCGTCCCCTGGGCATCGGTATGCCCGACGATCATGAGTGCCGTGTTCGGCCACTTGGTGATGCTCGCCACGAGATTGCGCAGGTTGGCCTGCGCCCCCGGATTGATCACGTCCCGATCCGTGTCGAACAGCAGGCCCGACGCGAAGGTGACGTTGATCCCTTCGCCCACACGCTCGACGGTCGCTCCCGGAATGTTGAGACGGAGTTCCTTCGCCTGCTGATCCATCTGGTTGCCGATGATCACACCGGCGGCGCCACCGACCACGGCGCCGATGATCGCGCCACGCGCGGTCGAGCCCGTGTTGTTGCCGATGATCGCGCCGACTCCCGCGCCGGTTGCGGCGCCAATCGCGCCGCCTTTCGTCTTGTTCGGGTTGTTGCTCATCGCCGCGCAGCCGCCCAGTGAGACGAGGGCCGTGCCAAGGAGAGCGGTCGCGAAGAGCGGGCGACGCATCAGAGTGAGATTCGTGCTCATGGGAGGTGTCCGATATGGGGGATGGGTGAACCGAGCACGCGCTTGGCCTGCTGCCCGGCGCGCAGTGCCGTCAGATCAGTCATGCCGTTGCTGATGCCGGGCTCCGCGAGCGAGGGCAGGTGCGGGCAGTCATCGGCATGTCGGAGCGTACGGCCGCCCGAGGACTTGTGCCATCGCCCGTTGGGAGTACGCCCACCTTGCGGGTGCGGCGTCGGCACTCGTGGCGGGAGCAGGCCGGCGCTCGGCGACGCCGGTGAGCCTCAGCTCGTCGGCATGATGAACGGTGCCGGATCCGCGAACCGGCGCAGCACGTTCACGCAGAGCCGCGCCGCGCCGTCGGCTTCCGTCAGTGTGAGCGCGAAGAGCAGCGATCCCGTCGCGAACACGGCACCGCCGTTCGGCCCCTCGTAGAACGTCATGTCGGCCCGCAACGGATCGTCGGCCTCGACCCATTGGTGCGTCAGTCGCTCCTCGTTCACCGGATGCGTCTCCGGGCCGAATGGGGTCGACCGTGCAATCACGAGCGCGTGCGGCGGCGTGCCCAGCGCGACGTCCGCTCGATCGGTCTCGTAGCCGGCCGCCGCACCAAGCGGCCCTGCCCGCCCGATTTCGTCTCCCACAACCCCGTCCAGCGCAAACGCCACGCGGGGATCACGGGCCGCGGTCGTGAGCACGTACGGTCGCGTTTCCGCTTCGCTCCCCTGCGCACTGAAACCCACGCCGAGCAACCGGTTGGGCGCACGTCCGATCCGCCGCCACAACCCGCCAAGCCCACCATCGGACTGGTGGTGATACTCCCCGACCGGCTCGCACCAGATGCGGACTCCCCCCTCCGCGCGCCGCAGTTCCATGACATGCGGTGCGTCAGGCAGGGTGGACACACGCCAGTAGAAGCCGTTGCCGCCCATGTACATGAGCCGCCCGCCACGTGCAACGAACGCCTCGGTCGCATCGAACGACTCGGTGCTCTGGTACTCGGGGTGCGCTCCCGTGACTATCACATCGTAGCCATCGAGCGCCGCACGTCCGCGCGTATGCAAGTCGTGATCGGTCACGACGTCATGGGCAAGGCCGACCCGGTCGAGCCACGCGATGATCCGGAGGTCATCGTTCAGGGCGACCTGGCCACCGTGCGACTCGCCGAGGAAGCCCGGGGTGGCATGCAGCATGGGGCGTCGCATGGACACGAGACCGATCCCACCCCCATCGCGATGGCGACAGTACATCGAGAGCCCGTATCGTCGCGCGAGCCCCGCATCACGCGGATATGCGAGCGCCTGCGCGTCGCCGGTTGGCGATGCCCACACGCTGTTCGTGTACGCCAGATACGAGAATGTCGACGCGACGAAGACGACCTTCGCCGGCCGCACCGAGCGGACAAAGAGCGGCGCATGGGCAGTGCCGAGCGCCGTATCGATCCGCACGGCGTAGATGCCACTCGGCAGGTGCGCCGGGATCGCGATCTCTGCGCTCACCGGCCACGCGCAGTCGGCCAGGTCATCGTCATGGAAGTGGATGGCCGCGTAGTGGGCGGGCCGTTGCGTCCAATCGTGCGCGGTCCCGTCCCATTCGGACGACGTGACGGCGCGGCGTGGCGCGTTCACGAGCGACAGCCGCGACGCCGCAGGCCCTGTTCCGTGCGCGTGCTGCCGCGTCATCTCGCTCGCGAAGTCCCACGCGGCCACCACCGCTCCATCCACACGCAACGTCGGCGCCTCGATCTTGCCGTTGAACCCGCGCCCGATGTGCAGTGCGCCGCTGATCGAGCGAGACGGTGCGGGTCCGTGCCGCGCGGACGCCGTTCGATGCCACGCGCCGTCGCCTACCGGACGCACCGCGAGACCAAGCCCGTCCCCGGGCTCCCATCCCAGCGTCACCTCGTGCCAGTACCCCTTTGCCAACGGAACGGAGATCGGCACGTCACCCCACCTGGCCTCGAGCCGACCATCCCTCACGGCGAGCCTGGGCCCATCATCACCCCAGTGCAGCAGCTCGCCGCGGTCCACGAGCGTGGGCAAGATGCGGAGCGTCCAGCTCCACGACGTGCCGTGCTCGACATGCGGACCGGCCTCGGTGAACGCGTACGATCCCATGGGGACCTCGCGCACCTCGAGCCGTACCGTCGTGGCCGGAACGACGCTCTCCTCGACGTACGCCGTCGGCATCGTGCTGCCGACGAGCCCCCGCAGTCGCACGAGACTCAGGCGCGCGTCACCGTCTCCGCTGGCCATCACCTGCACCATGTTACCTGGCGCGACAGTCGTCGCGTCGGTGTAGAGCGCTGGCAGCGCATCGACGCGCAGCTCGGACGTGCTCATGCAGCCCGCACCATGGCCGCGCGCCGCGGCAGGAGGCCCAACGACGCCGACAAGGCCAGCGCGATGGCCAAGGCGCCAATCTCCGGCCCCTTCGCGCTGCCGATGATCGCGAGGTTTGCTGCGATGGCAACGACTGCCGCCACCGGTGTGATGCGCCACGCTGTGACGTTGCCCATCTGCTGGATACCACGGCGCCGCAGCACCAGTACGGCAATGCAACCGAAGACGTAGCATGCCATCGATGCGAGTGACGCCGCGATGGTCAGCGGGCGGAACTCACCGGCAATCGCCATGCTCGCGACGATCACGGCCTGAAGGACGATCGCGATCGTGGGCGTGCCACGCGTCGGATGCACCCGCGCAAGCGCTCCAGGCAGGTAGCCGTCCGTGGCCAGCGCGTACAGGGTGCGGGGGTTCGCAACAGCGAGCCCGGCCGCACATCCGAGCATCGAGACGATCGCACCCACCGCCATGACCGGCGGCAACCACGGCCCCACGCGCGCAGCCGCTGCCACGAGCGGCGCCTTGGACGTGGCGAGCTCTGCGCCGAGCGCGTGCCCTGCGGCCAGTTGGATCGCGATGGCAACCGCCGCGAACACGCCGAGCGCAGCAAAGAGCCCAGCGGGTACGGTGCGCGTCGGATCACGCACTTCGCCGTTCATGACCGTCGCACCCTCGAGTCCCGCACAGAGGTAGATGCCGAGGATCAGCAGCGGTCCGATCGTCGCCGCCGTCACCGTGGCGGGTGGCGGCGCAGGTGCGGCGGGGGTGAACGCCACGAACACGATGAACAGCACGAGCGGCGTCAACTTGAGCGCCATCGTCACCTCGATGGCGCGAGCGCTCTGCCGCGCCCCGCGCAGCGCCATGAAAGCCGCCAGCGTGCAGAACCCGACAATGCTCACCGCCCGCGCGACCGGCTGGCCCATGACAGGCGCGAACGGCGCCAGCTGATCGATGGCCGCCGCGAGAATGCCTGCCGCCGCCAGCGTACCGGACAGCCACACCATGCCTCCGACCGCGGTGCCGGCCATCGGTCCCATCGCCTCGCGCACGAAGCCGTACACGCCACCAGCCTGCGGCACGCGACTCGACGCCTCCGCGAAGCAGAGCGCCACGGCGCCCATGACCAGCGCGCAGAGCGCGATCACGCCCGGCGCCCATGCACCGACGACGCCCATCAACGCCGGAACGACGAACAATCCCGATCCCATGATGATGTTGATGGTCACGCTCGCCACACCCAGCACGCCGATCTCGCGCTTGAGCGCGCCACCACTCGTTGCCGGCGCCTGCATGGGAGCCTCTGTACGCGTCATGGATACCGTCAGAGTTCGAGGAAGCCTTCGGTGACCGGCACGGTCTCGCCGCCGATCGTGACGATCGTGACCACGCCACGTCGCTTCTCGGCGCGTGCCTCGAGCACGCTGGGCCGTCCCATCTCGATGCCCTGCGCAATGCGCCATGCGAAGTCGCCATCCGCGCGCCCATCGTGGTGCGCGAGCAGCGCGGCCAGCGCAGCGTTGGCGCTTCCGGTCGCAGGATCCTCCATGTTCGGATCTGCCGCGGAGAACTGTCGCGCGCGCAGGTCGAAGTCATCGCCGCTCCGCACGTAGCAGTGCAGGTACGGATGCCCGAGCTCGGCCAGCTGCATCAGGCCGGTGATGTCTGGACGCGCGCGTTGCAGCGTGGCCACGTCACGCAACTCGGCCATGAGGAAGCCCAGTCCGACCGAGGCGCTCACGGGCGCATGCGTGGTGGTCAGCACGGCGGCGGCGCTCACCGATGCCGCCGCGGCCACGGCCTCCACCGATGCCGAGCCACCGATGGACAGGCGCTCCGGTGCAGTCAGATCGCAGCGGAACCTCGCATTGGCGCGCCGTCTGATCGTGATCGGCACCGGCCCGGCACGCTCGTCGAACACCACGTCCAACGTGTCACCGAAGGTCCCGAGGTCGCCACGCATGGCGAGGATTGCGGCGGTGCCCACGTTCGGATGACCCGCGAACGGCACTTCGACGGTCGGCGTGAAGATCCGGACGCGCCGCGTGAACGCACCGCTGCCCGGGAGAACGAACGATGTCTCCGCGATGTTGAACTCGCGCGCGATCTGCTGCATCTGCTCGTCAGTGAGCCCCTCGGCATGCGGAAAGACCGCCAGCTGGTTGCCGCCGAAGCGCGTGTCGGTGAAGACGTCGCAGGTGTGGAACGCGTAGCGCATCCGGTCACAGCTCCGCGGTGGCGCGATCCACGGCACGACCCACCATGCCGACGATCAGGTCGGCATCGCCGCGCGTGAGGATGAGCGGCGGCGCCAGGCCGATGATGTCGTTCACGGGCATCGGCCGCGCGAGCACCCCTTCTTCCAGACAGAGCGCCGACACGCGTTGCGAGAACTTGGCGCTCTTCGGGAGCGCGCGCCGTGCGGCCCGGTCAGCCACGAACTCGACGGCGGCGAGCATCCCCTCGCCGCGAATCTCGCCGACGTGCGCATGGCCACCAAGCCGAGCCTGCAACCCGTCTCGGAGGTACGCGCCGACATCGCGCGCATTGTCGCAGAGCTGCTCACGCTCGATGATGGCAATGTTGGCGAGCGCCGCTGCCGCGCACGCGGGATGCGCCGAGTAGGTGTAGCCGTGTCCGAAGATGCCATGCTTCTCGCCCCCCGCCTGCAACGCCTCCCACACGCGCTCGCCCACGAGCACCGCCGACAGCGGTGCGTAGCCGCTTGTGAGCCCCTTGGCCACGGTCACGAGATCCGGCTCGATCCCGTACAGCGCGCTGCCGAACATCGCCCCCACTCGCCCGAACGCCGTGATCACTTCATCGAGAATGAGCAGCACATCATGCTGTCGCAGGACGGCCTGGATCGCTGCCCAGTACCCGGGCGGAGGCGGAACGATACCACCGGTACCGATCAGCGGCTCCGCGATGAACGCGCCCACCGTATCCGGCCCCTCGGCGATGATCAGTCGGTCGAGATCGTCGGCACAGCGCTGCGCGAAGGCGGCAGGATCGGTCTCGTCGGCCCAGAAGGGATCGGGCGCGGTCGTGTGCTTCACCAAGTCGAAGGGCAGGTCGAAGCCCTCGTGATACAACGAGAGCCCGGTGAGGCTCCCCGACATCACGGTGGCGCCATGGTAGCCGCGCTTGCGCGCGATGATCTTCTTCTTGGCCGGCTTGCCCAGGATGTTGTTGGTGTACCAGACCAGCTTGAGCTGCGTTTCGTTGGCGTCGGAGCCCGACAGGCCGAAGAAGACACGCTTCATGCGTGGTCCGGCAAGCTCGAGCAGCTTGGCGCCGAGCGTGATGGCGGGCTCGTGCGTCGCACCGGCGAACACATGGTAGAACGCGAGCTGTCGCGACTGCGTGGCCATCGCATCGACGATCTCGTCCCGACCGTAGCCGACGTTGACACAGTAGAGCCCGGAGAACCCGTCGATGACCGAACGCCCGGTCGCGTCGATGACGCGCACCCCCTCGCCCCTGGCGATGATCCGGTGCGTCGTGTTCCCAGCCGCATAATCGCCCACCATCGTGAGCGGGTGCAGCAACGACTGCCGATCGCGCTGCTCCGGGGTGAGC
Organism: Gemmatimonadota bacterium; assembly: GCA_031372565.1. GTDB lineage: Bacteria > Gemmatimonadota > Gemmatimonadetes > Gemmatimonadales > Gemmatimonadaceae > JACPPC01. The sequence continues at coordinate 33,855 of JANMLN010000151.1, read as the reverse complement.
GTGCTGGTCATGCCGTGCCTCCGCTGGCCTTGGCAGCCATGTGCGTGGCCGCCACGTAACCGAAGACCATCGCCGGCCCGATCGACGTGCCGGCGCCCGGATAGGTGCCCGCCATGAAGGCGCCCGCGTCGTTGCCGGCGATGTAGAGACCGTCGACCACCCCGCCGTTCGTGTCGAGCGCTCGCGCCGACGCGTCGGCCCGCAGTCCTGCGAAGCTCCCCAGGTCACCGGGGATCAGTCGGATCGCCCAGAAGGGACCGGTCGTGATCGGGGCCACGCAGGGATTCGGCTTCTGGCCGATGGAGCCATTGAACCGTTCGTACACATCCGTGCCCTTGCCGAACTCTTCGTCGATCCCACGCGCGGCGCCCGCGTTCCAACGGTCCACCGTCGCCTTCAAGCCGCCAGCATCGATACCGCACTGCTCGGCCAGTGCGGCGAGCGTCGGTGCACGCTTGATGTAGCCCGAGCGCACATGCGGATCGAGCCGTCCCGGTGGAGGCGGGGCTGCGCCGAGCCCGTACTGGTGGACGGCGCGATCATCACAGATCACCCAGCAGAAGACGTCGGGATCGTTCGCGCATGCCTTTATCATGGCCGGGCAGAAGTCATGATACGAGCGCGCTTCGCTGATGAATCGCTTGCCGCGCTTGTCGACCGCGATGTAGCCGGCCTTGCCACGATCGTTGAAATGCGGGAATGGAATCGTCGATCCGTCCGGTTGCGGCATGAGCGACACGGGGGTCCAGGACACGGGACTTGTCTGGTCCGCGACCACGTCGATACAGATCCGTTCGCCAACGAGAAATGCGTCGCCGGCATTCGCGCTCGGCGTGAGCGTGCGCTGGCTCTTGCCTGCGGCAAGGTGCGGCATGAAGCGGCGCTTGATCGCGTCGTTGGCCGGAAATCCGCCACTCGCGAACAGGACGCCACGACGCGCACGGGCCACGCGTTCTCTCGTTCGGGTCTTCACCTTCACGCCGGTGACGCGACCGTTCTCGAGTACGACGTCGGTCATCGGCGACTGGGTGAGGATCACCACGCCGCGCTCCAGTGCGGACCGGGCCAAGGCGGCAATGAGCGCATTGCCGTTCGAGAGCCGGGTGCCGCGCGGGTAGCTCAGGCGATCAACGCAGAAGCGTGCGAACAGCTTGCCGACGTGCACGAAGGACGACCACGACTTGAGGATCGTGTAGAACTTGGTCAGGTCTTCGCGCCCGACCATCATGCCACCGAAGAGCATCGTCGTGGCGAGCGGCGGACGAAGCTCGGCGAAACGCGCGCCCAGCGTGCGTCCGTCGAATGGCATGGGACCGAGGGCGCGACCGCCCGGGCAGCTGCCGGGAAAGGCGGGATGATAGTCGGGCCACGCGGCGGAGAGGGCGAACTTCACGTGCGTGTTGTCCTCGTACCATCCCATGATGTCGGCGGCGTGATCGACATAGACGCGCGCCGCCTCGCGCTGGAGCCGCTCGCCCCCCTCGGCTTCCAGGTATGCGAACGCGGCGTCGGGACTATCGACGATGCCGGCGGCCTGGGCCTGACGATTCGCCGGAATCCAGACCATCCCGGCCGAGTAGCAGGTGGAGCCGCCGAAGTACTCCGACTTCTCGAGCACGGTCACGGTGAGTCCATCGGATGCCGCCTTCACGGCCGCCGCGAGACCGGCAGCGCCAGAGCCAACGACAAGCACGTCGCAGTCGAACGGATCGTGCGCGGTGGGAGCAGTCATCGACGGGTCCTCGCGGCGGTCGTACGCGCCGCCTTGCGGTGGTTGAAGACGGTGGCGCGCCCCATACCGAGCAGGTTCGCGACGTAGTCCGCGGCGCTCTTGCCGCGGAAGGCGCCCGTGCGATCGAGGGCGATGACGAGTTCGCGCTTCTGTTCGCGCGTGAGTTGTCCCAGGGTGAGCTGCCGCGCCTCGAGCCACGGATGGAGAAAGGCGAGGATCCGTTCCTGCCAGTCGTCACGAAAGAGCTTGGCGGGAAGCGGGCTCACCTCCACGCCGCGTGCGAAGAGTTCGAGCGTGGCCCGGGCCTGCTCGAAGGCGGAGGTGGCCAGGTTGACGCAGACCACGCCGATGGGGCGGCGTGTGTCGTCGCGCACGAGCACGCTGATCGCGCGCATGCGGCCACCGTCCCAGTTGGTCTTTGCGTACGGGCCGATGAGTCCGTCGTCGTCATCGAAGGTGATGTCGTCGAGTGCGGTGGCGTCGCCGACCTGGCGCCGCGAGAGCGGGTTGACGAGGTGCGCGATGGTCTGCGTTGCCAGATCGTGCACGACGACTTCCGCGAACGGGAAGAGGAGCGCGGCCAACCCGTCCGCCATGGGAACGGTCCGGGCGAGCAGGCGACGGCGCGCAGCGGTGGTCTTCGGCATGCAGGAATCGGGGTCGGTCGGCCTCATCTATACTGCACAGTCTATTCTGGACTGTCCAGTACCGAGCGCCAGAACGGTCGTCGGGACGGCGACGCGCGCCGGCCTCCCCGGCTTCCGCGTCACACCCGTACCGCCCGTCGGCGCGTGTGCCTACGGCCGCTCGATCGCTGGCCTGGGCACCTTCCAGACGGTGCCCGTCGAGTCGTGCACGACGGCGACCAGCCCCGCACCCTGCACCAGCCGGTCCGTCCGCGGCACGTCGGCATCGGCAAACTCCCACGACACGAGCGCACCGTTCTCCCGCGCGAGCTTTGCGCGAAACGCCGCGATGGTGCGCTCATCTGGTTCGGTGGGTACTTCATGCACGGCGCGAGCAGTGTGAAACCAGAGCGCCGGCACCTCGTTCGAGTAGAGCGGCTCGCCGTGCGTGCGCGTGTACGCGACGAGTGCGGACGTGCGCCATCGCATGCTGGAGAGGTCGCCGCCGTCCGTGCGATACTCGCCGAGGTCCGACTGCATACGCGCGAACGCGCCGACGCTCCACGCGAGTCCGACGCTCGCAACAGCGACCACGCGCCATGGTCGGCCCGCGCGCATCCATTCCGCCACGAGGAGGATGGCAGCGACCGTCAGGACGAGTCCCAACGGTGCGAGCAAGCGCTCGTCCAGCGGGATCTCGCCATCGGCCAGCAGCCGGGAGGCCAGCACCACCGCGAAGTAGCACGCGCCGATGCGCACACTCCCCCCGCGCAGCGTCGCGGACGCCTCCACACCGGGAGGCTCAGGTGCGATGACGGACGCGACGCGCCGGCGCTCCACGACGAGCGCGATGAACAGCGCGCCGGCGATCATGACCACGACGGTCGCAGCGAGCGTCGACTCGACCCCCGGCGCGAGCCATCCACGCACCGTGACCCACCCCTCGGTGATCGTCCGATCCCACCCCGCCAGATAGAGCGCCGTCTGTCGGATGGGTTCCGCGTAGGGATCGCGCGCGCGGCCCAGCGTCCACGCAAGCATCGCCAGCACCGGAAGCGCCGCCGCCAGCAACGCACCGCGCACGCGCCCACGCGTCGTCGCCGCCGAGCGCCACGCATCGAGCATGGCAGCCAGAACCAGCGCGGCCCCGGCGTAGCGCACCGTGATCGCGCACGCGGCGAGCGCACCCAACAGCAGGATGCGCCTCCCGCCGTGCTTCACGACCGCCATCACCCAGAGCGTGACCGCGATGCATGCGAGCAAGAGTGGCTCCGACAGGACCGACGCGTGCACGACGAGCATGGCGGGCGTCAACGCCAGCACGGCGATGCACACGACGGCCACCGTCACGCCGGCGGTCACAGCCACCGCATGCGTCAGGGCGGCGACCGACACCATCGCCGCTCCCGCTTCCACGATGCGTGCGGCGTCGATCGGTGCGAAGCCGGCACGGACGCCCGTGCCGATCAGCAGCGAGAAACCCGGAGGAAAATGCGCGAGCGGCGCGGTCGGCTGTGTCGCGTCCCACGGTGCGGCCGGGATGCGCAGGCCGCTGTCCGCCACCCACGACTGCGCCGCGCCGAGGTAGCTCATCGCATCGGGATCGAGTCCCGGGCCAGGCGGCGCGGTCAGCCGCCAGACGCCCGCGCCCGCTGCTACCGACAGCAGCGTGGCAACGAGATGCGTCAGGGCGCGGACGCGAGTCAATCGTTCAATGTGCGGCGGCGGCGGGTTGGGCGATGCTGGCCGCATAGCGCACGATCCGGCGACAGGCTTCGCGCAGCCGGTCTTCGTTGACGCCGAGGGTCATGCGCACATGTCCCGCGCCACTGGGACCGAACCCTTCACCCGGCGTCACCGCCACGCCTTCGGCATCGAGCAGCCCGCGCGCAAACTGCTTGCCGTCCAGGCCCGTGCCACGCACGTCGGCGAACACGTACATCGCCGCGTCAGGGAGCCGCACCCGGACCCCGGGCGCGTCGGCCAGCGCCTCGACCACGACCTCGGCGCGCCGCTGATACGACGCGCGAATGCGCTCGAGATCCTCACCACCGGAGGCCACCGCAACGGCGGCGGCGTCCTGGATGAACTGCGGCACGCCGAAGAACATGGCGCGCGCGAGATGATCGAGATGCGCGGCCAGCGCGAGCGGTGCAATTGCCCAGCCGCACCGCCAACCCGTCATCGCATGCGACTTGCTCAGGCTGGAGATCAGCACGCTGCGTTCGTGCATCCCCGGCTCCGCCAACGGACTCACATGCGGCGTGCCGAAGTTGAGCGAGGCATAGACCTCGTCCGAGATGCACCACAAGTCGTGCGTGCGGCAGACGCGCGCGACCGCCTCCGCTTCGGCCTTGGTCAGGCAGGCGCCAGTCGGATTGTGCGGGAAGTTCACGATGAGGCCGCGGGTCCGCGACGTGATGGCACGTTCGACCGCGTCGACCTCGAAGTGGAAGCGCGCCTCGGGACGCAGCGACACCGGCACCATGCGCGCACCCGGCGCGCCGAGCACCGCCTCGTAGGTGACGTACGCGGGCTCGAGCGCGATGACTTCGTCTCCGGCATCGAAGAGGCACTGCGCCACGGCGAAGAGCGCGGCCTGCGCGCCCGGGAACACGATCACGCGCTCGGGATCCACGCGGCTGCCGATCAGGCGCTCCGCATGCTGCGCAATCGCCTCGCGCAGCGCGGGCTCGCCACGGATCGGCGAGTAGTGCGTGCGCCCGTGATCGAGCGCATGCGTGGCGGCGGCGCGGATCGGCGCTGGCGTATCGAAATCGGGATCGCCGATCGAGAGGAGGAAGATGTCCTCGCCCATGGCAATGCGCTCCACCGCCAGATCGTGAACGATCCAGGCGTCGGTGCCTTCGCCGGCGATTCGATGAGTCAGTGAGGAGAAACGCATGAGTCGGCAGTGTGTCGTGTGAGATCGAGTGAAGTTTAGCGACTTGGCAGCTCGCCAGCGGCGGGCGGGCCACGTGCGGCCCGAGTCGCAACGCCTGCCCCGCGCGCGCATGAGGGACGATGCGCGTAGAATTCGGCGACTCTCACCCTCCGCTGCCATGAAGCGTCTCCGCTGCCGCGTGCTCTGCGCGCTCGCCGTCGTCTCGACCTCGTGCACGTCCGGACGCCCACCGGCGCCAGCGGTCGTCACGCGCCCCGAGATCACGGAGGACGACCTGCGCCTCCGGTTGTTCCTCATCGCGGACGATTCGATGATGGGGCGCGAGTCGGGCTCGCGGGGGAACTTCCAGACGGCGGCGTACGTGGCCGCAGAGTTCAAGCGGCTCGGTCTTGAGCCCGCGGGCGACAACGGCACGTACTTCCAGACGGTCCCGATGTACACGCTCAAGGTCGATCCGCAGTCGCGTCTCACCGTCGATGGCGCCTCACTCAGACTGGGCGACGAGTTCCTGCCGAGGCAGGCCTACGCGCCGGCGGCCGTCCTGACGGGAGTGCCTGTGGTGTATGCCGGGCGCGCCACCGACAGCACGGGCTGGATCGCGCCGGCTCAGAGCGCGGGGAAGGTCGTGGTGTTCGACCTGCCCACGGGCGCCTCCCTGCGTCAGGTGATCGTCTCGGGGGCGCGCTGGCGCGGCGCAGCAGCCGTGGCGCTCGTGGTGCTGGACGACGCGCCCCCGGAGATCATCGCGACCATGCGCGAAGGACGGCCCGTCGTGGACACGTCACGCATCCCCACGCTGCTGCCGAGCATCTGGCTCTCGCGCGCGGCAGCCAGGAAGTTGTTTGGCAGCGATCCTGCGACGCTCTCGGTGGGCACGGTTGGCCGCTCCCTGAGCGGGCGGCTCGACTTTGCGCGCGTCCCGATGGCGCATCCGGCGCGCAACGTCGTCGCGATCCTGCGCGGGAGCGATCCTGCGCTCGCCGGTCAGTATCTCGCGCTCACGGCACACAACGACCATGTCGGCTTCGATCATGCGCCGGTGGATCACGATTCGGTGCGCGCGTTCAATCGCGTGATCCGTCCGATGGGGGCCGATTCGCCGGTGCGTCCGCCGTCGGCCGCCGAGTGGGTGCGCATTCGTGCCCTGCTCGACAGTCTGCGACGCCTGCATCCGCCGCGCCTCGACTCGATTCGCAATGGCGCCGACGACGATGGATCGGGCACCGTGGGGCTGCTGGAGGTTGCCGAGGCGCTCGCGCGCACCGGCGCGCGTCCGCGCCGTTCGATCCTGTTCGTCAATCACGTGGCAGAGGAAGCGGGGCTCTTCGGTTCGGCCTGGTTCACCGATCATCCGACGGTCCCGCTCGACTCGATCGTTGCGGAGATCGACGAGGACATGATCGGGCGCGGCAAGGCGGACGACTTTCCGGTGAACGGGACTGGCGCCGGCACGCCACAGTACCTCGAGGTGGTCGGTGCGCGTCGCATCTCGCGCGAGTTCGGCGATACGCTGGAGGCCGTCAACGCGCGCCAGCCGGTTCCGTTCCGCTTCGATTACACGTTCGACCAGCCCGGGCACCCGCTGCAGTATTACTGTCGCGCCGACCACTACAACTACGCCCGATACGGCATCCCGGCACTCGCGATCTCGCGCGGCGAGCACCTCGATTACCATCAGGTCACCGACGAGGCGCAGTACATCAGCTATCCCGACATGGCGCGCGTCACGCGCATGGTGTACGCAGCCGCGCTCGCGATCGGCAACATGCCGCAGCGGCCGAAACGGGATGTCCCTGCGCCCACCGACCCGCACGCGCCATGCCGCCAGTAGCCGCGCGCCGCGGACATCATCATCCGACCCCTGCAGGCACCATGACATCGATCGTTTCGTACCACATGACGCGCGCGCTGACCGTTGCGCACCTCGTCTTCACGGTGTCCTGTGGCGACGACACGGCGCCAACCGGCGCGATCAGCTTCCCGCCCGGGCGGCCCGCCCTGCCGCAGCTGTATCGCCCCACCGGCCATGCGGACGCCGGCGACGTCTTCGTGCACCTGTTCGAATGGCGCTGGCTCGACATCGCATCCGAGTGCGAGAACGTGCTCGGCCCCGCTGGCGTGTACGCGGTGCAGATCAGTCCGCCGCAGGAGCACAGCGTGCAGGCGAGCGGCACCTGGAGCCAACGGTACCAGCCCGTGAGCTACACGGTGGCGCGCAGTCGATCGGGCACGGGGGCCGAGTTCCAGCAGATGGTCACGCGCTGCAAGAATGCGGGGGTCGGGATCATCGTCGATGCCGTGATCAATCACATGACGAACTTTCCCAGCCCGGGGACGGGGAGCAACGGCACCGCGTATACCAAGTACAGCTACCCGGGGTTGTACGCGCCGACCGACTTTCATGCGCCATGCACGGTGACGGACTACCGCATTGCGGCCAACGTACAGGACTGCGAGCTGCTGGGACTGCCCGATCTCAACACCGGCTCGGCCAGCGTACGCGCGAAGATCGCGGACTACCTCACGAGTCTGGCGCGGATGGGGGTCGTGGGCTTCCGCATCGACGCGGCCAAGCACATGCAGCAGGTCGAACTCGACTCGATCATTGTGCGCGTGAACCAGGACGCGGTGGCGGACGGGCGCCCGCGCCCCTACGTCTTCCTCGAGGTGATTGCCGGCGGCGGCGAAGCGATCGGTACACGCGACTACTTCGGCGTCGGCTACTCGTCCGGCGGCGCGTCGGACATCACCGAATTCACGACCACGGGGCTCGGCGACAAGTTCACGGGACTTGGTGGGCAGAAGCTCTTCCAGCTCAATCCGAACGGCACGCCGGGCAATCAGTTCTCTCCCACCGCGTGGGGGATCATGGCCAGCAACAAGGCGGTCATCTTCCTCGAGAATCATGACACGCAGCGGTCCGGCAATGGCGTCAGCTGGCGCGCCGGCGACACGTTCCGTCTCGCCAATGTCTTCTTGCTGGCGCAGCCGTACGGCTTTCCCTCGCTGATGTCGAGCTACACATTCGACCGGTCGACACAGTTCGGACGCGAGATGGGTCCGCCCTCAGACGGCGGCGGGCAGATCCTGCCGGTGACGTGCGCATCGGCGCTGGAGACGGCGGTCATCGGTAACTGGGTGTGCGAGCATCGTGACCCGCACCTGCTCCGCATGGTCGCGTTCCGGAAGGTCGTGGCCGGCACCGATCAGAACCGTTGGTGGGACAACGGCAGTAACGCGATCGCGTTCTCGCGTGGCACGATGGGGTTTGTCGCGATCAATCGCGAGAACACGGCGGTGACGGTTGCGACGCCGACGGGACTCGCGCCGGGGGTCTATTGTGACGTGATCACGGGCGGGAAGAGCGGTCTGGTGTGCGCGGGCACGAGCGTGACGGTCTCGGTGGGAGGCGCTGTCAGCTTCTCGCTGGGTGCGAACCGCGCGGTGGCGGTGCATGTGGGGACGATGTTGTAGCGACGAGGAGAAGCAGGTCCTTCGCTTCGCTCAGGACGACGGGGGAGATGAGGAGGAGAAGCAGGTCCTTCGCTTCGCTCAGGACGACGGGGGGGCTCAGGATGACGACGGGGCGCCGATGATCTCGATGTATTTCGCGAGGTCGATGTTCCCACCGCTCACCACGCACACGATCGGCCCGGCCGCGGCCTGACCAGAGAGCGCGGCAGCCAAGGGCAGCGCGCCAGCGCCCTCGGACACGACACGCGCCTTCTCGGCCATCATGCGCATCGCTCGCTTCACCTCGTCGAGCGACACGACGAGACTGCCGTCGATCACGGGCCGCATCCGTTCCCACATGCGCGGAAAGACGGACTGTCCGCCCGCACCATCCACGAACGACTGCTGCCACGCCGCATACTTCTGCGGCGATCCCTGCTCGAGCGAGAGCGCCATCGGCGCGGCCGTCTCGGGCTCCGCACCGAACATCTTCACGCTCGGCTGCAGCGCCTTGATGGCACTGCCGACGCCCACCACCAGGCCACCGCCGCCAATACCGGCGATCACCGCCGTCACGGTGGGCAAGTCCTCGAGGATCTCGAGTCCCATTGTCCCGTGACCAGCGATGAAGGCGTCGTCATCGAACGGATGAATGAACGTCCCGTCGACTCCCGGATACGACCGCTCGTCGAGCGCCTGCCAGGCGCGGTCGTAGCGCACCGGCACGAGGGTGGCGCCCAACGCGCGCATCCGGTCGATCTTGGCCTGCGGCGCGGTCTCGATGACCACCACAGTGCACGGAATACCTGCCTTGAGCGCGGCGTACGCGATCCCCTGCCCCGCGTTTCCCGCACTGATGGTCCACACACCACGCGCACGTTCAGCTGGCGTCAGCATGGCCACCGCGTTGGCCGCCCCTCGCAACTTGTAGGCGTTGGTCGGCTGCAGATTCTCGAGCTTGAGCCAGATCTCCGGCGCACCGGGGCCCGCGTCGAGTCGCACCAGCGGCGTGCGAATCACCGTGCCCGCAATGCGATCGCGCGCCGCTTCGATGTCAGCGAGCGTGATCGGACGAACGGCGTCGAGTGCGGGCATGTGCGGCGTGACCGGTGAGCGAAGAGACTGTCTTACGCGATCTGATAGAACAGCTCGACGAACGACTTCACCGCGCCATCCATCCCGGCCACCTTGGGGTTCGCCGACTCGATGAGCCAATACTCATCCGGTGCGTGCGCGCCGTTGCCATGGCCCAAGCCATACTGACCAGCCGCGAGCTTGAGTGGCGCACCGGTAAAGGTGACCCCCGGCCAGGAGCCGGCCAGTCGCGGCCAGAGCAGCGGATCGATACCAGCCTTCTGGTACGCCGCCACCTGCGCCTTGACCAGCCGCGCGTCGGGATCGGTCTGGGTTGGATCGTACCCACCGCTCACGTTGACTTCGATGTCGCCGAAGCCGTGCTTGACCAGATGCGCCTTGAGCAGCGCGAGCGTCCCCTCCTTGGTCATGTCAGGCACGAGCCGCATGTCGATCTTGGCGACCGCCTTGTGCGGGAGGATCGTCTTGCCGCCCGGCCCCGTGTAACCGCCCACCAATCCCTGAATGTTGATCGTCGGCTGCGTGACCAGCCGCTCGAGCGAGGCAGCCCACGGTTCATCGCCAAACACCTTGCTGATGCCCATGCCACGCTTGGTCGCGGCTTCGTTCTTCCTGGGAATCGCATCGGCGAGGATCTTCTTCTGCACCGCCGAGAGCGGGCGCACCTTGTCGAAGAACCCCTCGATCGCCGGCGTGTGGCCATCCGCCTTCACGAGCGAGTTGAGCGCCTGCACGAGATGCCACACCGGGCTATCCACCTGCGCTTCATAGCTCGAGTGCAGGTCCTTGACCGGCCCGCGACCCCACTTCTCACCGCTCGCCACCAACTCCAGCTCGCAGACCCCCTTGGAGCCGAGGTTGATCGTGACCGCGCCGTCGAGCCCCTGATTGCCCAGTGGAATGATGATGCCGACGCACTTCTCGAGCGCCGCCTTCACCTCCGGCTTGAACACGACTTCGCTGAAATTCGGCGAACCGATCTCTTCCTGACCCTCGCACACGAGCACGATGTTGATCGGCAGCTTCTTGCCGGCCGCCTTGAAGGCGTGAAAGGCGGCCAGGCAGGCCATCTGCGGGCCCTTGGAATTCGTGGCGCCTCGCCCGACGATGATCTTGCCGACTCCCGGCCTGTCCACGAGTCGCCCTTCAAGCGGCGGTGAACTCCACTCGGCGGGATCGTACTGCTTGACGTCGTACATCATGTAGATCGCGAGCGTCGTCTTCGCGCCGGCATCGAGCGTGGCAAACACACCCGCATGCCCCGCCTTGGTCGGCACCAGCTCGACGTTCTGGAAGCCGGCCTCGCGCGCAAGCTTCGCCATGTACTCGGGGCCCTGCGGATAGTTGCGATTCTCGGCCGCGATCGACGGCAGTGCAATCCAGTCCTGCAGCATCTTGAGCGTCTGCGCGTGCTGCGGCGCAACCGCCGCCATCACCGCATCCTTGTCGTCGGGCGCGAGGACCACCGGAGCGACCGTCGGGCCCAGTGCGAGTGCAGCCGATCCGGCCATGGCGGTGCCCAGGAACTCTCGACGGCTCACCTCATGCTCGGGATCGTTCGCTCCGTCGGCATACTGCGTCTTCATCTGGGCCTCGTGTCGTCGAGTGTCTGCGGTCTGTTGGCGTCTGCCTGCCCGCGTCGGGCGAGCGATTGCCGTCGTGTACGCGGCGCGGCCGCGGAGCGTTGCGCACTGCCCCGAACCGATGGCAGAATGTGCGGTGCCGCGCCGGGCGCCGCCATCCCGCGACCCGCCGTCATCGCCGGTCTACCTTCCGGGACACCATCCGCCCTCACCCGTCGCCCACGATGTCGAAGATCGAATCGAAGCTTGCCGCGCTCGGACTCGTCCTGCCGCCACCGATGGCGCCACCACCGGGCGTCATCCTGCCCTTCCGGTCGGTGCGCATCATCGGACACCGCGCGCTGATCGCCGGCCATGGCCCCCAGAACCCCGACGGCACCGACGCGGAGCCTCTCGGCAAGGTTGGGCGAGATCTCACGGTGGAACAGGGCTATGTCGCGGCGCGCCTCACCGCCCTCTCCATGCTCGGCAGCCTGCAACGCGCCCTCGGCGATCTCGATCGGATCGCCGCGTGGGGCAAGCTGTTCGGCATGGTCAACTCTGCGCCCGGCTTCAATCGGCAGCCGAGCGTGATCAACGGTGCGTCGGAGCTCATTCTCGAACTGTTCGGCCCCGAGGTCGGCGCACACAGTCGCAGCGCGGTCGGCATGGCGGAGCTGCCATGGGACATTCCGGTGGAGATCGAGGGCGAAGTCGAGCTTCGTGACTGACCCGACGAGCACGCTCGAGGCCTGCATCGCGCGTACTCCGTGACGCTGACCGCGCGGATCTTCCTCAGCGCTTCACCAACGCGCCACTGAACAGCGCACGCACGTTCGGATCGAGCACCAGCGCCGTCGGCGCCTGCTCGGCGCGGAACGAATCGCGCACGACGGCTCCCGTGAGCTGGAGCTTCTCGACGCGCGCCGTTGCACCAGGCTCCGTGATCCCGATCTCGAGCGGCATCGTGAACGGCGCACCGGGCTGCACCTGACGGAGCTCGATCTCCACGCGCTTGGTCCGCGCGTTCCAGCTCCAGCTTCCCTCGAGCTTCGGGATCCCGCCGCGATACAGCCACTGGTCGAAGTAGGGCCGCAGGTCCTGCCCGGCCACCGCCTCCATCTCGGCACGGAAGTCTGCCGTGCTCGCGGTCGCGTCGCGATAGCGAGCATGGTAGGCGCGGATCCCGGCCCAGAAACGATCGTCTCCCATGGCCTGTCGCAGCATGTGCAGCACCCAGGCCCCCTTCTCGTAGGTGAGGCGGGTGGTCACGTCGGCCATGTTGACCAGATTCTCGTGCACGACGCGGTAGTTCGGCAGCTTCGCGTCCAGCTCGGCAATCCGCAACCGCGAGGTGCGCAGCCCCTCGGCGAACTCGTCGCGTCCGTAGGCATGCTCGATGAAGAGCAGCGTGAAGTACGTGGCGAACCCCTCGCTCAGCCACACATCGTTCCAGTCGTTCTCCGTGATCGCATTGCCGAACCATTGGTGCGCGATCTCGTGGATGACGACGTTGCGCCAACGCAAGTTGCGCGTGCCGCTCACGCTGCCGGTCGCATAGAAGATGGCCGACGCGGCCTCCATGCCGCCTGCCGCCGAGGTCGACTGCACATTGGCCAGCTTCTCGTAGCTGAACGGCCCGATCCGTTCGGAGTAGAACGCAAGCGCATCGGGAGTGGGCTCGGCAAAGTCGTGGAAGCCCGCGTCGCGATCCGCCGCAAAGACCCACGTCTCGATCGGAATACCGCGATACTCCGTCACGTGCTGCACCGCGAAGCGCGCCACGCCGAGCACGTAGAGCCAGGGCGCGATGGGCACCGACTCGCGCCAGATCGTGCGGCGCGTGCCATCGGCCAGGTCGGTCTGCTCCATCCGTCGACCGTTGGAGATGACCTGGTAGTGCGCGGGCGCGACGACGTCCATCTCCATCGTTGCCTTGTCGGCAATGTGATCGATGGTCGGCAACCACTGATGCGCCTTGTCGGGCCAATCGTCCGAGAAGAAGGCACGGTCGCCGTGCGGGGTGGGCTTGATCAGCAACCCATCGGCGGGGATGCCCGCGTACGACACCTCGAGTTCCACCACCTGGCCTGCTGTCGAAGGAGCGGCCAACGTGATCGCGAGCTTGTCGCCCGTGTGCACGAAGGGTCGTGCGGTGCCGCCCACCGACACTCCCTGCACACGCATGCCGCGCCCTTGCCGCTCTGGCGTCACGCTCGCGAGGTCGAGCGAGACCGTGCTCAACCCGGCGGCCAGCAGCCGCATGCGCACGACGGCGCGTCCAACGATCCGGTCGGTACTGTCCGCGAGCGTCAGCGAGAAGCGGTAGTGCTGGACGTCCAGCGGTTGCCGCTGGTAGCCGTCGAGCATGGGCGGGACGGCGAGCAGGAGTGCGACGATCGGTAGATGGAACACGGGAGTGCCTCGAAGGGACAGGTCCCAGAACTTCCCGCGCGTCGCGCGGTGGCGCAACCACCGCTCGGGGTCATATTCCGGGTGCGCGACGACCGGATGCCGCCGGCCGACCCTGCGCTCCGACTCACCCGTGTGTCCCATGCCGTTTCAGCCGTTCGAACTCGAGGAGTACCAGTCGCGCTGGGAGCGCACGGTCGAGATGAACCTCGCGGACTCGAGCGTGCAGTGCCTCAGCACGCGCGAATGGCTCACCCCCGATGAGCAGCAGCAGGTCCTCGACACGGGACTCTTCTATCCCGAAGTGAACGGGACCACGCTGCTCCGCGAGCGGATTGCCGCGCTCTACCCGGGTGCCACGCCAGCGCATGTGCTCGTGACCGTCGGCGCTGCGCAGGCCAACAGCATGATCTGTCAGACGCTCCTCGAGCCGGGCGACGAAGTGGTCGTGATGTCGCCGGGCTATCGACAGGTGTGGGGGCTGGCGCACGGCGCGGGCTGCACCGTACGCGAGCTGCCACTCGATCCCGACAACGGATGGCGTGCGCGCCTCGACCTGCTCGACACGCTCGTCACGCCCCGCACCAAGCTCGTGTCGGTGGTGAACCCGAACAATCCGACCGGCTCGATCTTCACGGAAGCGGAGATGCAGCGCATCGTCAATGCCTGCGCGCGCGTCGGAGCCTGGCTGCATGCCGACGAGGTGTATGCCGGTACCGAACACGGCAACGCGCCCGAAACGCCGTCGTTCTTCGGACGCTATGATCGCGTCATCTGCACCAACTCGCTCTCGAAGGCATACGGCTTGGCCGGACTTCGGCTCGGCTGGATCGTGGCCGCGCCCGACGTGACCGAGGCGCTCTGGCGCCGACACGAGTATGCCGTCATCGCGGCAGCAGCGCCGAGCATGACCATGGCGGAGATCGCGCTCCTGCCGGAGAAGCGCCGCTGGCTGTTCGACCGGCAGCAGCGCCTCACGCGTGACGGTCATGCGGTGCTCGCCGAGTGGTTGGCGCAGCAAGGCGGGCGCTTCACGCACGTGGCGTCGCAGGCCACGGCCATCGCATTCGTGCGCAGCCATCTCGCGCTCAATTCGCTCACGCTGGCCGAGCGGATCCGCGCCGAAGGCAGCGTGCTGGTCGCGCCGGGCAGCCTGCTGGGCGCCGAGCACCACCTGCGCGTGACCGTTGGGTATCCGGCGGACAAGGTGCGGAAGGCGCTGGAGCGCATCGGCGAGATCGCCCGGAAGCTTACGCAAGACTGACACGACGGCGGGTCGGTACGTTCCGTCATGGAGGCGCGTCACCGCCTCCCTCCTCACGACGCCCCGTCCCATGCGCACTCGCACCCTCGGTCCCGCCGGCCCCTCCGTCTCCGCCCTCGGCCTCGGCTGCATGGGGATGAGCGAGTTCTACGGCCCGCGCGACGACACGGAATCGATCGCGACGATCCACCGGGCGCTCGAGCTCGGGCTGAACTTCCTCGATACCGCCGACATGTACGGCCCGTATCTCAACGAGGAGCTGGTCGGCCGTGCGATCAAGGGACGGCGCAAGGACGTCTTCCTCGCCACCAAGTTCGGCATCCAGCGCAACCTCGATGATCCGACCAAGCGCAGCATCAACGGCCGCCCGGAATACGTGAAGGCCGCGGTCGAGGGGAGCCTGCGCCGCCTCAAGGTTGATCACATCGACCTCTACTACCAGCATCGTGTCGATGCGCAGACGCCGATCGAGGAGACGGTCGGCGCGCTGTCCGACCTGGTGGCCAAGGGACTCATTCGCTTCATCGGACTGTCCGAAGCGTCGGCCGCCACCCTGAGGCGCGCTTGCGCGATTCATCAGGTGACCGCGCTGCAGAGCGAGTACTCGCTCTGGACGCGTGACCCGGAGGAAGAAACGCTCGCGGCCTGCAGGGCACTCGGCGTCGGTTTCGTGCCGTACAGCCCACTCGGACGCGGCTTCCTGACGGGTGCCTTCAGCTCGCCCGACGACTTTCCGGCCGATGACTATCGCCGCTTCAGCCCGCGCTTTCAGGGCGAGAACTTCGACAAGAACCTCGCGCTCGTGGCCAAGGTGCGTCATCTCGCCGGAGCGCTCGGGTGCACGCCGAGCCAGTTGGCGCTCGCGTGGGTGCTGGCGAAGGGGAACGACGTGGTGCCCATCCCGGGCACCAAGCGCGTGAAGTACCTCGAAGAGAACGTGCGCGCGCTCGACGTGACGCTTGCGCCAGACGCGATGGCCGAGCTCGAGGCGATCTTTCCCGTGGGCGCGGCCGCCGGGTTGCGCTACCCGGCGGCGATGATGGCGTCGGTCAACGCGTAAGCGGCTGCACGGCGCTGCGTCCGCACGGTGTGGCTACCCATCCAATGACACCAGCAGCGCGCGCGTCCACTCGATCTCGTCCTCGCTCACCAGGTGCCCCATGCCGGGGTACAACCGCATGGTGACGGCCGCGCCCATGCGCTCGAAGTGCGCAGCGCTCTCGCGCACGCGGCCCGCCGGAATGTGCGAATCCACGTCGCTGCAGCCGAGGAAGACCGGCGTGCCGGCCAGGTCCCCCGTCGTGGGCCACGCGGTGCCGGGCGGTCCGATGAGGCCGCCCGAGTACATGACGACACCGCCATATCGCGCGGGGCGCCGCACGGCTGCGGTGCCCGCGAGGCAGGCACCCTGCGAGAAGCCGAGCAGCACGATGCGATCCGCAGGTACACCCGCCGCCACGGCCTCGTCGATGCACGCATGCACCGATGCAATGCCATGGGTGATGCCCGGCTCGTTCTCGGCCGTCGGCGCCATGAACCCTTTCGGATACCACGCGCCACCCGCTGCCGCCGGTGCCAGAAACGCGGTGCGTGAGGTGTTGAGGGCTGGCGCGATCGTGAGAATGTTGGCCGGCGCAGCGTTGCGGCCGTGCACCATGATCACGGCCACCTTCGCTTCATGCAGCGGAACTCCCTGCGTCACCATCAGTAGGTCACCGGCGGAAGCAGCTGTTCAATGGCCGCCCTGCGCACCTCTTCCTGCGCCGGGAGCTTGAGGGCGAGTCCGAGCGCATCAAGCGGTTCGTCAACCGTGAAGCCGGGCGGATTGGTCGCGACTTCGAACAACACGTCGTTCGGTTCGCGAAAGTAGATCGAGTGGAAGTACTGCCGATCGAGCACGGGCGTCACGGGGATGCCACGCGCAGCGACCTCGGCGCGCACCTGCAGCTGCGCGGCATCGTCGGCGGCGGCAAAGGCCACGTGATGTACCGTGCCGAGGCCGTTGACGCCGAGCGCTTCATCGCGTGCCTGCACGAGTTCAACCAACTGCCCTGGCGCCTGACCGCTGATCCCGACACGCAGCGCGCCCTCCGTCTCGTTCACCACGGTGCCGTCGAGCAGATCCGCGAGGAGTGCCGAGGTGCGCATGGGGTCGCGCACGAGCAGCGACACGCTGTGAATGCCGCGGATCGCATGCGCTGCGTCGATGCCGGCGCCGGTCCATGGAGCGCGCGCGTCGGCATCGGTACCGACCAGGCGGATGCCGAGTCCGGACGGATCATCGAACGCAATCGCATCCTCACCGAAGGCAGTGCCTTGGTCGACGAAGGGCACACCGTACGCGCGCAACCGCTCGCGCCAGAAGGGCAACGATGCCTGCGGCGCCGAGAACGACGTGACGGTGATCTGCCCCGCTCCCTTCACCCCTTGCCGCACTCCCTTGCCCGCGTAGGGAAAGGTGGTCATGATCGTGCCCGGGGTGCCGCGCTCGTCGCCGTAGTAGAAGTGGTAGACGCCGGGATTGTCGAAGTTGACCGTCTTCTTGACCAGTCGTTGTCCGAGCAGTCCCACGTAGAAATCGAGGTCGGGCTGCGCGCCCGCCACGGTGGCGGTGACATGATGCAGACTGCGGATATTGCCGTCCATCGGGCGGTGCTCCCCTGAAGTGACCTGCAAGATGTGCCGCTCGCGCGGCTGTTTCCAGTGCGGTCCTCATTGCGACTTCACCTTCACGCGCGGCATCTTTGCGCATCCCTTCACCGCCCCGGTCGCATGCGCCCTGCCCCCCGTTCCCTGTTCGCGGCTCTGTTCATCCTGGCCGCCAGCACCATCGCTCCCGCGTTGGCCCACGGCCAGCGCCCGGCCTCGTTCGACGCCCTCACGACGCTCTTTGCCGAATGGCGCGCCTTTCAGCGCCCGGCACGCATCGACGGCGTGCCGGACTACACCGTGGGAGCGATGGCCACGCAGCAGCGGGCGCTGCCTGCCATGCAGCAGCGGCTGCGCGCGATCGACACGACGGGCTGGAGCGCGCGTCAACAGGTGGACTGGCATGTCGTGCGAGCCGAGATGAACGGCCTCGACTTCGATCACCGCGTGCTCCGGCCGTGGGCCAATGATCCGAGCTTCTACGTGACCGTGTTCGACGAACAGAGTGACCAGCCAGCGCGCGAGGGGCCCTTTGCCGACGCCGCAGTGGAAGTGTGGCAGAACAGCTGGCCGTTGTCCGCCGCCGCAGCCGCACGCATGGATTCGGGGATCCGCGTCGTGCCCGCGTTGCTGGCGCAGGCGCGGCGCAACCTGGTCGGCACCGGGCACGACCTCTGGACCTACGGGGCCAAGGCGCTCCGCGATCAGGTCAAGGCGCTCGACGCGCTCGCGCCACGTGTTGCGAATGCCCCCGGCACACTCGCCGCAGACGTCCGCCGCGCACAACAGGCGACGACCGAGTTCGCGCAGTGGGTGGAGGCGGAGTCGGCCAAGCGGACCGGGCCCTCGGGGATCGGCATTGCGAACTACGACTGGTATCTGCGGCACGTGCAGCTGCTGCCGATGTCCTACCGGGACGTGATGCAGCTCATGGAGCGCGAGTTGGCACGCTCGCAGTCGGCGATGGCGTTCGAGGAAGCGCACAACGCGGCGCGGCCGCCGCTCCCGATCATCTCGAACGCTGCGGAGCACACCCGGCGCTTCGGCGCGGGCGTCACCGCGTACATGGCGTGGCTCAAGCGGCGGGACATCATGACCGTGGCACCGTGGATGGATGCGGCGCTGCGCGCGCGCATCGGCCGCTACTCGGCGGGTCCGCGTGAGTTCTTCACCGAAGTGGACTACCGCGACCCGGTGGTCATGCGCACGCACGGCTACCACTGGTTCGACCTGGGGTTCATGGTCAACGCGCCGCACGCCGATCCGATCCGGCGTGGGGCGTTGCTGTACAACATCTTCGTCACGCGCACCGAGGGGTTCGCGACGGGTTGGGAAGAGGTCGCGATGCAGACCGGGCTGTTCGATGGCAGCCCGCGTTCGCGCGAACTGGTGTACATCCTGTTGGCCGAACGCGCCGCGCGCGCCCTCGGCGATCTGTTGATGCAGGGACAGGGGTACTCGATCGAGCAGGCGTCGAAGTACGCCAGCGAGAACACGCCGCGCGGTTGGCTGAGTCTCAAGGGGAACCTCGTGTACCACGAGCAGCACCTGTATCTGCGGCAACCCGGGTACGGCACGGCCTACGTGACCGGCAAGACGCAGATGGACCGGCTGTTCGCCGAGCGGAAGGCGCAGCTCGGCGACAAGTTCCGGATGCGCACCATGCTGGACGAGATCAACGCGGCGGGGCTGGTGCCCGCATCGCTGCTGCGCTGGGAGCTGACGGGGGTGTTGCCGGACGACGTGCGCCAGATGCTTGTCGCACCATGATGCTGGCGTCCTGAGCGAAAGACAAACGCGCTGCGGCACACCTGCCGGACACGGCAGTACCGCCCGCACAGTATCCTTCTCGTACCACAGGCTCGTGTCTTGTCGATTCGGGAGGTACCGTCGTGCAACGCAAGCGCGCCGTCGTTCTGCAACAGGAGTGGGGTGACAAGCCCTGCGAACATCCGGCGTTTGCCAAGGAGTACGATCTGGGCGAGCGCACGGGCAACTTCATCTGCACGCAGTGCGGACGCTCGTTCACCTTCCGCGAGAAGGCGGAGCTGCGCGGGGCGCGGGGGGATTGACCGCTGCGCCGGCACTCGACGTGGTGCGCCGCACTGAGCGCGACTTTCCTGCTCGCGGCCGCATGTGATGAAAATGCTGGTGCGCTTGCTCCCGCGGACGTGGCCGCCATCCAGCGCGCGGCGCTCACGACGCTCTTTGTCGAACGTGAAGGGGCGCGTCAGCTCGTGATCTACCTGGGCGCGCGCCGGGACGCTCTCACGCTGGGCGTGCTGCCAGGGGTTGATGATGCGTCAGACTCGCTCGCGCTCAGCGCGCCGGATGTCACCGCACTGCGCATGGGCATCCCGGTCACCGTACTCGGCGTCGCCGAGCTTGACGCGCACTTTCGCGCGCATGCCGATGCGTGGGCTGGCTGGTTCGACACGTACGCCGGCAGCAGTGGACTCGTGGAGCTGACCGCCGTGAAGCGCGACGAGGCGGACCGGAACGCGGCGACGCTGATCGTGGCGCGCGCCTGCGGCGAGCATTGTCGTAGTGCGTGGCGCGTGACGGTCGCGCGCGATGCAACGCGCAGTTGGCACACGCGAGCCACTGATCCGCTTCGTCTTCCCAGGAGTTGATCGTCAGATGCGTCAACCGGTGCTGGACCGTGGCGTCCCGACTGTGCGCACGTTGAGCGTGCGCGGGGTCCTGCTCGCGGCACTCATCGCCGACGTCGCGCTGCCGACGTCGACGCGCGCCCAATCCCCGTCGGCCGGCCGCACCACGATCGTCATGCTCGGGACCGGCACCCCGATTCCCGATCCGGAGCGCATGGGCCCGGGCGTGGCGATCGTGGTCGATTCGGTCGCCTACCTGTTCGACGCCGGCGTCGGCATCGTGCGACGCGCCACCGCCGCCGCGCGTGAGGGGCTGCCTGCGCTGCGTGCGCCACGGCTTGGCATGCTCTTCCTCACTCACCTGCACTCTGATCACAGCATGGGGCTCAACGACGTGATGTTCACGCCGTGGATCCAGGGGCGGTCGACGCCCTTGGCGCTCTATGGGCCGCGTGGCACGAAGGAGCTCGCCAGCGGCATCGAACGCGGCAACGCCCTCGACATCCGCGAGCGGATCAACAGCGCGGGGGGGCCATCGCGGGACGGCTATCGCGCGGTCGTGCACGAGATCGTCGAGGGGGAGATCTATCGCGACGCGCGCGTGACGGTGCGCGCGTTCAACGTGCCGCACAGCCAGTGGAAGCAGGCGTTCGGATATCGGATCACCACGCCGGACCGCACGATCGTGCTGAGTGGCGATGCGCGCGCGAACGACGCGATCGCTCGCGAGTGCAACGGGTGCGACGTGCTGATTCACGAGGTGTACTCGGACTCGGGCTTCCGCACCATCCCCGCGTCGCGACAGCCCTATCACGCGCAGGCGCACACCTCAGCCACGCAACTGGGACGCATGGCCACGGCCGCTCGGCCGCGACTCCTCGTGCTGTATCATCAACTTCACTTCGGCGTGACGGACGATCAGCTGCTGGCCGAGGTGCGCGCGACGTTCCGCGGCACGGTGGTTTCGGCGAAGGACCTGCAGCGGTTCTGAGCACCGCCGCGCGGCGCTAGTAGCAGGTGACGTCGCCTTCCTGCTGTCCTGATCCGAGAAAGACGCCGGTGCCAGCGGAACCCTGCCAGAGCGAGCAGGTCTGCGTCGTGCCGGGATGGCCGATCTGGGCATTCCATCCATTGACGCCACCCGCCGTGCCGCCGGCGATCACGAACGTGCCGGTGGTCGGCTTCCAGGTGCTGAGTCCGCTGGCACTCGTGAGCCCCGCCACCGTCGCGGTCGCGTACGTCTGGTAGTCCTGGAAGTACGTCTCCTGTGCCGTTGCGAGATTGCGCAGGTCCGACTTGATCTGCGTGATCCATGCCTTCTCGCGACTGCTACTGAACTTCGGAATGGCGATCGCGGCGAGAATGCCGATGATGACCACGACGATCAACAGTTCGATCAGGGTAAAGCCAGTACGACGCATGAAGACGGAACTCCGCGAGGGGGCGAGCATCGCGATTGGTAATCTAGAGCGGGATCGCGAGATCGTGCGCAGTGGCGTTCATGCGGAGGACATGCACGTTGCGTGCCGACACCGCTCGGGAACCCGAACGGCACGCGGTCTTGCTCCCTTGCACAGTCATGCCAACACCGGGCGGGGCACGGGCGCCCACGGGCGCTGGGCGACCGAACCGTGGCGCTATATCGACGGGAACGGGGGCGATAAACGTCTGTCGCACGGGACCGCCCGACGGGCCGGATGCACGACGGCGCACGGTCGAGAACTGCCGCTTTCATGGCGAATCGCCGGAGCGTGCTTTGCGTCGTGGATCACCAATGCGTCGCAGCGCACGCGAGTACGACGGGCCTCAGTAACAGGTGACGTCGCCCGCGGCCTGTCCCGACGAGGCGAACGCGCCGGTGCCGCCCGTGCCGAAGTACAGCGAACAGCTCTGCGTCGAACCCGCATGGCGCACCTGCGCATTCCAACCCGTCGCGCTGCCTGCGGTCCCCGAGCCAACCAGCGTGGTGCCGGTAGTCGGCGTCCAGAGCACGGCCCCCGCCTTGTTGACCAGACTCGTCGCGCTCGCCGATGCGTACACCTGCCAATCCTGGTAATACCCTTCCTGGGCCGTGGCCAGGTTGCGCAGATCGCTCTTCATCTGCGTGACGTACGCGGTCCCGCGGTTGCTCGTGAACTTGGGCACGGCGATGGCCGCGAGGATCCCGATGATGACGATGACGATCATCAGTTCGATGAGCGTGAAGGCGCGGCGGGGGGTTGGGGTGGTTGGGGTGTGGGCGATGGGCATGGGGGAATGTCGCCTGGGCGGCTGACTGCTACAAGCAGGTCCTTCGCTTTGCTCAGGACGACAGCAGCTTTGCTCAGGACGACGTTTGCTAGGGTTCGACGATATTGAACGTGGCCGATGGCTTGTCGAGCAGGCTGAAGAAGCGCACGACGTCCAGCTTGCTCCCCGTGATCGTTGCGTCACGACCAAGGAAGAGCTCCTTGGCGCCGGCCTGCCCGATCATCATCTGCACGAACAGTGGTCGCGTGAGACTCAGTGTCGCGGTCGCCTTCGGGTCCGCATCGCCTCGGCGGAAGTGCAGCACGCCGCGCGACACGTTGAGCACGTACGTCGCTCGCACGTCGCGGAAGACAAGGTTGATCGTGAGGTCGGCATCCGCCGCCTTCGCGCCGTTCAGGTTACCAGCCATCGCTTCGAGAAATCGCTCGACCGGCGTCTCGTTCAGCATGTCGCTCAACCGGGCGCGATCGATGCCACGCGTCGGGCTCCCGTGCCGAAGCTCGTACGCGCCGGACAGGTACTCGTTGCGCCACACGGCCGACTCCGACTGATACCCCAGCTGATCGTACGCCTGCGCCAGCAGGGCGCGCGCGCCCGCATGACCGGGCTCCGCGAACACGACGTGCGTCAGCAGCTCGGCCGTCCAGCGATACTCGCCCTTGTCGAACGCCCCGCGCGCGGCCGTCACGATCTGCTCCGCGCCACCCATGAGCGCCACGTACCGCGTGGCCGCCTCGGTCGGCGGGAGCGGGTCGAGATGCGCGGGCACACCGTCATACCAGCCGATGTAGTGCTGGTAGATCGCGCGACTGTTCTGCTTCAGCGTTCCGTAGTAGCCGCGTGACCGGACGTCAGCCTCGAGCGCGGCCGGCAGCTGCGCCTGTGCCGCCACTTCGCCCGGGGTATTGCCCGCATTGATGAGCCGCACCGACTGGTCGTGAATCGAACGGTACACGTCACGCTGGTTCGCCATCAGCTGCCGGACCGTGTCGCGCCCCCACGCCGGCCACCCGTGCACGCTGAAGAGCACGTCCGCACCCGGAAAGCGATCGAGCGCGTCGTCGATGTACCCCGCCCACTTGAGCGCATCCCGTACCTTGGCGCCGCGAAGCGTGTACAGGTTGTGCATGCTGCGCGTCACCAGCTCCGCGCTGCAGAACGCCTTCTGCTCCGGCAGGTAGAACATCAGCTCGGCCGGCGCCTCGCTCGCGGGGGTGTTCATGAAGGTGAAGCGCACGCCGTCGAGCGTGACTTCCTGCGGCGTGCGCGTGATCAGCACGGTCGGCGCGAGCACGCCGACCGTACCGGCCGACACCGCCTGTCCGATGCCGGCATCGATGGTGCCACGCGCCGACCGCGGCAGCCCATTGCCGAACTGGAACATCGCGCGTCGAGCCATCGCATTCCCCACCAGCACGTTCTCGCTCGTGGCTTCCTCGAGGAAGCCTGCAGGCGCGACTACGGGGAGCTGGCGTGCACGGGCCTCGGCCGCGCTCACGACACCGAGCACGCCGCCGAAGTGATCGACGTGACTGTGCGTGAAGATCACGGCGGATACGCTACGCGCGCCGAAGTGCGCCGCAGCAAACGCCATCGCGGCACGCGCCGTCTCGGTGCTCGTGAGCGGATCGACGACGATCCATCCGGTCTTGCCCTCGATGAGCGTCAGGTTAGCCAGGTCGAAGCCACGCAGCTGCCAGACCCCCTCGGTCACCTTGAATAGCCCGCGCATGCTGTTGAGTTGCGCATGGCGCCAGAGACCGGGATGCACCGAGGCGGGCGCGTCGCCCTTGAGGAAGGCGAACGACGGCGCATCCCAGAGCAACGGACCGCTCCGGGACGGCACGCGGAGCGTGTCGGCCGAGGCAATGCGTCCACGCGTCGCGTCGGCGCGATCCTGTGGCTCGTCTCGCCCTGACACCTCGCGGGCTTTGCCGTTGAGCGCGGCCGTGATCGTCGTTGGCGTCGAGAAACCGTCGGCGTCGGCCCCCTCTGCAGGCGGCGCAGAGGCGCGACCACAGCTGACCACGAACGAGAGGCCCAGAACGCCAATGGCGCGGACGGTCATGCGACGCGTGATGCGATATGTCATGCGGCTGCTCACGAGGTGAGCTGCCAAAGTGCGACGAGCCGATACTGGGCACAAGCGCCGATCGCGCAGCGCCTCGCTCGACCCCTAGCCGCGTCCGTCGCCATGGGGGAGATTCCCGCTCCACCGTTTCGCTCCAAGAGGCCAGCACATGTCGTCCCGTCGTTCCTTCCTCGGCACCTCCGCAGCCGCGACCGCCGCTGCGCTCGCGCTTCGGCCCGACGCCCTGCCCGCCCAGCAGGGTGGGCGCGACAGCCTCCCGCCCGCGATCAAGGCGCTCAAGTCGCAGCGCGCGCTGGCCAAGCCGATCACCAACGACGAGCGCCGCGCCCGCATCGAGAAGGCACGCCGCCTGATGAAGGCCAACAACATCGACGTGCTGATGCTCAACGGCGGCACGTCGATGGAATACTTCACGGGCATCCGCTGGGGTCTCTCCGAGCGGATGCTGGCGACCCTCATCCCCGCATCCGGCACCCCGTTCCTCGTCACCCCCAAGTTCGAGGAAGAGCGTGCGATGGAGCAGGCTCGGCAGGGGCCGCTCGGCACCGACGCCGAGGTGCTCGCCTGGGAGGAGCACGAGAGCCCGTGGGAGCTGATCGCCAAGGGGCTGCGCGCGCGCGGACTCTCGACCGCCACGGTCGGTGCAGAGGAGACGGTGCGCTTTGTCTTCGCCGACGGAACCGCGCACCTGCCCGGCATCACCGTCGTGAGCGCAACGCCGGTCACGGCTGGTTGTCGCATGACCAAGGACGCGCACGAAGTGCAGCTCATGCGCCTCGCCTCCAAGGTCACGCACATGGCGTACGAGGCCGCCTGGAAGTCGCTCAAGGAAGGGATGACGCAAGACGACTTCGCGAAGCTCGTGAGCGCCGCACATACGCAGCTCGGCTTCGCGGGCAGCGCCGGCGTGCAGGTGGGCAAGTACGCCGCGCTACCGCACGGATCGGTCACACCGCAGGTTGTGCGCGAAGGCAGCATCCTGCTCATGGACGGCGGCTGCCGCGTGGAGGGCTACACCTCCGATATCTCGCGCACCTTCGTGCTCGGCAAGCCGACGCAGAAGATGAAGGACGTGTTCGACATCGTGTACCGCGCGCAGGCCGCAGCGCTCAAGGCCGCGCGCCCTGGCGTCGCCTGCGAAGCCGTCGACGCCGCGGCCCGCAAGGTCGTGACCGACGCTGGGTACGGCCCCGACTACAAGTACTTCCTCCACCGCGTTGGGCATGGCATGGGCATGGACGGCCACGAGTGGCCGTACCTCGTGCGTGGCAACACGCGGCTGCTCGAACCGGGCATGGTCTTCTCCGACGAGCCGGGCATCTATATCCCCGGCGAGTTCGGCGTGCGACTCGAGGACGACATGGTGATCACGGAGAACGGCGCCGAGTTGCTGACGCCGCCGAGTCCGAGTCTCGAGCAGCCATTCGCCAGGCTGTAGACCCACGCCCTCCCGACTGTTTCCCGCCGTGGCACGACCGTCGTCGTTCGCGCTCGCCATCCTTCTCGCAGTCGCCTCGCTCTCGCCTCCACGAGCCGCCGAGGCGCAGCTGCCCCGCGACACGGTGCGCGTGACGATCGTCTACACAGGACGCAGCCTCGGCGCGCTCGGTGCGCGGCGCGCCCAGGAAGAGCACGAGCTCCTCACGCAACAGGCCGCGACGGAAGGACAGCCCTTCAAGCTGGTCAGCCACCTGGCGTGGCGCACGCCGGGCATCGTGGTCTTCTTCTCGGGTGAGGAACCGCGCGGCGACGAGCTGCCGTGGATCATCGCGCAACGCGCCGAGGCCGAACGGATCGACACCGTGCGCGCGCTCGTGAGCGCCAATGTGCTCCTGCTGCAGGACCCGTGGCGTCCGCAGCCCGACCTGCTCGCGATGCTCGACCAGAATCCGCGGCGGAGCACGGACTTTCCGGACCTCGTGCCAACACGTGTGCGCGTGTCGCGGCTGCGAACGCCGGACGACTATCGCGTCTACATCGTCGAGCAGCCGGGCGCCGTCTGGCCGTCAGACGCCGACGCATGGGGCGCTGGCGAGATGAACCGGATCGACGTGCTGGACTCGCGACTCTTCGAGCTCCCGCTCAACCTCGGCGAGCTTGGGCCGCGCGCGACGCTCGTCACGTCGATGGCCGCGGCGGCGCGTGCCCGTGGAAGCGCGGTGATCACCGTCGATCTCGGTCATCAGGAGAGCGATATCGAGCTTTCACGCGCCGAGCGCGCACGGCTCAACCAGCTTGCCCTCGCGCGGCTGGGCTACGGCACCCTCGTGCCGTACGCATTCGAGTTGTCGCTCGGCGCCGCAGCGCTCGGCGAGATCACCCGCGAGACGCCGGGCGTGGTGCTCCTTGCGGCCAACGTGCGCACGAAGGATTCGTCGGTGTTCGTGCCGAGCCGGATCATCGAGGCCAACGGCATGCGCGTGGGACTCATCGGGCTCGTCAACCTGCGTGCACGCGACGGTTTGCCGCGCGCGCGCCTGGGCGACTTCATCTTCGAGGCCCCGGCGATCGCGGCACGACGCGAAGTGGCGCGGCTGCGTGCGGCGGGGGTCGACGCGATTGTCGCCCTGTCGAACATGGATCCGCTCGACAACGCCGCGTTGGGTGATGAGGTCCCCGGGATCGATGCGATCGTGGCCGACATGCCGGTGCGCTGGGCGCCGGAAGCGGCGCAGGTGCGCGTGGAGTTGCCGGATCGTCCCTTTGCGCGGCCGGGGCCGCCAGCGCTCATCGCGCGGAGTGCGGCCAACGGACTGAGTGTGGGACAGCTCGATCTCGAGTTCCGGCGGAGCGTTCGGAGTCGCGCGGCCACCGACGCCGCACGCACGGACCCAGGCACGATCGCGCGCAGCGGTGCACTGCATCTCTCGGCGGTGTCGCATCGCATCGCGGCCGTGACCGACCAGATCCCGGCCGATACCGCGCTCGTCCGGGAGATCACGGGTCGCGCGACGCTCAACCGCCGCCCGCGTGGTGAGCTCATGTTCCCCGCCTTCGTGAACCTGGCCGACCGCCATCCCGAGTTGCGCGAGGTTGATGCGGTGACGCGACAGGGGCGCATGTCGAAGGCGATGTGGGAAGCGTTCATGGCGCGGCTGGTCCGGTTGCGCGGCCAGACCGAGGTCGCCGTGATCCGCCGGCTCGAGCAGTTTCCGCCGCTCATCGGCAAGCTGCACGAGAACGAGATCGACGAGTGGCTCTGGACGGAAGATCAGATCGTCCTGCTCGACATCACCGGCGCGGATCTGAGGGCCGCGCTGCGCGAGGATGTGCGCGGCGAGTTGGCCACGAGCGGCTTCGACGCGGTTGCGGGCACCGTGCAAGGGCACAAGATCGATGACCAGACCTACTATCGCATGGCGACGAGCGACGTGCTCTTCGAGGGGGCGCGGTTCAAGAGTCTGTCGCGCGGGCGTCGCGTGCGTCGCACCTTCGTGCAGGACGCGGATGGGACGCTGGAACCCATGCGCGGCGCACAGCCCTTGGCGATCCGTGATCTCGTGTATGGCGAACTCAAGCGCATTCGTGCGCGCGCCAAGGGCGACGAGCAGATCGATGCCGTGGCCGCGCTGATTGCGCCGGACCAACCGTACGTGAGCCTGCTGAGCTTCATCTTCGACCGACCCACGCTCTGGGCCTCGGCCAATCAGGTGACCACGCAAGGCGACTACGGCGCCGTACCGGACGCACGCGTCACGGCGCGCAATGTGTGGATGGCCGGCTTCACCGGACGCGTCCTGATGACGCATGAACGCGCGACCACCGCGACCGATGTGGGACTCTCGCTCGCTTACTCGCGGCAGGGGATCTTCAGCGCGGGTCGCGAGGATGTGAGCACGTTGACCAACGACATCCGGTTGGACGTGACGCTCAGGCCATCGCGGCGGGTGGCGACGGCAGGCGAACCGCACCTGTTCGTGCGCGGATTGCTGAACACCGAGTTCACCCCCACGATCGACATCACGAGCGGGCGCGACAACAACCGCAAGATGGCCGTGCGGGCGAGCGGCGGTTACCTGTTGATGCCCGGGCCCGTGATTCGCCGCGCCGAGCTGGCACTTGCGATCGAGAACGACTTCGGCCGGCCCAACTTGCAGTATGGCTTCCAGTCGGTGGCGCAGTTCGAGTGGCGGCTGGGTGCGGTCCCCGGCATCTCGTCGATCACCGGGGTGACGTACCGCCTGCGGAACGACATCACCTACCTGTTTCCCTCGGCGGCCGACAACGCGAGCCACCTGGGGCTGCGCGAGAACATGGTGCACGAACTGCTCATTCCGCTGGTGGATGAGTTGTCGCTGTCGGTGGCGGCTGACCTGTACCTGTTCCAGGGGAAGGTGCCACAGACGAGCAAGCCGGGCTTCTCGGCGCAGCTGCGCGTGGGCATCACGTATGACCGGCTGTGGAAGCCGAGGTATCAGCCGTTTCTGTAGGATGCCGCGGCGCATGATGCTGTGCGGACCACTGGCGCTGCACGTTGCGCGGCCTCATCATCCGCTCACTCTCACCCGGTTGGTCGGCATGCGATCGCTGCAATCGTTCACGCGCGTGGCCGTGCCCGCGCTGCTGGTGCTCGCGGCGGACCCTGCGCGCGCCGCCGCCCAGTGGCTACCGCGCGCCACGCCGGAGCAGGCTGGCTTCTCGTCGGAGGCGCTCGCGAAGCTTCTGCCGGCCATGCAGGCGAACATCGACTCTGGTCGCTACGCGGGGATCGTGACCGTGGTGGCGCGACACGGCAAGCTCGTGCACGCGCAGGCGGTGGGAAAGATGAACGTGGATGGCGCGGCGCCTCTCACGACCGACGCCGTCTTTCGCATCGCGAGCATGTCCAAGCCCGTCACCACCGTGGCCGCGTTGCAGCTGGTTGATGCCGGGAAGCTCAGGCTTGATGATCCGGTGTCCAAGTACATCCCGGCGTTCGCGAATGTTCGTGTGTACACGGGCGGTGGTGCGCTCGCTCCGCAGACCGTGGCTGCGACCAGCCCGATCACGGTCGCGCAGCTCATGTCGCACACGTCGGGGCTCGGCTACATCCTCTTCAACACGTGGAGCGACTCCATCTGGAAGGCGGGCAAGGTGTACGATCCTTCCAGGACGATCGCCTTCTTCGCCGACTCGGTCGCGCGGTTCCCCCTGCTCTTCCAGCCGGGCGAACGGTGGAGCTATTCGGCCGGGCTTGATGTCCTCGGGCGCGTGATCGAAGTGGCAGCGGGCCAGTCATTCGATGTCGTGTTGCGCGAGCGCATCTTCAAGCCGCTCGGCATGCGCAACTCGGGCTTTCACATCGAAGCAGCGCAAAAGGCCCGCGTGGCAGCGCTGCATACGGTGGGCGCGGACCGCCGAGTGAGGGTGACGCTGTCGGATGACACGCAATCATTCCAGGACGAGTCGGCGCGCTTCTTCATGGGCGGCGGCGGGCTCGTGTCGACGGCGGAGGATTACCTGCGCTTCGCCCAGATGCTGCTCAACGGCGGCACGCTGGACGGCACGCGCATTCTCAAGGCGGAGACGGTGGCGCAGATGACGCGCGACTGGCTGGTGCCACCGCAGAGTGTGCCCGCACCGTACAACGGTGCGCCGGGCTACGGTTTCGGACTTGGCGTGACCGTGCAGACCACACAGCCGAACACGTTCGTCTCGAGTGCGGCGGGGAGCTTCGGCTGGTCGGGGATCTACAACACCTTCTTCTGGGTCGACCCGAAGAACGACATCGTGGGACTGGTGATGACACAGACCGCGCCGTTTCGCGTGACGCCGTTGGAGCGCGAGGTCAAGAAGTTGGTGTATGCGGCGCTGACGGATCGGTAGCGGTGGTTGGCGCTAGGCGCCCTTGTCGACGGTGACGAGCGGCGCGCCCAGCACGTCCATGCGCGGCTGAATGCCCAACCCCGGCGCGGTGGATGCCGCCATGCGTCCGTTCACGCGCTGCGGCGCGCCGGTGGCGATGCTCACCGGTCCGTAGCTGTTGAAGTCCGTGGTGGTGAAGAGGAATTCGGTGGGCGTGCTGTGGGCCATGTGCGCGATGGCTGCCGTGGCGATGTCGCCGCCCCACGAGTCTTCGATCGTCATGCCGATGCCCATCGAGACGCAGAGGTCGCGTGCCTGCCTGGTCTTGGTGAGTCCGCCGAGCTTGCTGATCTTGAGATTGACGACATCCATGGCGAGGTCCGCCTTGCCGCGCAGCAGCATGCCCAGATCGTCGATGTTCTCGTCGAGCACGAAGGGATGCGGAATCTGGCGGCGCACCGCGAGGCACTCTTCGTAGGTGAGACAGGGCTGCTCGATGTAGACGTCGATGTCGCGCACCGCCTTGGCGACGCGCACCGCTTCGTGCTGGACCCACCCGGTGTTGGCATCGGCGATCAGTCGATCGCCGGATTCCAGTTGTGCCGCGACCGCGCGGATGCGTTCGATATCGACGTCGGGATCACCGCCTACCTTGAGCTGAAAGCGGCGATAGCCCATCGCGCGATACTCGGCGACGCGCGCGGCCATGACTTCGGGCGACTCCTGTGAGATGGCGCGATAGAGGTGGACGTCGTGGCCGTAGCGTCCGCCGAGCAGTTCGCAGACGGGCATGTTGGCGACCTGGCCGAGGATATCCCAGCAGGCGATGTCGATACCGCTCTTGACGTACGGGTGCCCCTTGAGCGCGGCGTCCATGAGGCGATTGAGCTTGGCGAGCTCGCGTGGATCGGCGCCGATGAGGTGTGGCCCGAGTTCGCGGATGCCTGCGCGCACGCCATCGGCGTACGCGGGCAGGTAGAAGGGCCCGAGTGGGCAGACTTCGCCGTGGCCGACGAGGCCCGTGTCGGTTTCGACGCGAACGACGGTGGAGTCGAAGGTGGTGACCGACTTTCCGCCCGACCACTTGTAGGTGGTTTCGTGGAGTGGGAGGAGCGCGCGGTAGGCGAGGATGCGGGTGATGCGCATTGAGGCGGCCGAGGGTGTGGCGAGCGGCGGAGCGGTGGTTCGGGTGGTGGCAACGCTACGGGTTGGGGGGGGAGGCGTCCAGCGGGGTGGGGGGGGCGGCTGTCCGGGGGGCGGCTCACGTTTGGGATGTGCAGCTGGGCCAGGCTCAGTGGCGGCACAGGGCGTCGCGGTGGCCGAACTAGGCAGCGCGTTCGCGGCCGAGCGGCGGAGTTAGGTGGTGCTCGGCGCGTGTTACAAGCCGGAGTGTGGCGGGTACTTGCCGGGCGGTCGCGTAGAGGAAAGGTTAGGGATTAGGAAGCTGATCGAAAGGCGCGTTCGGGAACTAGGTGGGGAGTTGCTGTTGAATACACGTTAGGGCGACCCGAGCCAGATGATCACTCTCGAACTCGCGGAGCCGCGATCGCGGCCGTGTTCGTGTTGCGGTGCGCAGGTCCTCACGCGGACTGGATACGTGTCCGAGGACGGGAGTGCCTATGCCATATACTACGTCCGCTTCACCGAGGGCCACCGGCCGCCAGCAGTGAGCACACTCGTCAGCGTGGGCGACTGGGCGGACGACGCCCCACCCAGTAGTCGCGTGGCTGTCGCGCTCGAGCTATCGGTCAATCCAGAGGGTAGGGCCGCACGAGTGCTTGAACGGAGCGAGTCTCCCTGGCAGCACGTCGAGATCATGGGCGAAGTGCTTTCCCGCGATGCCGCACTCGCCCACCCACGGCTGGAAGATGTCTTCCACATCATCGACCATATCGCGGACGACGACCCCTTGATCCGCGCGCACCTGAGTGAGCACGACGAATAGCCACTTCCCGGTCCGCGCCCTAACGCCGGTTGCAACTGACGGAGCCGCTGCGGAGGATGGCACGGCGCTTCGCGCCGCGCCATTTTGTTGATATGGCTCCGCAGCTGAACCTTGTACGTTAGGCAGCCCCGTGAAGCGCTTGCCTTCCTCACGCGGACTCGTCAAACTCCGTAGGTGAAGATCCGCGATCTGCTCCGGCTCCTGCGCGATGACGGCTGGATGCTCGCTCGGACGCGCGGCAGCCACGAGCAGTATCGCCATCCGACCAAGCCCGGCCTCGTCACGGTCGCTGGCAAGCCGAATGACGATGTCGCGCCAGGCACTCTGAATAGCATCCTCAAGCAGGCAGGACTCAAGACATGAAGCTCCTCGTGATTGTCGAACAGACCGAGACCGGCTTCTCCGCCTACTCGCCCGATGTGCCCGGCTGCATTGCCACCGGCGCAACGCGGGACGACGTCGAGGCGAGCATCCGCGACGCGATCGCCTTTCATCTCGAGGGCCTGCGCGAGGATGGGGCCGCGCTGCCGGCGCCTTCGAGCTATGCCGTCTCCGTCGAGGTCGCGGCCTAACGCTGGTTGGAGCTGACGGGGCCAAGTCGCCCTACCGCGACCTTGCTCGCTGCACACGCCAGCGGCATACTCGTCCGATGGTCCCGCAGCTCAACCTTGAACGTTAGGCAACCACGAATTGACATCGAAGGCCGATCGTCTACGCGAATCTCTCAGCTATCTCGAGTCCGAGCGATTGACGCGTGATCAGCTATCGCGCCTGCATCATTCGTTTCTACGAGGAGGTCGCGTCTCGTTCGCTCAGGCCAGAAAGTACTTCGGCGTGTCGAAGGAGCTCCAAGACAACAACTACGCGTTCGCCGAGAGGGTGCTCTTCGTCGCGAGCGAGCACCGCAAGCGTTCGCGACCTTTCGACGAGATTCTCGCCGAGGCCGTCATCAAATGGCCGCTATAGGTCCCCGAGCAGCTGGCGCCCGGTTTCCTAACGCCGGTTGCAACTGACAGAGCCGCTATGGAGGATGGCACGGCGCTTCGCGCCGCGCCATTTTATTGAATGGCTCTGCAGCTGAACCTTGAACGTTAGGAAGGCCCAAGCATTGTTGCTCTCCGAACCGGATCGCTTCGAGCTAGCGGTCACCGAAGGCGATTTCCAAGTGACTACGCCGGGCGGGAGAGCGCCGTTCCGAGGACGTGCCTCAGCGAAAGGCCCCAAACTGTACGTCTTCGCATTAGCGGGCCGCGTTGTGTACGTCGGCGTCACGAAGCAAGCGCTTCGGAGCCGCCTGCGTTTCGGTTGGAAGGCCTCAGGCCGAGGTGGCTACTACGGCTATCGCTTTCGCCACCACGTGAAGGAGATCTCGCTCTGGGTGTGGTACGCTGCGGAACCTTCTCTGTCCGACCAGGATCTTGAGACAATCGAAGCGGAGGTCGTCCACTTGGTGCGCTTGAGCGGCCAGTGGCCG
>JANMLN010000149.1:0-2759 GCA_031372565.1 Gemmatimonadota bacterium | reverse complement strand
CTACTCCTCTCCGACAGTGAGCTTCTCCTCCACGTCGGCCATCTTCAGCGCCTCGATCAACGGGCCGATTTCGCCGTTCATGACGGCCGGCAGGTTGTGAGTCGTGAAGTTGATGCGGTGATCGGTGACGCGGCTCTGCGGATAGTTGTAGGTGCGGATCTTGGCGGAGCGGTCGCCGGTGCTCACCTGCGACCGGCGCATCCTGGAGCGCGCCGCTTCCTGCTCGCTGATGCGCAGGTCGAGGAGGCGCGAGCGCAGCACCTCCATGCCCTTGAGCTTGTTCTGCAGCTGGCTCTTCTGGTCCTGCTGCGAGACCACGAGGCCGGTCGGGAGGTGCGTGATGCGCACGGCCGAATCGGTGGTGTTGACGCTCTGGCCGCCCGGGCCGCTCGCACGGAAGACGTCGATGCGGAGGTCACTGTCGGCGATGCGGACGTCGACCTCTTCGGCTTCGGGCAGGACGGCGACGGTGGCGGCCGAGGTATGAATCCGGCCCGCCGCCTCGGTGGCGGGCACGCGTTGGACGCGGTGTACGCCGCTCTCCCAGCGCATGGTCCCGAAGGCGCTGGCGCCGATGACCTTGAAGATGACTTCCTTGACGCCGCCCAGGGTGCCGTCCGAGATCGACATGGGCTCGATGCGCCAGCCGCCGCGCCGCTCGATGAAGCGCGTGTACATGCGATAGAGATCGGCGGCAAAGAGCGCGGCCTCGTCGCCGCCGGCCCCCGCGCGGATCTCGACGATCGCGCTGCGATCATCGAGGGGATCATGCGGAATGAGCAGGGCCGGGAGCGCGCGTTCCAGCGCGGTGAGCTCGGCCTCGAGCGCCGTGACCTCGGCCTTGGCCTCGGCGGCCATGTCCGGATCGTCGACGAGTTCACGCGCGGCCGTGAGTTCCTCCTCGACCTTGCGCAAGCGAGACGCCCGCTCGATCACCGTACCGAGACGCTGATGTTCGCGTCCCAGCTCGGCGAGCTTGCGGGCGTCCTTGGTCGTAGCCGGATCGAGCAACTGCTGCTCGACCTCCGCCGCGCGGTTGAACGCGTCGGCGATTCGATCCCGAAGACTCAGACTTCCGCCGGCTTCTTGTACTTCTGGCGGAAGCGCTCAATCCTGCCGGCCGTATCGATCATCTTCTGCTTGCCCGTGTAGAACGGGTGACAGTTGGAGCAGATGTCGAGACTGATCTCGTCGCGGGTCGAGCGGGTCTCGAAGACGTTGCCGCACGCGCACTTGACCGTGGCGGTGGCGTACATCGGATGGATGTCGGTCTTCACCGAAAACTCCTTAGTTTGCTCCCGAAGCGAAATTGTCGGGTAGCCACGCAATATAAACGAGGGACGGGTCCGGGTTCAAGCGGCTGAGCGCCGGCGGTTTGACACGCCTCTGCCACGCACCTAACTTTATGCAGTGCTTTGAGCTACGTGCTCTGGCCACCCCCCCTCGCAGCAAACTCCGCATGACCGACCCGTTTCGCAGTCAGCGAACGTCCCCGGTGCTGGGGAATGGTTCTGGCGACTTTCTGGCCACCGTTCCGCTTTTTTCCGGCATCGACAAGTCGGAAATGGGGCGGTTTGCCGAGCTGATCAGGGAGAAGTCCTACCCGAAGGGAAGCGTGATCGTCTTCGAGGACGATCCGGGCGATTCGCTGTTCGTCGTACGCGAAGGGCGGGTCAAGGTCGTCCTGGTGGCCGAGGACGGTCGCGAGGTCATCCTCGGGGTGCTGGGCGTCGGGGAGTACTTCGGCGAACTGTCGCTCATCGACGACCAGCCGCGATCGGCGCACGTGATCGCCATGGAGGACGCCACGCTCCTCGTCCTCCGGCGTGAAGATTTCCGCAAGCGTGTGGAACAGAGCCCGAGTGTCGCCTGGGCCCTGCTGATCGAGCTCTCGCGTCGGCTCCGCGCGGCCGACGGGAAGATCGGTG
The DNA here is from genome assembly GCA_031372565.1 of Gemmatimonadota bacterium. Taxonomy (GTDB): domain Bacteria; phylum Gemmatimonadota; class Gemmatimonadetes; order Gemmatimonadales; family Gemmatimonadaceae; genus JACPPC01. The sequence continues at coordinate 831 of JANMLN010000149.1, read as the reverse complement.
GCTTGGTCCTCCTCGACGTGCCGGGGCGGATCGCCCGCCTCCTGCTCGACTTCGGCGGCGACGCACCCAGCGGTCTCATCGACAAACCCCTCACGCACCAGACGATCGCCAACATGATCGGGGCCAGCCGCGAAACGGTGTCGCGCACCATGCGCGAATTCCAGGATGCCGGCTGGGTGAAGGTCGAACGTCGCCGGATTTCGCTTGCCGACATCGCCGCGCTGCGAAAGCGGGCGCAGGTGCGCGTGTGATTCGCGTCACCCCGTGGCGTGGTGCCGGGACTGCATCTTGCGCCTCTCGCCGGGACCGTTCGACTTCTCTCGCCGTTCGCGCCTGACCACATGGGACTTTCGCTTCGCTTCTGGGGTGTCCGCGGCTCGATTCCGAGCCCTGGGGCGCGCACGGTCCGCTATGGCGGCAACACCCCGTGCACCGAACTGCGCACCAGCGACGGCTGGCTCGTGATTCTCGATGCGGGAACCGGGATCCGTGAACTGGGCCGCGCGCTGATCGCCAAGGCCGACGGAGCCGCGATCAAGGGCGACATCTTCCTGACCCACGCGCACTGGGACCACATCCAGGGGATCCCGTTCTTCGCGCCGATTTTCCAGAGCGGCAACCACTTCACGATCTGGGGCTCGAAGTCGCTCGAGACGAGCATCGATCGCGTTGTGCGGGACCAGATGTCGCCCGTGGTCTTCCCCGTCAGCTTCGACGAACTTGACGCGCGCATCGACTTCCAGGATCTGGTGGAAGCCGAGAACCGTCCGGGACGCGGGTACACCGTGAGCGCGTACCACGTCCAGCATCCCGGCGGCGCGCTCGCGTATC
>JANMLN010000128.1:0-7904 GCA_031372565.1 Gemmatimonadota bacterium | reverse complement strand
CAGTCGTACACGACCATCTTCTCGACCACCAACAGCCCCGTGGTCTCCATGCCCATCGGCTTGGGCCAGTCCGGTCTTCCCGTGAACATCCAGGTGGCGGGCAAACGGTACAGTGACCGGCGCTTGCTCAAGGTCGCGAAGGTGCTGGACACTTACAGCGACAAGTTCCAGTACCCACTTCAGTAAGCGTTGGGCACCGACTTGCGTCCCATATGGGAAGGTCAATCGGGGATGGGTGAGCATAGGCGCCGGTCCCCTGCCTCGCGAGCATCGGCGCGCGGGCGTCGGCGCGTGACGCCCCACGGGTCGCGGGGGCCCGCGTCGATGGGGGGCTCCGCGCGCCGGAGTGTGCCGCGCGGGAGCCAAGGTGAGTGAGGATGTGGTCGATCACCGACGCTTGGGTATGGTCTCCTCGCAGCCGAAAGGTGCGTGAAAGCCCGGGACCGCGTCCTCGTGGTCCCGTGTGTCGGGTTGGACGTGTAGAAGCACACCCGACCGACGCAGGTCACTGGCTCATCGACCGGCCACGCTGCGCCTCCCGCCGGAACGTATGCGGCGCCTTCCCCGTCCACCGCCGGAACGCGCGATGGAACGCACTCGGCTCGGAGAACCCGAGCAGGAACCCCACCTGACCGGCCGAGGTATCGGGGTTCGCGAGGTGACTGATGGCGAGGTCGCGGCGCAGCGCATCCACGAGCTTCTGGAACGACGTGCCGTCGCTGCGCAGCACGCGCTGCAGGTTGCGTTCGCTCATCGCCAGTTCGCGCGCGACTTCCGTGAGCGTCGGCACCACGCCCTTCATCCGCGCGGCCACCACCTCCATCACGCGGCGGGACGGTTTCCCTTGGGTCTCGAGGCGGGAGAGCACTTCATCGGCGTGTCGTTCGAAGACGGCGAGCAGATGCGGGTTCGCCGAGCGGAGCGGTTCGTCGAGATGCGCGAGCGGCATCATGAACCGGTCCTCGTGCATGCCGAAGCGCACCGGCGCGCCCAGCAAGCGTTCGTACTCCGCCAACTCCGCAGGTGGTGGCGTCGGATGCCGGAACCAGACGGACGATGCGGTGAGCGGCTTGGCCGTGAGTCGGCCGAGCTCGCGCGCGAGTCCGCCCCACATGGTGTCGATCGCCTCGCGCGGCCGCCGCAGCAGGTAGTTGTCGGTCCCTTCGACGAAGGTGTAGCGGCAGTACGCCGTCGGCGCCTCGCGTACCACCTCGAGGCGCAATCCGTCGTTGAGCACGCTCATGTAGCGCGAGAGGCGATCCAGGACCTGACCCACTGTCGAGCAGCTGAGCATGACATAGCCAAGGATGTCGAGGCTCCCGGGACTGTAGCTCTCGGCCATGTGGAGACCGATGACGGGGTCGCCCGTTTCGCGCACGGCGTGAGCCCATAGGCGCTCGATCCTCGACCCCGCGACGCGTTCATCGCTCCCGGGCGGCACGCTCATCCTGATGTCGCACGCCTTTGCGGCCTCGACGGACGACACGCCGCGCTCGTCGAGGTACTGGTACATGTCGGCCACGATCGACGCGGCTATGGTCGTCTCTCGCACAGGGTCACTCGATGGGTGATGGGCGCCTGGGGTCAATTTACTGGCGCGTGCGGTCATCGGCGCCCCCGGCCGCACCCCGTACTCTCCGTCCATCACCCCAACGGAGTGTCATTCGATGCGTCTGCTGCCCGTGCTCCTGGCTCTTGCCGCCGCGATTCCCACCGCGACGACCCTCTCCGCCCAGACCGCCGCCGAACCCCGCCGCATGTCGGTCGCGATCGAGTCGGACGTGCTCTCGTACGGTCTCAAGGGATATTCCGGGATCGCCACCGTATCATTCGCCAACGGACTCCAGCTGGCCTTCGGTGCCGGTCGCTACGATGTGCCGACGTTCCTGCTCGAGGGCGACGCCAACTTCGACACCGCGCGCTGGCAGGCGACGGCCACGTCGATCCAGGTGCTCCGCGCCGTTTACCGTTTCAACGGACCCATGGAGAACGGTTTCGCCTTGGGAGCGATCGTCCTGAACCAGAACTGGCGCCTGAGCGGTGCGAACCTGGCCGGCCAGACGACGTTCCAGCCGCTGAGCGTAGGTCTGACCGCCGGATACTACATCCACGTGGGAAAGCACCTGTACCTGTATCCGACGATGGCCTTCACGTACAACACCGTCGCATCGGGCTCGGCCAGTCTCCAAGGCCAGGCCTACCGGGTCGCCAAGTGGGCGCCGAACGGTTCGCTGCACATGGGCTGGGAATGGACGCGATGAACCGCCTTCACGGAGTGGAGTCCCAATGAACACGAGTGCGCGTTCCCGTTCGGTGATGGTCCCCCGTGTGGCAGGGGGCACCTACATCGCCGCGAGTCTCGGCTTCCTGATCGTATTCTCATGGCTGGCGAGCCGCTTCAACTACCCCGACGTGCTCGACCTTCCGGCCGCGGACGTGCTGCCCCGCCTCCTCTCGCTCGGCGGTGCCGGTCGTGCGGTCTGGGCCGTGTATGCGCTGTTGCCGCTGCTGCTCATCCCGGCAGCGTCGGGTGCGGTGGACGGACTGCGACATGCCGACGGTCGCAGTGACGCCGCGGTAAGACTCGGCGTGATCCTCCAGGTCGTCGCCGCCGTCTGCATGATGCTCGGACTGGCGCGTTGGAGCACCGCCCAGTGGTCGCTCGCGACGAGCTGGCAGGCAGCGGACGCAGCGCAGCGCGTCGGCCTCGCGGCCACGTTCGACGTGCTGAACGTCCTCCTGGGCAACGCCGTCGGCGAGTTCGTCGGTGAGCTGGCGCTCTACGGCTCATTCCTCGCGTTCGCCATCGCGCTCCATGCGATCGGGTCGCGCAAGGTCGCCTTGCTCGGCGCCGTCACGGCCCTGGCCGGCTGGATCGGCATGTTCCGGAACGTCACCGCCGTCGTGCAACCCGCCGCCGACGTGACGAACCTGCTGCTGCCGGTCTTCCTGATCGTCTTCGGGATCACCCTGCTTCGTGGCAGGGACTCGTAAGCACCCTCAACCCCTCGACTACAGCCCGCCTGCTCGCGATCGTGATGGCGGTCTCCGTCGCGGAAGCCGCCTCAGCGCTTCCGCAACGCCTGATCCGCCGCCGGCTGCAGCTTCAACCCGATCCCACCCTGCCCGACGAGCTTCTCGATCTCGTTCAACTCCGACGGCAGGAAGTCCGTGAAGTTCTCGTACCCGTCCGCCGTGATGACGATGACGTCCTCGTACCGGATGTAGAGCGTTTCCTCGGGCACCCAGAGCTGCGGGTCGATCGAGAAGACGTGGCCGACCTTGAGCACGTCGCGGTTGTAGCGGCCGTCGTCATGCACGGCCAGACCGACTGGATGCGACAGGACGCCGCCGCCGGTCTCGACCATCTTCCGCGCCGCCTGTTCGTAGATCGGCTTGGAGAACTTCGTCCGCTGGAGCACAGGCACCATCGCCACGCGCGCCTGCTCGAGGATCGCTGCGGGAGTGACGCCGGGGCGGAGCAGCTTGAGCACCACGTTGCGATACGCGAGCACGAACTGCAGCAGTTCGCGCTGAGCAGGCGAGTAGCGGCCGTTGACCGGCCACATGCGCGTGACATCGCTCGTGTAGTAGCCGTAGTCCGGAGCGAAATCCATCAGAAGCAGGTCGCCGTCATTCAGCTGCGAGCTGTTCCGGTAGTAGTGGCCGTTCCAGATGTTGGCCGTGCCCGAGGCCGTGATGGAGCGATATCCCTCGAGGCGCGCCCCGCCCGCCAGGAACATGTAGCGCGCCGCGGCATCGAGCTGATACTCGAAGAGTCCTGCCTTCGTGCTCTTGATCGCCTCGAGGATCCCCAGTCCCGCCAGTTGCGAGGCGCGGCGGACCAGTGCGATCTCGCGCGGGCTCTTCACGCTGCGCAGCTCGTCGAGGATCGGCGTGAGATCGCGGACGTCGGCACGCGGTGCGCGGGTACGCAGCAGGCTCACGAAATGGGCTTCGCGCGAGGGACGGCCGTCCCAGTAGTCGGCCGCAATGGCGGCGTTGGCGTTCAGCAGTTCCCCGCGGCTCTCGGCGCTGCCTTCCGCAGGCGAGAAGAGTGTGTAGATCGCCGGCGCGGGAGCCTTCAGCAGGTCACTCAGCCATTCCTCGTTCATCGCGCGCGCGCTCGCGACCGCATCGGCGCCCGTCACCTGACGGACGAGGTCCGCGTCCGAGGCGGAGAGCACCTTGCCTTCGTTGCGCTCCAACGCTTCGTTGCGCAGCGGAAGCAGGAGCGTGGTCCGGCGCGTACGGCCGTCAAGCAGGAGATACGCACCGGGCGTTTCGATCCCGCTCAGGTAGTAGAACTCGTTCGACTGGCGCGGCAGTGCGAAGCCTCTCGTCAACGACACACCCTGCACGATCGCCACGGCCCGGTCGCCGATCGCGTCATAGATGCGGCTCCAGCGCGCCTGGAACTCCTCGGCAGGGAAGTGCGACTGGTAGTGCGGCTGCTGCGCGCGCAGTGTGGCCGGGAGGAGCGTGGCCGGGAGCAGCAGCGAGAGCGAGATGAATGAGCGGAAGTATCGCTTCATGGGGCACCGAAGTGAGGGCTCGAGCGGGGCGTGCGAAGTATGCGTCGTCCTCGGGGACTCCGCACCCACCTCCGCGCCCGCGCGGCCCACGTCGGCGCTTCGACGTCTGGACGTAGTGGGCCGCGCACCCAAGGGTACGCGAGATGCGCAAGCTCACGCCGCCAGTTCGTTCGCCTTCGACTTCGCGTTTGACCACGGGGTGCCCGGCTTCGTGACATAGTGCCGATAGACATACGACCACGGTATCACCAGGTAGACAAGCACCACCATCCCGATGGCGATCACATTGGGCATCAGCTTCTCATCGAACGTGCCGTTCAGGTACTGGGGCAACGGCACGGCAACCAACCAGATCGTCTTCCAGACAAGTTCCCACATCAGCATCGGCAACAGCTGCAAGGGGTAGCGAATGCCCAAGGCGCACAGCAGCCAGAACGCTGCCATCATGGACGTCTGCACGGTTTGCGCACTGCTCCATGTGGCGAACGGCTTCTCCGCTGCCAGTACATCTGGCCACATGGTTAACGCGAGCCCGACGACAACCAGTAGATACATGGCGCGCAGCGCATAGAGTCGATACTGGGACACTTCGTTCATGGTGCGACTCAGATGCTGTGAGTAAGACCGCTGGACGCGTGGATCCGCTGATCCAGAGTTCAGCGATTGGCGGTGCTGTCAGCTGCGCTTCCGAAGCAGCACGCGCCCTTGTCGGCAAGGCATGGGCGAACGGCACTGCCGGTGCGAGCGAAGCCACTGTCTTGGTGTCGTCCCCTACGAAAGCGTTCCCGTCCTGGTTTCGGATCGAAGGCAATCGTGAAGGGCGCGGCAATCACGCCACGTCCTGCGACGACGGAGCCGATGCCGATCGGCGGCAGGTGTTGGATTGCCCGCGGCGCGGACCACGCGACAAAGCGCTGGTGCAGCTGCCCGCCTGCCTCGTTAACGCGGCCGGCAGTCACCAAGCGTCGTCATGCCGGCCCGTCGGCGGCGCGTAGCAGCGCGAGCGTGGCGTCATCGGGAACGCCGTCAAAGAAGCGCTGCAGCAGCTCCGTGAAGACGCCGGGTCCCTCGACCGCGGCAAAGAGGGTGGCGGACGATCGCAGCTTCAGGTCGTCGGGCTCGCCCAGGAGTGCGCGCGCTGATTGAGTGGGGTGGGTCAAGAGCGCCCGTGCGCAGGCGTGAAGTCGAGGACCGAGCGTGGGATGGGCGAGGTACGCCTCGGCTTCGTCGCGCGTGCGGATTGCGTACCGACGAGACGTGGCGGACTGCCCGAGCCCCGCGATCTGCGGGAAGACGAACCACATCCAGTGCGACGTCTTCCTGCCGGCCTGGAGTTCGCGCAGCGCGGCGTCGTACGTCGTTGCCTGCGCGTCTACGAACCGTGCCAGATCATGCGAATCTGTCATCGCGAGTCCTTAGTGCGTGCTGCTCGGTGTAACGTGGGCTTGTGCTGCGGACGCTGTCATAAAGTGCAGGTGAGCGGCCGCGCCGTACCGCAAAGGAACGACAGGGCGCGGCCGCTCGCCTGCTGCATTCACGCGGCCGTCAGTACCCCAAGCGTCGCGATACGGCGGCCGCGCGCGCAGGACGCCAGGTGAGCGCCAGCTTGCGCTCCGATGCGGCGCAGTCGCGCAGATAGAGATTGATGAGACTCTGGTAGGGCAGCTCCGTCTCCTCAGCGAGTGCCTTGAAATACTCGACAGTGGAATCATCCAGCCGGATGGTCACCGAGCGCTTGAGGCGCTTGGCGTAGGGATTCTTCTTGGCATTGGAAAAGTCGTAGTGCTTCTTCATCGGGATCTCTGGGCGGCATAGGAGGCACGCTCGCCGCGATCCGCCTTTCGCGCCGAGATGATGCGAATGAGGTCACCGCCCTCACGCTCGCAATGGATGACGACCAGCGCGCGCAAGGCGGAGCTCAAGCCGAGCAGGACGAGCCGCTCCTCATTGACGGAATGCTCGGGGTCCGGGATGATGAGACCCTCCGCGTCCTCGAAGACGGTGCGGGCCTCCTCGAACGTCACGCCATGCTTGCGGGCATTGGCGGCGGCCTTCGCGGGGTCCCATGCGAAGCGGAGCGAGCTCATGCATACAATGTACGTACGCCGTAATGCCCGTCAAGGTTCCCGAGTGTGGGCCGTCCGCATGACGAACAAGGTTCAGCTGCGGAGCCATAATGTGGTGAGCCGCGAAGCGGCTCGCCACCGACAGCAACGGCTCCGTCGGTTGCGACCGGCGTCAGGCGCTGCGCGGTACAGCCCGGGTACATGGTTAACAGATCAGTCCGGCAGCATGGTTTACACTCCTCATAAACTGCTTGGCGACTCCCCCTGCTGGCTCGGCGCCACCTCCGTCCGTACCTTCCTCCCGGGCCGCGCACGTCCTCGACCCCCAAGCCCGCCGCCCGCTCCCCGCCTCCCATCCATTGACCACGATCGACAAGCTCACGGCGGCGCTCGCCGACCGTTATCGCGTGGAGCGCGAACTCGGCGCGGGCGGCATGGCCACCGTCTTCCTCGCCCACGACCTGCGCCACGAGCGCCAGGTCGCCATCAAGGTGCTGCACCCCGACCTGGGCGCGGCGCTGGGTGCCGAACGGTTCCTGGCCGAGATCAAGGTCACGGCCAAGCTGCAGCACCCGAACATCCTCGGGCTCATTGACTCGGGCGCGGCCGATGGGCTGCTGTTCTACGTGATGCCCTTCGTGGCCGGGGAGACGCTCCGCGCCCGCTTGCAGCGCGAGGGACAATTGCCGGTGGCCGACGCCGTGCGGTTGGCGAGCGAGGTGGCGGGGGCGCTCGACTTCGCGCATCGGCAGGGGATCGTGCACCGGGACATCAAGCCCGAGAACGTGCTGCTGCAGGACGGCAAGGCGCTGGTGGCCGACTTCGGCATCGCGCTCGCGGTGCAGAGCGCGGGCGGCCAGCGGATGACGCAAACCGGACTCTCGCTCGGCACGCCGCAGTACATGAGTCCCGAACAGGCCACCGGCGAGCGGATCGTGGATGCGCGCGCCGACGTGTACGCGCTCTCGGCGGTGACGTACGAGATGCTCGTGGGCGAGCCGCCGTTCACGGGGCCGAGCGTGCAGGCGGTGGTCGCACGGTTGCTGTCGGAGCAACCGCGTGCGCTCGCGGCGCAACGCAAGGCCGTGCCGCCGCACGTGGAAGCGGCCGTGATGCAAGGGCTCGAGAAGCTTGCCGCCGACCGATTCGCCACGGCGGCCGAGTTCGCGGAAGCGCTGCAGGGAAAGGGTTCCATAAATCAACGATCCCTTCCAAACTATCACGTGTTTCGTTGAGGAAGCAAGAAATAGGCAATCCACGATTACTGCCACCATTGGATAAAATCGGCGTCGCAGGCATAAAC
>JANMLN010000012.1:0-45160 GCA_031372565.1 Gemmatimonadota bacterium | reverse complement strand
GCACCGGGGAGCGGGCTTCGGCGCGACAGCCACCGCGCCGGTGTGCCTCGCGGGCGGTTCGGCCTGCGGTCCGGACGGGTGACCCGGGGCCGGCGGGGGGCTCCGTGGCCCGGCGTGCGCCTCACGGGAGGCGCGGGTCCGGAGGTGGGTGAGGATCTGGTCGATCACCGACGTCTGGGTGATGAAGGCGACGATGCGCATCGCGCCGCGGCAGGACGGGCACGCCAGCGGGTCCACCTCGAAGATCTCCTGCGGGAACGCCGCCCACCGGCGGGTGGCCTCCGTCGGCACCAAACGCGCCGCGGCAACCCTCGTGGGTGGCCCGTCCGCCGTTGCTGGCGCCGCCTTCCCCCGCGTGCCCCGCGTTCGATTGGCATACCAGCCATCGGACCGCGTGGTGCCGTGGCCCCTGTTTCAGTCATGCCTCAGTGAACAACCTCCTTGGAACCGACAGCTAGCGCCTCAGGCCTGTCGCTCGCGCGTCACCCTCTGCGAGGGCCGCCACGTGCAGCAGCACGCGCTCGTGGATGCGATGGATGGACCAGTCGCCCCACATGCCCCAGTAGCTCTCGGGTCCCAGTCGCATGCGATACCACGTGCGCCCTTCCAGCCGCGTGCGTCCGTCGGCGAGCGGCACGAGCCGGAACTCGCCACGCTCGCTCGTCACCCACCCGTCGAGATGCGGCGGATGCAGCGCGCCCCACGGTGACAGTTCGCGCAGCGCTTCCGGCTGCGCCACCACGTTGAAGGCGAGGCGGCGACCTGGCTCCCACACCGTGATCGGCTCGATGAACGCGCCCGTGGTGAACTCGCAGTAGCGGACCGCACCGACGCCCGTGCCCGCGATGCGTGCGCGCATGGGCGCGGCGACGCCGAGGCGGAACGGCAGGTCGGTGGGCGCCTCGAGGGGCGGGAAGGCGATGACGCGCCGCCAGACCACGTCGGCGGGCGCGGCGATCTCCACGACCGAGAGCACCTCGCGCAAGGCGGGTTCAGTCGGAGCCTTCGCTTCGGTCGCCACCCAGAGCGGCACGAAGACGAGCGCTCGCAGCGCCCGCACCGGCGGCTCCGCACTCATCGCGAGGCGCCGGCCGACGATGGCGCCGGCGAACGCGAGCGGCACGGCAAGCGGGATGGCCATCGCAAGACAGACCACGCCCTCGATGGCGAACGCGATGAAGGAGCCGCCCAACGCGATCGTCGTGAACGCGACGACCTCGTACGTCTCGCGCTGCGTCGCGGGATAGCGCCAGTTGAACTGGTGCGCCGTGACCGCGCCCACGGCGACGGGCAGCCCGAAGAAGAGCGGCAGAGAGTACACCTGAGCGATGCCGACGAGTGCGAGCGTCCCGACCAAGCCGATGCCGACGCCCCACGCGATGGCGAGCAGCGCGGCGGGCAGCTTCTCGCCATGGCGCGGCAGTTGATAGGGCGAGAGGTCCTGGGGTGTCGTGTCATCCGTGGGCAGGACGGCGAGCACGGCCAACAGGAGCCAGTTGACCCACGGCACGAAGAAGAGCAGCGCCCACCAGCCGGAATGGCCGCCATCGACGGCGCGACGCACGCAGAAGGTGAGGCCGATCCACAAAAACGGCAGCGTCCACAGGGCCATGGCGGCGGGCAGCCATCCCGCCGCGTGCGTCAGCACCCCCTGGCCCGACGACCACGCGGCAATGAGCGGCGCGAGGTAGGTGGTTGGCGGAAAGAGTCGCCCGCCGGCCGCCACCACGAGCAGCTGGTCGCCCGCGTATTTGAGAAGCACCAGCAGGATTCCGTGCGCGAGGAACAGGGCGCGCGGAACAGGCACTTCGAAGGTGAACCAGGTCCGCCAAAGGGTGCGCATCGCGTCACGATACAGCGCGGATCCCCGCTCGACAATCGGGGCGCGTGAACGCGTGCGACCATGCCCGCGGAGAATCGGAGCGGGACCCGGACGAGGTTATCTTTCGTCCATGAACGTCCCCGAACTCCTCGCCCCCGCCGGCTCGCTCGATGCCGTGCGTGCCGCCGTCGCCAACGGCGCCAACGCCGTGTATCTCGGCGCTGACCGTTTCAATGCGCGCGATGAGGGTGCGCAGCTCACGATGGACGAGGTGGCGGAGGCCTGCCGCATCGCGCATGCCAAGGGCGCGCGGATCTATCTCACGTTCAACATCCTGTTCAAGCCATCCGAACTCGCCGACGCACTCGTGCACCTGGGCGAAGCGGTCGACGCGGGGATCGATGCGGCGATCGTCCAGGACCTCGGCGCCGTGCGCCTCATTCGCGCGCTCTATCCCCAGCTCGAGATCCACGGCTCCACCCAGATGACCGTGCACGACGGCACGGGGGCGCGCGTGATGCAGGGCCTGGGCGTCGAGCGCGTCGTGCTCGCGCGCGAGAACACGATCGAGGATATCCGCGCGATCCGTTCGGCTGTTCCCGAACTGGGACTCGAGACGTTCGTGCACGGCGCGCTCTGCATCGCCTACTCGGGCCAGTGTTTCATGTCGGGCATGATCAGCGAGCGAAGCGCGAACCGCGGATCATGCGCGCAATCGTGCCGCAAGGACTACGTGCTGACCGACCAGACGTCCGGTGCAGAGCTCGATCGCGGCTACCTGATTTCCGCCAAGGACCTTGGGGCGTGGGAGCACCTTCAGGAGATCGCCGAAGCGGGCGTCGGATGCCTCAAGGTCGAGGGACGCAAGAAGAAGCCGGAGTACGTGGCCACGGTGACGCACGGCTATCGCCAGTTTCTGGATCGCATCGCCGATGGCACCTGGACGCCGCCGACCGACGCCGAGACCGAGCCGCTCGTGCAGATCTACTCGCGCGGCTTCACGGGTGGCATGTATGGTGGGCGCGCCGGACGCGACTACATCACGCGTGCGCAGCCCGACAATCGGGGCCGCGAACTCGGCGTCGTGCTGGACCGCGCGGGCACGGAGCTGTTCGTGGCGGTCACGAGCCCCATCGAGCCGGGCGACGGCTTGGGGTTCGAGCATCCGGAGGGAAGCGCGCACGGGTCGACTGGCTTCGCCGTGCAGACCGTGCGCACGATCGGCACGCGCGACGGGCTCACCGAGCAGGCGATCATCGCCCGGGAGCGTGTTCCGGCCGGATGGGTGGTGGTGCGCAGCTCGCACGCCGCACTCCTCGAGCGCGCGCGCGCGAGCTTCGCGTCGCTGCCCGCGCACACACCGCGCATTCGGCTCGACATGCGCCTCTTCGGCAGCGCGGGCGGTCCACTCAAGCTGATCGCCACGGCCGACGGTGACCAAGTCACCGCGCGCAGCGAAGTCCCGCTCGCTCCGGCGAGCAAGCGCGCCCTCGACGTCCCGCAGCTCCGTGAGCAGCTCGGCCGGCTGGGTGAAACGCCGTTCCGCCTCGCCGCACTGGACATGAGCGGCCTCGGCGCTGGCCTCTTCCTGCCCGTCAGCGAACTCAATCGTGTGCGCCAGGCGGCGGTCGAGGAGTTGATGCTGCATCGCGATTGGGCGGAGCAGGCGCGCATGGCGGAGCGCACCGACGCGATTGCGCGGGCGATTGCATCCGTGCCGACGGCGCGTGTCATCAGCGAGTCGGATGACCGCGCGATCCTCTCCGCCGACGTGTGGCGCATCGAAGATGCCGACGCCGCCGCGGCCGCCGGCGCCGACGAAATCGTGCTCGACCTCTTCCTGCGCCATCCGACGCCACCCGTCACGCGTGTGCGCGCGCTGGCCGGCCGGCTGGCAGAGCAGGGGGTCACGCTCCGACTGCGCACCCCGACGATCGTACGACCTGAAGAACGGCGCACCGTCGACAAGTGGCTCGCCCTCGGCCTGCCCGTGATGACGGGGCATCTGGGACTGCTCGCCGAGCTTGGCGGAGCTGGGCATGACGTGGCGGGCGACTACGCACTCAACGCGTTCAACCAGCACGCGGCGGGCGAACTCTTTGCCCTCGGCGCGCGGCGCCTCACGCTCTCGATCGAACTGACCGCGGACGAGATGGCGCAGGTGAGCGCGCCGTGGAATGGGCGGGGCTTCGATGTGGTGCTGCATGGCCGTCCCGAGGGCATGACGATCGAGCATTGCGTGCTCTCGGCGGCCTTTGATCGGACGCCGACCCACTGCCGCGACCTCTGCACGCGGACGCACACGGACACGCGCCTGACCGATCCGGCGGGCTACACCTTTCCGGTCGCCACCGACTCGGCCTGCCGCAATCGGTTGCTGCATTCACGACCGGTCGACGGCTCCGCATGGGCGCCGCGCCTGTGGCAGGCCGGGATCCGGCATTTCAGGCTGCTGTTCAACGTGCCGGGCGATACGGTGGGTGAGACCGTCGCCGCCTATCGCACGCTCGTCGATGATCTCGCGCGCGGCGCGACGCCGCATCCGGCACGCGTGCGCGAATCGCTGCACGGCGACTTCACGCGCGGGCACTTCGCGCGCGCGGTGTAGCTCCGCGGCGCAATCCTCGGCGCCTCGACGCTACGCGCCGCGCAATTCTTCGCGGACCTTCGCCAACAATCCGTCCAGCGTGAACGGCTTGTCGATGAACGCCGCATCCGTTGGCAGCGTGCCGCCGTCGGGCAGGGTATCGGCACTGAAGCCCGACATGAAGATGATGCGCGCCTCGGGCCGCTGGGCCTTGATCTGGTTCCACATGGCGGGCCCGCTGAGCGTCGGCATGACCAGGTCGCTCAAGATCAGGTCGATGCGACCCGCGAACCCCTGCGCCTTTGCCACGCCGTCCGCGCCGTTCGACGCTTCGAGCACCGCGTAACCGCCGCTCCGCAGGACGCGCGAGGCCACCGCCCGCACTTGGGGCTCGTCCTCGACCAGCAGAATCGTCGCGGCCCGCTCCGGCGTGATGATGCGCGGCACCACGGGCGCGGGGCGCGCCTCGATCGGACCCGTGTAGGACGGCAGCAGAATGCTGAACCGCGCCCCCGCTCCGGGCGATGAAAACACCGCGATGCCACCGCCCGACTGCGCCACGACGCCGTGGACCATGGCGAGCCCCAGCCCGGTGCCGCCAGTGGGCCCCTTGGTGGTGTAGAACGGTTCGAACACGCGGGCCCGCGTTGCCTCGTCCATGCCCACGCCGCTGTCCTGGACCACGACACGCACGAAATCGCCCGGCGCAGCCAGCCCGTGCGCCTGTGCTTCGCTCGTCGACACGTGCACGTTGGCGGTGGTCAGCATCAACCGGCCGCCCCCCGGCATCGCATCCCGGGCGTTGAGCGCGAGATTGACGATGGCCTGTTCCAGCTGCGCGGGGTCCGCCTTCACGGACCAGAGTGCCGGGCTCAACTCGGTCGCCAGCGTGATGTGTTCTCCGATGACGCGCGCCAGGAGTCGACGCATGCCGTCGACGAGCGAGTTGAGGTCGAGCACGACGGGCTCGATCACCTGCCGCCGAGCGAAGGCCAGCAGTTGGCGCGTCAGCTCCGCCGCACGATCGGCCGAGCGCTGGATGTCATCCAACTCCGCGTGCAACTGCGCATCACGCGGCGCGCCCAGCCGCGCCATGCTCACATGCCCGATGATCGCCGTGAGGATGTTGTTGAAGTCGTGCGCGACGCCGCCAGCCAGCTGGCCGATGCTCTCCAGCTTCTGCGCCTGCAGCAGCCGCGCCTCCAGCTCCACGCGTTCGGACAGGTCGCGCGCCGTCACGACCAGCATCGGCTCCCCCGTCGGCCCCGGCGTCATGGTGCCCAGCGCCTCGACGAGCATCCAGCTCCCGTCCGTGCGGCGTAACCGGATCTCCTGCGCACGGACCCCACGCTCTCCCGCGAGGATGCGCCGCATTGCGTGCTGGGTGTCCGCCACGTCGGCCGGGTGCACGAAGTCGAATGCCGATCGCCCCACCACCTGTGCCACGGACCAGCCAAGCGAGCGCGTCGCCGACGGTGACACGAACTCGACGATTCCCTCGGGTGACAGGGACAGGATCACGTCGGAGGTGCCGTCGATGATCGACCGGAAACGCGACTCGCTCTCGCGCAGTGCGGCCGATGCCGCCGCCGCGACGACGTCGGCCTCGCGCGCCCGCGCCCGCTCGATCACGAGCAGCGTGACCGCCATCGACGACCCGACGATCGGGACAAACAGCGCATCGAGCACCGTCAGCGACGGACCGACCGTCGCGAAGGTGCCTGGCAGTTGCAAGAGCACGCCATTCAGCAACTGCTTCAGGCCGAACCCGATCAGCAGACTCCCCGTGAACCGAAGTCCAAACCATTCCTGCGACCCGCCCCCCTGCCACGCGACCACTCCCGCATACACCGCGGCGCCGCCCATCGTCGTCATCAGCACCGTGACCCGGAGAAAGACGCGCGTGCCTCGCGAGACCGTATCGGGGGCGGAGGCCAGCACCATCGCGAGTGCAAGTCCTCCCGCGCTCACGAGCAGGAGGCGCACGAGTTGCGGAGAGAGCCGCGCGAACCCCGTCAGCGTGCGCGTTCCACGCACCAACAGCAGTGCGTAGGAAAATCCGCACACGATGGCCATCGTGGACGCGACCAGGCGCGACGGATCCGAGGGGGAGCGCCCCGCCGTCGCCAGCCAGTACGCGGAGCCCGACGCCACGGCGTAGAGCGCGAACACGGCCCACGCATACGACCAATCCCGCAGGTAGTTCTGGCCGTAGAGACGCCAGAAGCCGAGGAATGCCGCGCCGTACGACGCTGCGAGCAGCGCCTGCACGATGTACGACGTGATGAGGATGGTATCGGGCCGCATGGCAATGGCGGGGGGAATTCGAACGCGCACGGGGAGCCTTTGCCCCACCGCAATAGGACGATGCTGTCAGTGGTAACGCAATCGGGCATCTGCACGTTCGACGCGATACACTGCGGAGATGAGCACGCTGGCAACCGCTCGGGCGATTCTCGCCCGCCACTTCGGCTTTGACGACTTTCGCCCAGGACAGGCCGAGGCCATCCGGCGGGTCCTCGATGGACACGACGTGCTCGTCGTGCTGCCGACCGGGGGCGGGAAGTCGCTGTGCTATCAAGTGCCCGCGCTCGTGCAGGGCGGGCTGACGGTGGTGCTCTCGCCGCTCATCTCGCTGATGCAGGATCAGGTCGACGCCCTCACGCGACGCGGCATCGCCGCCACCTATCTCAACAGCACGCTCTCGCAGGGCGAGGTCAACGACCGATGGGCGCAGGTCGAGCGAGGCGACATCCGGCTGCTGTATCTCGCCCCGGAGCGGTTCGAAAGCGGCCGTACCGCGGACCGGCTCGCGCGCGCGGGGGTCCGGCTGCTCGCCGTCGACGAGGCGCACTGCATCAGCGAGTGGGGGCACGATTTCCGCCCGAGCTATCGGCGGGTCAAGACGATTCGCGATGCCATCGGTGCCCCATCCACGCTCGCGCTCACCGCCACCGCCACGCCCGCGGTGCGCACGGACGTCGTGGCCCAGCTCGCCCTCCGCAATGCCCACGTGATCGTCGCCGGGTTCGACCGTGCCAACCTCACGTATCGCGTGCGCCCCGCTCCCACGCAGGCGGCCAAGGACGACGCCCTCGCCGTGGCGCTGCGCGAAATGCCCTCGGGCGTGGCCGTGGTCTACGCCACGACTCGGCGTGAAGTCGAGCGCGTGGCACACAGCCTGCGCCGCAAGAAGGTGAGGGCCGCCGCCTATCACGCCGGACTCGAGGACGCTGAACGCTCCCGCGTGCAGGACGCCTTCATGGGCGAGTCGCTCCGCGCGATCGTCGCCACCAGCGCCTTCGGCATGGGTATCGACAAGCCCAACGTGCGGTTGGTCGTCCACCACGCCATGCCGGGCACCCTCGAGGCGTACTACCAGGAGGCGGGCCGCGCCGGCCGCGACGGACAACACGCGAGCTGCCTGCTCCTGCACGCCTTTCCCGACCGGTTCACGCACGAGTTCTTCATCAAGAGCGCCCATCCGGAGCGGCCGCAGATCGAGGCGGTGTGGAAGCAGCTGCGTGCAGCGGCACAGGCCGATGGCTCGGTGAGCGCGTCCGCCGAGGACCTCGCGGCCGCCATCCCCAAGGGGAACGTCCGGGTCGTCGAGCGTGCGCTGCGCCTGTTTGCCGACGCCTCGGCGCTCTTGCCTGCGGCAACGGATGGCACGCGCGCCTTTGTGCGGCTGCTCGCAGCACCGGAGCGCATTCGCGAGACGTTTGCCGACTCGGCGTCCAGGGAACTCCGCCTCCTGCGCGCGCTCTGGAAGGGCACGCGTGGCAGGGTCGCCGATGGTGCGGTCGTCGACCTGGCCGATTTCCCACCCGGATTGGGCTCTCCGTGGGATATCGCGCGGTCACTCGACGCGCTGCAGGCGCTGCAGTTCGTGGCCTGGCAACGCGCGGGCACCGCCGCCCGGCTCCTCGCGACTCTGCCTCAGGTCGATTGGAAGTCGCTCGATCGCCGACGTGCCGCCGAAACCGCGAAGCTCGATGCCATGCAGCGCTATGCATACGCGAGCGGGTGTCGTCGTCGGGTCCTCCTCGCCTACTTCGGCGACCCCGGCGCAGATCGGCGCACCAACTGCGGCAGTTGCGACCGCTGCCTGGGCGAAGCGGTCGAGGCACCGGGGCGGGCCAGCGGAGCGGGCAAGAAGCGCGTACGTTAGGCGCCGACTTCTTCTTCCTGAGCCGACCGTGATCCGACTGCCTGCGCACCGCTTCGTCCTGTTCGCCTGTCTCGCCCTCTCAGCGCCTGTGGCCGCCGCACAGGCGCCGACCGCGTCGATCGGCCAACGCGTGGGGCGGCTCGTCATCACCAACATTTCGGTGATCGACGGCATGGGCAATCCGCTGCGAGGCCCCCTCGATCTCACGATCGAGAACGGGAAGATCATCGGGATGCAGCAGAGCCGGGCGCAGGAGTTCTCGGGCAGCACGATCGCCAACGCGCCGACGGTCAAGGCTGCAGATCGCACCATCGACGGCACCGGCATGTACGTGATGCCCGGCATCATCGACATGCACGGGCACATCCAGTTCACGCGCGCCGGCAAGCCGATGCCCCGTGACTACGTGTACAAGCTGTGGCTGGCGCATGGCATCACCACCGTGCGCGAGCCCGGCTCCACCGAGGGGATCGACACCATCGTGGCGCATGCGCGACTCTCGGACGAGAACCGGATCAATGCCCCCACGATCATCCCCTACGCCGTGGCCGGCGCTCCCACGCCCGCGGAAGCGCGCACGCTCGTGCGTACCCTGAAGCAGAAGGGAGCG
Source organism: Gemmatimonadota bacterium (assembly GCA_031372565.1). Classification (GTDB taxonomy): domain Bacteria; phylum Gemmatimonadota; class Gemmatimonadetes; order Gemmatimonadales; family Gemmatimonadaceae; genus JACPPC01. Next base: position 35,970 of record JANMLN010000012.1, on the reverse strand, counting down.
GCCGGGCTCAAGGTGTTCATCAACTATCCCGATGTCTGGCAGGCGATCTCGGATGAAGCGCGCGCGCAGAACCTCCCGATTGCCACCGACATGAAGATCCAGGCCGCCAATGCGCTCGACGCGGCGCGCTGGGGGGTGCGCTCGATCGAGCATTGGTACGGGATTCCCGATGCCGCGATCGGCGGGCGGCAGGATTGGCCAGATACGTACAACTACGACAACGAACTCGATCGCTTTCGCTGGGCCGGTGACCTCTGGCGACAGGCGGATCCGGCGCGACTGTCTGCGGTCATCGACACGATGATCGCGCGCAAGGTCGTGTGGGACCCCACGCTGGCCATCTACGATGCCAACCGCGATATCACGCGGGCCCGGTCACAGCCGTGGCTCAAGGACTACGCGCTCCCTGCGCTCCTCGAGAATTTCGAAGCCGATCCGGCGCGTCACGGCTCGTACTTCTTCGACTGGACCACGGCCGATGAAGTGCGCTGGCGCAACAATTACCAGCTCTGGATGCGCTGGGTGCGCGAGTACGCGCGCCGGGGTGGCAGCGTGACGGTCGGCTCCGATGCCGGATTCATCTGGCAGCTGTACGGCTTCTGCACCATCCGCGAGCTGGAGATGCAGCAGGAGGCGGGGTTCACGCCGCTCGAGGTCATTCGCAACGCGACGTACAACGGCGCGCAGGCCCTCGGCCTGCAGAGCACGGGGGTCATCCGCGTCGGCTTCGACGCCGACCTGCTGATCGTCGATGCCAACCCGCTGCACAACTTCAAGGCGCTCTATGGCACGGGGATCGAGGTGGCCGAGGGCGCCACGATGGTGCACAAGGGCGGCGTGAAGTACACGATCAAGCGGGGGATCGTGTTCGATGCGGAGGCGCTGCGGGCCGACGTGCGGGAGATGGTGCGGAAGGCGCGCGAGGGCGGGCGCTAGCGAGGGGAGGGAGGGCAGGGCGGACAGCAGACCACGGTGGTGTGCCCTGCGCCCACTCTCCGACCCTTCTGATTCTTGCCCGGCGCATGACCCACCGGCGATATTGAGAGGCTGTGCATGTCGCGCGGCGCTCCCCGAGGCCTCCCCATGGACGACAGCCTGTATTTCAGCGAGCAGCACCTCGCCGTACGCGAGATGGTGCGCTCCTTTGCGCAGACCGAGATCGCGCCGATCGCCGCACAGTACGACGCCTCGAGCGAGTTCCCGTGGCCCACGGTCAAGCGGATGGGCGAACTGGGACTCCTCGGCGTGCCGTGGTCTGAAGAGATGGGCGGCGCCGGGCTCGACACGATCGCGTACATGATCACGATCCACGAGCTGGCCAAGGTGTGCGCGTCGCACTCCATCACGGTCAGTGCCCATACCACGCTCGGCACCAGCCCGATCGTGTACTTCGGCACCGACGAGCAGAAGCAGCGCTACGTGTCCAAGCTCGCGAGTGGTTCCGTGCTTGGCGGCTTCGGACTCACGGAGCCCGGGGCCGGCTCTGATGCGGGTGGCACGCAGTCCACCGCGGTTCGCCACGGTGATCACTACCTGCTCAACGGCACCAAGCGGTTCATCACGCACGCCGGCGTCGGCGAGATTTTCGTCGTGACCGCCGTGACCGATCCGGGAAAGGGGACCAAGGGGATCAGCTCCTTCATCCTCACCAAGGAAACCGTGGACCTGGCTGCGGCTGCGGCGGCCGGGGTGGGGCACGACGCCACGCTGCCCACCCTCAAGGGGTTTCGCGCGGGCAAGAAGGAAGACAAGCTGGGCTGGCGCGCGAGCGACACGCGTGAGCTGATCTTCGAGGATGTGCAGGTGCCCGTCGAGAACCGCCTCGGCGAAGAGGGGATGGGGTTCATCAACTTCATGCGCACACTGGACGCCGGTCGCATCGGTTTGGCGGCGCTCTCGTTGGGGTTGGCCGAGGGCGCGTGCGACGCCGCGCTCAAGTACGCCTCGGTGCGCAAGCAGTTTGGACAGGCGATCGCCGGCTTTCAGGGGGTGCAGTTCCAGCTCGCCGACATGGCCACCGAGATCGAGGCGGGGCGCCACCTGATGTTCCACGCGGCGTGGCTGGCGCAGCATGGCAAGCCGTTCAGCAAGGAGGCCGCGATGGCCAAGCTCTTCTGTTCGGAGCTGGCGATGCGCGCCACCACCAAGGCCATCCAGATCCATGGCGGGTACGGCTACACCAAGGATTATCCGGTCGAGCGGATGTTTCGCGATGCGAAGATTTGCGAGATCGGCGAGGGGACGAGCGAGATCCAGCGGATGGTGATCGCGCGTCATCTGCTGCGCGATCTGGCGGGGTGAGGGTGGTGCGCGCCGCGGTCGCGCCAGCGGTGGTCGGCGTTCGCGAGCCGACAGAACCGCTGGTCGGGATTGCGGAAACATGCGGCGGCCTTTAACTGTTCTATCCGTAATGCTTTGGTAACCGGTGGCCCTCTCCCCGAGCGACTCGCGGGACGGTCCACCTGAGGGAGTGGCTGGGTGCACGACGTCGTGACCCCGGGCTGCATCCTCGCGCTTTCAGCAGCGGGTTCCGTGCCGCGCCGTCGGGCGCGTCACCCCTCGCGCTCTTTTCCGGCGGGTATCCGCCCTTGCGTGCACGTCGTGCGACCCCGGGCCCCGGGAGACCACGCCGCGGCGAAGGGCGGGCTGGGACGAGTGGAGCGAGGGAGTGGATCCGAGAGCCTGAGAGTGGCCGCCTTCGAGTGTCGCCCGGCCAGCGCCGCGCGCCGCTCTTTCCTCGTCGTAGGGCCGCCGATCCTCCCGATTCGAGTCGCCGGGGCGTGATCGCCGGACGTGATGAAGCGCGAGATCCTGATCAACGCCTCGGCGCGTGAGACGCGCGTGGCCATTCTGGAGGACGGGCAGCTCTCCGAGCTGCTCGTGGAGCGCCCGGATGCCCGCCGCATGGTAGGCGACATCTACGTCGGGCGTGTCGAGGCGGTCCAGCCCGGCCTCATGGCGGCCTTCGTCGCCATCGGCACCGAGAAGAGTGCGTTTCTCCACGCCACCGACCTCGTCTTTGACGATGGCGGCGACGATGATGATGACGACGCTGACGGGGAGGACGACGCCGAGGGCGGCGACGATCCCCAGGACGCGGTCGCGGAAGCGGGAGAGGGGAAAGGAGCGGTCCGCGAGGCGAAGGACGGCGGAAAGGACGCCGCCAAGGACAGTGGAAAAGACGGAAAGGAGAGCAAGGACGCGAAGGACAAGGGCGCTCCCCCCGCCGGTCGCGCCCCCCGCGGCCGCGCCAAGGCCCCCGCGAATCAGGACGCGCTCAAGAAGGGGCCGGGAGTGATCGTGCAGGTCACCAAGGAGCCCATCAGCACCAAGGGCCCCCGCGTGACCGCGCAGGTATCGCTGGCAGGCCGATTCCTCGTGTACATGCCCTTCGCTCCGCGTCGCGTTGGCGTGAGCCGCAAGATCGGCGAGAAGGCGGTGCGCGCGCGGCTGCGCGAGATGGTGACGGCCGTGTTGCCCAAGGATGCGGGCGGCGTGATCGTCCGCACCGTTGGTGAGGAAGTCACCAAGGAGACGTTCGAGCGCGAGCTCACGACGCTCATCGGGCAGTGGAGCCGGATCAACAAGAAGAAGCGGTTCGTGCGCGCACCCTCGCTCATCCATCGCGAGACGTCGCTCACCCGTTCGCTGATGCGCGACGTGTTCAGCACGAAGGTCGACAATGTGACCGTGGACTCGAAGCAGGTGTACAACGAGATCACGGAGTACCTCAAGGGGATCGCGCCCGAGCTGCTCGAACGGGTGCGGCTGTACGAGGAACCGGCGCCGCTGTTCGACAAGGCCGAGATCGAGACGGAAATCCGTGATCTGTTCAAGCGGCGCTGTGACTTGCCGTCGGGCGGCTACCTGATCGTCGAGCCGACCGAGGCGCTCGTCACGATCGACGTGAACTCGGGACGCTACACGGGCAAGAAGGACCCCGAGAAGACGGTGCTCAAGACGAACATGGAGGCGGCGCGCGAGGTCGCACGGCAGCTCCGGTTGCGCGACGTGGGCGGCATCATCGTCTGCGACTTCATCGACATGGAGACCAAGCAGAACCGCGACCGCGTGCTGCAGGAACTCCGCATGCACCTGTCGCGCGATCGCGCGCGGACCAAGGCGTTCGCCGTGAGCGACCTGGGACTCATCGAGATGACCCGCCAGCGGGTGCGGCAGAGCCATCTGCAGCAGATGACCGAGCCGTGCCAGGTCTGCCATGGCACCGGGCGGGTGTTCACCCCGGAAACCGTGCTGCGTCGGATCGAGCGGTCGGTCAAGCGCGTGTCCGTGGAGGGGCGGCGCGATGCGCTGATCGTGCGGATCCACCCGGATGTGGCGCTCTACGCGCTCGAGCAGGAGCAGGACCTGGCCAAGAAGCTCGAGAAGACGGCCGGATTCAGCATCGAGCTGCGGGACGACCCCCTGCTCAATCCGGACGAGTTCAAGATCGTGGTGAAGGGGGCGATGCGGGACGTGACGCAGCAGTACGCCGTGGCCTGACGGCTAACTCCATAGCCCCCCTTGATATGGGGCTTTCGGGTAGGTACTTTGTTAGGCTACTTCCGACACCACCCAACAGGCAGCAACCCATGAGCTACGCGATCATCCGCACCGGCGGCAAGCAGTACAAGGTTGAGCCGGGCAAGTCCCTGCGGATTCCCAGCCTTCCCGGCGACGCCGGCACCGCCATCGAGTTCAACGAGGTCCTCCTCGGCTCCGACGGCACGACCGTGCGCGCGGGCGTTCCGACGCTCACCGGCGCCAAGGTCACGGCCGAAATCATCAAGCAGGGGCTCGGCGACAAGATCGTCGTGTTCAAGTTCAAGCGCCGCAAGAACTACGCGCGCAAGCAGGGCCACCGTCAGGGCTTTACCGAAATCCGCGTCAACCAGATCACCCTCGGTTGAGCTTAGGAGACCAGGATCATGGCACATAAGAAGGGCGTAGGCTCCTCGCGCAACGGGCGCGACTCCAATCCGCAGTACCGCGGCATCAAGAAGTACGGCGGCGAGACGGTCCGCGCCGGGAACATCCTCGTCCGCCAGTGCGGCACGAAGTGGCATCCCGGTCGCAACGTCGGGCTTGGCACCGACTACACGATCTACGCCCTCATCGATGGCGTGGTGAAGTTCGAGCACAAGAGCAAGACCCGCTACAAGGTCAGCGTCTATCCGGCGCCGGTCGAGGCGACGAGCGCCGTTTAAGGCGCCACCCTCGATTCGACGCTGGTCTGCGCGCCGTCATCCTCTGGGTGACGGCGCGCTTCGCTTCGAGCGTGCGCCGTGCCCGCAACCGGGCCGGCCCCCCGGGACTCAGGAACTTCGCGGAGAGTCCGTTGCTCGTGTGGCCGACGAGGTAGGGGAGTCGTACCCGCGCGCGTACGGGAGCGCGTTACCGAACGGAATGCTCGCCGTCCCGCGTGCGAACAAGGTGCCGACCGAACTGGTTCATCACCCACGCGTGTATCGGCGCCTGTGTGGCGATGTACAGCAGCCATGGCAGTGCCGGAATGAAGCCATGGATCGCCGCCAGCGTGTAGCGACGCTTGGCAACCTGGCGAAACTCGAACCATCCCGTCGTGGTCGTCTTCGACAGGACCCCGCCCACGATGTGGAACTTGGCGCGCGTGCGGTCGGCGCCCTGGTCGATCAGCTCCAGCACGAGCAGCGGCCACGGCACGAGAGCCAGCGAGAAGGTGACGCGCGACGTGTCGCGCAGGTGCCTCACGCGGATGAGCGAGCGGAAGAAGCGGGGCAGCCACTCGATGTAGGCGTCCGCGATGAACGGTGCGTCGTGGTCAGGGACCGGAGGCAGGCGCTGGATCGATCGCACCGTCGACTCGTGGCTGCGCCCCGGTGCCACGGTCGGCTGGTCCGGCCGGCCCTCGGAGCGACGCAGCGTTTCCACCAGCATGCGTTCGAAGGTCGGGTATCGAATGAAGCGCGCGATCTCCGGCTCCGGGGTCAGCTGCGGGAGATCGCACTGCAAGCTGTCGATCAGCGGCGAGACGAGCTCGTGCGACGCCTTGCCGAACAGTTGCACCCAGCGCTTCGAGAACCCGGTCGACGCGATCGGCACCGGGAGCATGACACGCTTCATGCCGAGCGCCGCCGCGGTCTGGCGCAGCAGCATTTCGTACGTCAGCGACTCACCGTTGACGAGATCGAAGGTACGACCGCGCATGGTTGGCTCGATGAGCGCCGCCTTGAGCACCGCGACGACGTCATCAAGGAAGACGGCCTGTCCCGCGCTGCGCGTCCACGTTGGCAGGATCATCCACGGGAGGCGTTCGACCAGCGTGCGCAGGATCTCGAATGAGCTTCCACCCGGACCAACGACCATCCCCGCGCGCAAGCAAGTGACGGGAATCCCGGACGCCTGCAGCACGCCCTCCACCTCGAGCCGACTCTGCAAGTGCTTGCTCACGTACCCGGCGGCGGGGACGAGGCCGCCGAGGTAGACGATCTGCTTGACCCCCGCCTGCACGCACGCCTTCGCGAAATTGTCGGCGAGGAGGAGATCGGTGTCGTGAAAGTCGCCCTGAAACAGGCGCGACGACGGCATCATCGAGTGCACGAGGTACACGGCGACATCGACCCCCGCGAGCGCTGCATTGGTGCTGGTCGACGAAAAGAGATCGCACGCGCGCCATGTGATCCCGCTCGACGGGGGACGCGCCGTCCGCGCGAGGGCCACGAGTTCGAAATCATCCCGCAGCGCCGGGATGAGATGCGACCCGACGAACCCGCTGGCCCCGGCAATCGCGATGATGCGACGGTCTCTCGCCACGGCGGTCACGCGCGGGCGCTCAGTTCGGTATGGCGAGAGCGCGCTCCGGTGCTGAGACGCGCCACAAGCGCACTCACGATCGCTGTCGCACTCGTTCCCCACGTCATGTCCACGATCGCACCGGGCACCGGAAAGTCCTTGAACAGCGCGAGGCTGGTGAGGTCGAATGCACCATACGCCGCAGCGCCGAGGAGCGCGCCGCGCCACGCGGCATCGCGCGCGCGGCCCGACGGCAACGCCGGCTGCACGCACAGCGCGAGCACGGCCACGCCATAGATGAGGTAGAAGATCACCGCGGCGCTCCAGATCGTGTCCGCACGCATGAGGTGCCCGAACTGGGCGCGGTTGAAGCTCGCACCCACGCCGAGGAGCCACGCCGAGTCGAGCACCGCGAAGAGGGCAAGTCCGAGCAGGTAGCGCCAAACGAACGACATAAGCATCGACCCCGGGTGTGGGACGGAGGGCAGGCATCTGCTGGGGGATGCGCACCACGGTGTGGCTACGAGGCAACAACCGCTATCACGCGGTTGGTTCCAGCTGTTTTGCGCCGTCGTGCCTCGCTGTGCACTTGCTGGTCAGTGCCGACCGAACGTAAACCGCTAAGTGCTTACACAACATACAGATAGATCCACATTGCGACACGCGTCACACTGGTGTGGCCCGATAGATGCTTTATGAGGGGGTGTGCACGACACGGCGCACGGCTCGTCCGCGCCGCTGCCATCACCTCAGACAGGATCTCCCAGATGCGCGCTCTCCGCTCCGCCTTCGTTGGACTCTCGCTCGCGCTCTCGGCTTCGAGCGCCAGTGCGCAGGCTGTCGCGACCGACATGAAGTTCATCGGCATCGGCAATCCGAACGCCGTGATCGGCAACGTATGGGGCGGCGTCTACACGGCCAAGGAGGGCGGCACGATCACGACCGGCGGCGGATACGTCGGCGGCGCACTGATCGACGTCGTCTGCGTCGACTTGCTCAACGACATCAACTACGGACAGCAGTATGGCGCCTGGGAGCAGCAGCTCTCCGCGACCATGGACCGCTCCTTGCTCCGGTGGGGCGGCTACAGCGACTGGTACTCGCGCTATCGTCGCGCGGCGTGGCTCTCGGACCAGTTTGCCGGGAAGAGCAACGGCTCGCTTGCCGTGAAGGGGATTCACACGGCGATCTGGCGGACCTTCACCAACGCGCAGGTCAACGCCGTTCCCGTCGCCGGCTACGGGGACCAGACGGTGTGGGCCGCGGCGCAGACGTGGATCAACGCCTCGATCGCCGCCGAAGCGCAGCTCGCGCAGTCGAACCCGTCCTACTTCTCCAAGTTCATCGTGCTCTCCGACCGCTCGATGAGCGGCGCCGGCACCGGTGCGACCTGGGCCCCGCTCAACGGCGGCGCGCAGGAGTTCATGAGCACCGTGCCGGAGCCGGCGTCGATGGCGCTGATGGCCACCGGCCTGCTGGGCCTGGGCTTCGTCGGCCGCCGTCGCAAGCAGAAGTAGTCATGGAGCAGTCGTAACGCATCGGTTCCCGGGGGGGAATCACCAAGCGCCGTGCGGAGCAGTTGGCCGCACGGCGCTTGGATGTTTTAGAGGGATATCAGGTCGAGAGCTCCGACCTGCGCTGTTCGTATGACGTCAGGGCTTCGCGTACCCTGCCGGCGGCAAGGTGCGATACCGCTTCTCCAACTCGTTCCGGCGGCTCATCCCTTCGACGCGACGCCCCTTGATGAGCACCGCCTCGGCCCTGGTGGAAAATTCGAACGGGTCGCCGCTCCAGACCACCACGTTGCCATCCATGCCGGCTGCCAGCGCGCCGACCTGCGCGCCCACGCCGTACGCCTCGGCCGGCGCCTGCGTGAGCGCACGAAGCGCGTCGTCCCAGCCGAGCCCCGCCGAGACCGCGTTGCCCGCCTCGTAGCGCACGTTGCCGGCGTTGAAGCCGTCACCGCTCGCGTATGAATCGGAGATGATGATCACGTTGACCCCGGCCTTGCGCAGCAGCGCGAGGTTGTCGCCCCGTTGGCCGAGCGTGGCGAACGAACGCGGAATGTTCAAGATGCCGCCCGTCAGCACGGGCACCTTGGCCGCTGCGATCTGATCGGCCACCATCCACGCTTCGGCCGCGCCCGAGAGGATGAGCTTGAGCTTGTACTCCTTGGCGATGCGCAGTGCCGCCTCGATGTCGCTCCGGCGATCAGCATCGATCACGAGTGGCATCGTACCCGCGAGCACCGGCTGCAGCGCCTCGAGGTCCGCCTTGCTGGCGGCCATGCTGCGGGTGTTGCCCAGTTCGTACTGCGCGCGGCGCGTGGCGTACACGCGCGCATCGTTGAGGAGTTCGCGCATCTTGCCGAACAGGTCGCCGCGGGCACTCGTGTGGCCGAAGTTGGCCACCATCGCGGCGGGTGCCTTGCGTACGAGCGCCTCGGGGGTGTCGCCGCTCAGGTCGATCACGGCCGCCTGGCCGCTCACCATACCGCCCGTCGGCACGGTGACCACCGTCGTGAGACCATCATTGCGCGCCTGCGGAATGTTGGTGGAGCTTGCGTTGAGCCCTTCCCACGGCTGGAAGAAGGCGCTCACACCGTTGGCACTGCGCACGCCGTTGTCGCGCGTCTCGGCGACGGCGCCGACTTCGACGAGTCCGAGGTTGGTATTGGCATTGATCAATCCCGGCGTCACCCACTTGCCGCGGGCATCGATGACGGTCGCCCCGGCGGGGGCAGCAAGGCCGGCGCCAACCGCCGTGATCTTGCCGGCCGAGATGATGACGGTGCCGTTCTCGATCTTGGGGCCCTTGACGGGATACACGGTGCCACCGGTAATGGCGACGACCTGCGCGTCAGCGAACCGCGCCACGCAGGCGAGCGCCACGAGGGCGCGGAGCAGGGAACGGCGCATCAGCGGGACCCTCCCATCACGACGGGCACGAACCCGAGTTCGAAGTCGGTCTTCCACCACCCTCGTGGATCGCCGCGATCGAACATGAGGGCACCGTCGATCCACACCTTGTCGGCCTTGCTGTACACGCTGAACGGATTGCCGGTCCAGAGGACCACGTCGGCGTTCTTGCCCGGGGCAAGCGCGCCGATCTTGTCCTCGAGTCCCATCGCCCAGGCCGGGTTGCTGGTGATCCAGGTGATCGCCACCTCGGGCGGAATCTGAATGCCGAGTGCCGCGCCGGCTGCCACCCCCTTGGCCGCATCCTGATTGAGACGCTGCGTGCCGGTGGCATCGTCGGAGTGCACGATCGCGCGCGCGCCCGCCGCATGCACGAGCGCGAGGTTGCCGCGCACACCGTCGAGCGCTTCCATCTTGAATCCGCCCCAGTCGCTCCAGATCGAGGCCGAGATCCCTTCCTTGGCGAGCACATCCGCGATCTTGTACGCTTCGACGCCGTGGTGGAAGGAGCGGATCTGGTAGCCGAACTCCTTGGCGATGTCGATCATCTGCATCATCTCGTCGGCGCGATAGCAGTGGTTCTGCACGAAGATGTTGCCGCGCAGTACCTCGGCCATCGTCTCGAGCTGCAGGTCACGACCCGGCGGATCACCCGCGCGATCGGCGAGCCACTTGTCCCAACGGCGGCGATAGGCGTCGGCGGCGATCCAGGCGGCGCGATAGCCCGCCACGTTGCCCATGCGCGTGCTCGGGCCCCGGCTGGCATACACCCGCTTGGGATTCTCGCCGCACGCCATCTTGAGTCCGTTCTTGGCCCCCGGGAACTTCATCTCCTGAACCGAGCGGCCGGGCACGTTCTTGAGCACGACCGAGCGGCCGCCGAACAGGTTGGCCGAGCCGGGCAGGACCTGCATCGTGGTCAGACCACCGGCCAAGGCCCTCGGAAACTGCGGATCCTGCGGCCAGACGGAGTGTTCCGCCCACACCTGAGACGTGTTGGGATTGGTCGCCTCGTTGCCGTCGCTGTTCGCATCGACGCCGGGCGCCGGATAGACGCCCAGATGCGAGTGTGTATCGACGAGCCCTGGCGTCAGCCACTTGCCCGCGCCATCGATCACCTCGGCGTCGGGCGGCGCGTTCACGCTCGCGCCAACGCTCATGACCTTGCCACCCGAGAGCAGTACGCTGCCATTGTCGATGCGCGCGCCCGTACCGGTCAGGATCGTGACGTTGCGGATGACGGTGTTGCGGGCCGGTCGTGCCTTGTAGGTGCTGGGGAAGGGATCGGCGTTCGGGATCGAGAGCGCGCCGGCCACGTAGGTCGCGCTCTTGCGCGTGGAATCAGGGACGGAGGGGCGGGCCGTGCCCTGGGCGCTGAGCGGCAGGGCGACGGCGAGCGCCGCGAGCGTGGAAACACAAAGACGCATGAGACAGTGACTCCGACAAGTGTTGGACGTGCGCGGGACGGCAAAGCAAAAGGCCTTCCTGCGAACAACGCGGGAAGGCCTCGGCGTGCTGCGCATTACGCCTTCTTGCTCCAGGGCGGTGTGATGTGATTCGCCCGCGCGTAGGCGATCATCTGACCGAGGTGCTCATGCAGGTGCGTGGTGGTGCCGATCCACATGGCCCGCATCGTCATCTCCTGACCGAACATCTTGACCTTGGTCTCCAACTGGGCATCGGTGGTGGCGCTCATCGCCTTGGCGAGGTGCGCGAACGACTTGTCCAACGCGGCGACCGTACCGTTCACGTCCATCTTCTGCTTCTCGTACGTGTCGAAGGTCTTGAAGTCCTTGTCGCTCAGCTTGGTGGCCGGATCCATCGGTACGCCCGCAAAGGTGGGCATGAGATAGTTGTCGCTTGCCACGTGCAGCAGCACCTCACCCGTGGAACGGACCCCCGCTTCCGGGCGGTAGGCGTAACTGGCGGCGGGCATCGCCTTGGCCAACTGCACGAGCTTCGAGCGCACGTCTTCGACGTCTTTCATGAGTTCGCCGACCATCGCACTCTTGGCGGCTGGTCCGGCCGGAGCCGCGGGCTTGGCTTGTGCGCCGGCGGACAGGGAGGCCACGGTCAGTGCCGTGGCAGCTAGCAGGGAATGGCGCGTCCACGATGTCATGCGAAGCTCCTGCACGAGGAAAGAACGGTGGTCCGGGCACCGCCGCGGGCGACGGGTAGGCTAACGTACGCCGTAAACCGAAGGGGCACTAGCGCCGACCTGCATGGTCACCGCGGCTCGAGCAACCGCACGTCGTCGGTGCACAATCCGTCGATGCCAGCGGCCGTGAGCGAGGCGATCACGTCCGGGTCATTGGCGGTCCACGCGATCACCCGCCCGCCTTGGGCATGCACGGCCTCGATGAGCGCGGCATCGCAGAACTCGACACTCGGCCAGTAGTCGCGGGCAGCGGCCGCTCGCAGGGCGTGCGGCGCGTCCACCAGGTAGGCATCGACCAGAACGCCGGTGGCGATGTCCGGAGCCAGCGCGCGCATGGCCCGCGAGACGCGGTGGTCGAAGGCGTGCACGGCAGTCCGTGTGGCGGATGCCCGCAGCACCTCCGCGACCGCGGGCTCGATGCCCGGCTGCTTGACCTCCACATACACCGTCCCCCGGCTTCCCACCGCCTCAAGGACCTCGGCCAGTGTCGGGAGCCCGTGACCGTCCCGATAGAGCACGCGCTGTAGTTCGGCCCAGGGCATCTCCCTGATCGCGCGGCCGGCAAACTGTGGCCGGGTGGTATCCGGCTTGAGTCGCGGGTCATGATGCACGACGACCACTCCGTCCGCTGTCGCGTGCACATCCAGCTCAATGGCGTCGGCCCCGCGCTCCAGCGCGCGCAGGAAGGCGGGGAGCGTGTTCTCCCGCAACTCGCGAGACGCGCCGCGGTGGGCGATCCGTTCTGGGCGCTGGGGCACGATGAGAGCGGGGTGCTGGGAGGACGGGGTACCGCCTGTCCGGTGGAGCGGCGCAGCGCCAGATTACCGCTTGGCGCAGGCCTCGGCCACCGCGGGTTCGGGTTTTCTTCGTTGCCTTAACGATTTCGCCGCCGCCACGTCATCCGGTTGGAGCATGGCACCGACAGACCCGCGCGACGACCCGGCGCTCGACGCCGCCCTGATCGCCCGGTGGTTGGGGGGGGACGAGCGCGCCGCGAGCGAGCTGGTCACTCGCCATGCCCCGGCGGTGGCGCGCTTCGTGTCGTCGCTCGGGATGCGGGTGGACGTGGACGAGGTTGTGCAGGACACCTTTGTGCGCGCGTTCGGAGCAATCGAGTCGTTTCGCTCCGAGGCCGCCTTCAGGACATGGCTGTTCACGATCGCACGGCGGTTGGTGCTGGACCGGCGACGATCGGCAAAACGACGAGGCACCGAGGTCGAGGTGCAGGAAGATGATGCGGCATCATCCGACGACCCCTTGTCGTCGATGGTCGCCCAGGAGATGGAAGATCGACTCAGGGCGGCAGTGCTGCGCCTCACGACGTTGCAGCGCGAAGTGTTCACCTTGCGGGTGACGGAAGGGATGGGATACAAGGAGATCGCGGATCTGGTCGGCAGCACGGAAGGGGCCGCCCGGGTGCATTACCACCACGCGATGCGATCGGTCAAGGAGTTTCTCGATGCGTGATTGTGCGAACGGCGACATGCGGGACCTGCTGCCTGACTGGGTGCACGGACGGCTCGATGCCGATCGCGCCGCGTCGGTGGCGTTGCACGTGGCCAGCTGCAGCGACTGCGCCGATGAGGTCGCGCTGCTGCGCAGCCTCGGCGTGTCGTTGACGGCGGCCGTGCCGCGCGTGGACGTGGCCCGTATTGTCAGCGCGCTGCCCAAGCCACCACGCGCGAAGGCGCGCACCGTCGAACTCCGCTGGTTCCAGCGCTCGGAATGGCGCGCCGCCGGGGTGCTGCTGTTCATGGCGGGCGCGACGTCCGTGGCCGTGTTCAATCGCGCGCCGAGTGCGGCCGGCGACTTGCCGTCGGTTGCGGCAATCGGCTTCGCCGGAGGGGTCATGGATTTGAGCGAGCGCGACTTGCAGGCGCTGCTCGCCGACATGGACAAGCTGGATGCGACGCCCTCGGTTGAGCCCGAGGGGAACAGCGGCATTGCCGCCGACCTGGGGGAGGTCTCACGATGAGCGCGCGTCGATTGGGCCTCGTGGCGATGCTCGCACTGGCGCCGTATGCGTTGGCCGCGCAGCAGGGCCCGGGCGGCGGGGGTCCGAGCGGCCCGGGCGGCGGGCGCTTGGGCAGCCTGTCGCCTGAGCAACGTGAAGCGCTGCGACAGGAACGGCGTGGTCCGGGCGGCGGCGTGGCGCCTGATGCGCAGCGCCCGATCCTCGAGCAGCGCGTGCGCGAGCGGTTCGCCATGGTGGTGCGCAACCAGCTGCGACTCGATGACCGGCAGATGCGCCAGTTGGGCGAGGTGAGCCGCAAGTTCGAGGGACGCCGGCGCGACCTCAACGGACGGGAGCGTACTGCGCGCGACGTGCTGCGTACCGAAGTCGCCGCCGACAAGAACGCCGACAATCCGCGCGTCGCCTCGGCGCTGCAGGAAATTCTCGGCATCCAGAAGGAGCGCGGCGCGATCCTCGAGGACGAGGACAAGGAACTCTCGGGCTTCCTGACGCCAGTGCAGCGTGCGCGCTGGTTCGCGCTGCAGGATCAGCTGCGGCGTCGCGTCGAGGAGATGCGTCGTCGCGCGGCTGCAGGTCTGGATCCGATGGACGGTGCGGGCGCCGAACCGCCACCCGATCAGGGCTGAGTCGCGAGAGAAACGGGCGCTCCGGCATCGGGCGCCCGTTTCCTTGTCGCAGCGCGCGGCGTTCGCCTCGGCTCAGGCGCGACCGCTGAGCACCGCATCCACCGCGTCGTCGCACGCCGCGAGACAACCCGCCAGCGTGTCGAGCGTGTGATCGCCCATGTGCCCGATGCGCACGGTGCGCCCCTTGAGGCTCCCGTACCCGTCGCCAATCACGTACCCACGCTTCGCCACCGCCTTCACGATCGCGCTGCCATCGACCCCAGCGGGCATGGTGATCGCCGTGACGGTCGCTGAACGCTGTCCCTCGCGCGCGAGGATGCCGAACTCGCGACCGGTACGCGCCGCGAGCGCCGCCACCCACGCGTGCGTCGTGGCGGCCATCGCCGCATGGCGCGCCCAGCGCCCCTCGATGCCTTCGGCGGCAAGCCGCGGCAGCTGGTTGTCGAGCGCGTACAACAGCGAGAGCGCGGGGGTGTTGGGCGTCTGGTGCTTCGCGCCGTAGTTCTCGAACTCCACGAGATCGAAATACACACCGCGCGACAGCCCGTGACCGGCCTGCGCCGCGAACTCGGCCGATGCCACGCCGAACGCGAGGCCCGGCGGCAGGGCGAGCGCCTTCTGCGATCCCGTGAGCACGAAGTCGAGCGCCCACGCATCGGTCTCCACCGGTGAACCGCCGAGTCCGGTGACGGAATCCACGAGGCAAGGCACACCGAACTCGTGCGTGAGCGCGGTGATCGCCTGGACATCGGTGAGCACGCCCGTGCTCGTTTCCGAGTGCACCACCGTGACGGCCGCGAAGGGACGCGCGGCGAGTCGCCCACGCAGCTGCGCCAGATCGAACGAATCACCGAGTGCGACGATCAGCGTCTCCGTGTCGCGCCCGCAGGCGGTCGTGATGCGGGCGAACCGCTCGCTGAAGGCGCCATTGACGAGCGCCAGGATCGGCCCTGGCCTCGCGGCGCGCACGGCCGCTTCCATGAGGCCCGTCGCGCTCGACGACGCGATGTAGACCGGACGAGTGGTACGAAAGACGGGCTTGAGCCCCTCCACGCAGCGCGCAAAGAGTGACTCGAAGGCGGCGCCGCGGTGCGGGATCATCGGCCGCAGCATGCCCGCCAGCACGTCGGGATGCACCTCGGTGGGCCCGGGCAGGAAGAAGGTGCCGAACGCAGGAGCCGTCATGCGAGGACCAGGCGCGTGAGCGCGTCGAAGGAATCGATCACGTGATCGGCCGCCGCGACGACCGCGTCACGCCGGGCGAAGGCCGTGAACGCTGCAAAGGAGGCAACCACCGGCTTGATCGCGGCGTCCGTCATGCCATCGCCCACGGCGAGGGCGGGGGCCGGAAGCGCGAGCGCCTGCACCACGAGTGGCTTTCCGCCAGCGGTGGCCAGCGGTTGCGCGCCGTCGAGTCCGGTCACGACGCCCGCCGCGTCGTAGCGCACACTGACCGCGTGCACATCATCGCTCGAGATCCCGAGCGCCGCGGCCATCGGCAGCAGGGCATCGCGCAACCCGCCGCTCACGATCACGACGCGCACCCCCGCCGTGTGCAACTCGTGCACACTCGACATCGCACCGGGTGCCAGCGAGGACATGTACACGCGCCCCAACTCGGCCATCTCCGCGCGCGTTGGGCGAATGGCAGTCAGCCGCTCGGTGTACACGGCGTCCAGCGGGACCGTGCCGTCCATCGCACGTGCCGTCGCGCGTTCGATCTCGCGCGCGACCTCGGGCCCTCGCCGGGCCGCCAACCAGTCGATCCCCTCGATCGACGCCAGCGTCGAGTCGGCGTCGAGGATGACGCTCGCAAAGCGTGGCATCACGCGATCAGGTTGCCGGGGGCCAGAATCCCCTTGGGATCGAGCTCACGCTTGATGGCACGCATCAGCCCGAGCTGGCGCTGACCCAACTGCAACGGCACCCACCGCGCCTTGAGCTTGCCCACGCCATGCTCCGCGGCCACCGTGCCACCCTCGGCGATCACGAGCTTGAGCGTTGCTTCGACGACCTGCTCGATTTGTGCGACGTGCGCCGGGTTCTCGCCCACCCAGTTCTGGTGCGGATGGCCATTGCCCACGTGGCCGTACGTGACCGCCTGGCCGATGCCGGCCGCATCCGCGAACCCCCGCGCCTGACCGAGCACGCGCGCGAGCTTGGTGTACGGTACGGCCCAGTCCGTCGAGACGCGCCGACCGCCGTGGACGCGAAACGGCGCGCACCGTTCGTGCATCGTGGCCGGGACCGCGTGCCGCCAGCGCCGAGCCTCGCGGAACTCGGCTTCCGTCTCGTACACGCGCACCGACGCCTCGATCACGTGGTGCGCTTCCGCGAGCGCGAGCCAGGCGTCGAGCGGCGGCTCCGCGTCACTCGCCTCTTCGGCGTACACGAGCGCCTGCGCCGCGAGCCAGTCGGTGTCATGCGTCGTCGTGGCCACGATCTGCGTCGCCTGCGCGTCGCAGTACTCGAGACACCGCGGATCAATGCCCGAGGCCTGCCGAGCGGCCACCACGAACGCCAGTGCGTCCGCTTCGCGCGCGAAGGGAAAGGCCATGCCAACGGCTCGGGCAGGGAGCGGCGTGAGTGCGAGCTCCGCTTCCACGACGACGCCGAGCGTGCCTTCGCTGCCCACGAACCAGTCAACCGGATCCTGCACCGCCGCGTAGCCGACCGTGTTCTTCTCGATGCGCATGCGCTCGAACCGCTCGGTCGCGCCATCGGCCATCACGACCGTGAGCGCCGCCACATGCGGCCGCATCGCGCCGTGGCGCAGTGAGCGCGCGCCGCTGGCGTTGCACGCGATCGCGCCGCCAATCGTGCAATCCTCCTCGCTCGTGGGATCGGGGGCGAGCAGCCACCCCTCGGCCGCGCACGCCCGCTTGAGCTCCCCGAGCCGCACCCCAGCCTGCGCGCGCACGATGCGACGGTCGGTGTCGATGCCGATGACACGGTCCATGGCGCGTAACGAGAGCAGCAGCCCGCGATCGGTGATGCTCGCGCCCGTCGTGCTGGTCTGCGCGCCGGCGGCCGTCACCGGGCGCCCGAGCGATGCGGACTCGGCCACCAATGCCGCGACCTCGGCCGCCTCGGTCGGACGCACGACCGCCTCCGGCACGCGCTCCAATCCGGATGCATCACGCGCGTACGCGGCCCGCACGTCCGCATCCGTGACCGGGGCGATGCTCACGTGCCGCGGAAACGCACGATGGTGGCCGTCAGAACGTCGGGAATGGCCAGCAACGCTGTACGCACGTCTTCGGTGATCGACCCGTCCACGCTGACCGCGGCCAGCGCCTCGCCCCCCTGCGCGAGCCGTGCCTGATGGTACTCGGCGATGTTCACGCGCGCCTCGCCCAGCAGCGTGCCCACGCGACCGATGACGCCGGGCACGTCGTGGTTGGTCAGGATGAGCAGCGTCTGTTTCGGGTTCACGTCCACGTGGAAACCACCGATGCGCGTCAGGCGCGCGGTCCCTTCGGCGGGCGCGCTGCCGGCCACCGCGATCTCCGACATGGCACCGCCCAGCACGACTTCGAGGCCATGTCCTGGCAGCCCCGGCGCCGACTCGGTCACCGAGAGCTGAATGCCGCGCGCTTCGGCCAGTGAGCGCGCATTGATCAGGTTGAGCCGCCCTTCTGCCATCACGTGCTCGAGCACCCCCACCACCGCGGCCGACAAGAGCGCCGGTCCGCTCCCTGCCAGCTCGCTGCCCGTTCGCACCGACAACCGCGTGATCGCCTTGAGCCCGCGATCCGCGAGCAGCGCGCGCGCGACTGACGCGGCACGTTGGGCGATCGTGATGGCCGATTGCAGCTCAGGCCACGACTTGCCGGAGACCGCCGCGACGTTGAGCGAGCGCGAGAGCTCGTGGTGCAGCAGCGCTTCGCGCACCGACTGGCACACGTCCACGGCCACGTTCTTCTGCGCTTCGTGCGTGTTCGCGCCGATGTGCGGCGTGAGCAGCAGGTTGGGGACGCCGCGAAGCGCATGCTCGCCTTGCAGCGGCTCGGTGGTGTAGGCGTCGAGCACCGCGCCCGCCAGCTTGCCGTCGCGCAAGGCGGTGGCCAGGGCGACTTCGTCGATGATGCCCCCACGCGCCAGGTTGGCCACGATCGCCGTGGGCGCGAGGCGCGCCAACTCGCGTCGGCCGATCATGCCGAGCGTTTCGTCGGTGAGCGGCGTGTGCACCGTGACGATGTCGGACTCCGCGAGGAGGTCGTCGAGCGACGCCATGCGCGTCACCTTGAGCGCGTGGAACCGTTCATCGCCGATGTAGGGATCGTAGCCGACCACCTTCATGTCGAAGGCATGCGCACGGCGCGCCACTTCGCCGCCGATGCGTCCCACGCCCACGATGCCGAGCGTGCGCCCCTTGAGCTCGTTCCCCATGAGCTTGGCGCGCTCCCACTTGCCCTCGTGCAGTCCGGTGGTCGCGCGCGGGATCTGCCGCAGCACGCCAATGAGCGTGCCGAACACGAGTTCCGCCACCGCGACCGTGTTGCCGGCGGGCGCGTTGATCACCGCGATGCCCAACTCGGTGGCCACGTCCAGATCCACGTTGTCGACGCCGACCCCGGCACGACCCACCACGCGCAACTTGGTGGCTTTCCGGAGCAACTCGGCCGTGACCCTGGTCGCGCTGCGCCCCACGATCGCGTCGTACTGATCGATGCGCGCCAGCAGCTCTGCCGGCGGCAGGGTGGGCAGTTCATCGACCACGAACTCCGGGGTCGCGGTGAGGACGGCCACCCCTTCGGCGTCGACGCCGTCGGTGACCAGCAGGCGATACGTGCTCATGATCCGGGGCAGGGGGAAGCGTCAAAGTTGGCCGAACGCACTCTCACTTTCAACGCTTGCGCCGGACCGTGTGCCACCTGCTACACTTCGCCCCGTGATCACACCGCCGCGCCGCATTCTCATTGGGCACAAGCGCATGACGGGGCTCGATGAGCGCCTGCGCGCTGCGCGCCCCGACCTGGACATCCGGGCGAAGGATCTCGACCTGATCGACGACGCCGACCTGGCCTGGGCCGACGCGTTTGTGGGGTTCCGCCGCCCCAAGCCGGCCTCATTTGGCAACGTGCGGTGGGTGCACTCGGTGGGCGCCGGCGTCGACGCGTACATCATGCCGCCGATCGCCCCGGGCATCCTGCTGACGCGCAGTTCCGAGGACTTCGGTCCCGATATCGCCGAGTGGTGCGTGGCCCGGGCGCTGGGCATCACGCAGGGGTTCCGCGCGATGGAGCAGGCGCAACAGGCGCGCCGATGGAGCCCGGATCATCCGGAGCGGCTGGCGGGGGCGCGCGTGCTGGTCATCGGCACGGGCCATGTCGGCGGCGCTGTGGGGCGTGCCTTTGCCGGGCTCGGCTGCACGGTGACCGGCGTGTCGCGGAGCGGTGCAGCGGTGTCGGGCTTCGACGCCGTGCTGCCGCTCGGTCAGCTCGATGCTGCGCTCCCCGACGCGCAGTGGATCGTGCTGACAACGCCGCTCACCCATGAGACGCGGGGGCTGATGTCGCGCGAGCGGCTGGCGCGCTGCCGGGGGGCGGTGCTGATGAACGTGGGGCGCGGCGCACTGGCCGATGAAGCCGCCATTCCCGATGCGCTCGACGCGGGACAGCTGCGCGCGGCCGCGCTCGATGTGTTCGCGGTCGAGCCGCTGCCGGCCGAGTCACCGCTGTGGGGGCGACCGGACGTGTACCTCACGCCGCACATCGCGGGGCTGACGACGCTCGAGGGGGCGGCGGCGGGCTTTCTCGAGTGCATGGCGACGATCGAGCGTGGTGAGCGGCCGCGCTGGGTGGTGGATCAGGCGCTCGGGTACTGATCCCCCTCAGTCAATCACCGCCCGCCGATCCCCCGGCAACAACAGTTGCCGGTGCGCCCACCACGGCGCGATTCCGTTCCGCATCAACCGCGCGTGGAACGCCTTCAGATCGAACGACGCCCCCTCCTTGGCCATCATGTCGCGGCGCAGCGCCAGCGCCGCGAGCTTCCCCAGGAAGTAGCCGCCGTTGGTCGGGTCATACGTGCCGCGCTCCGCTTCGTTGCGTGCAGCCGGGGCGGGGAGGTGCGCTTCCTTCTCGAAGAAGGCCGCCGCCTGATCCACCGTGTGCAATCCGAGATGCAGCTTCGCACTGCTGATCAGCCGGCAGATCCGCGTGAGCGCTTCGCTCAACTGGCCAAGTCGCAACTTGGGATCGTTGTTGCCGAGCCCCTGATCGACCACCAGCTGTTCCGCGTAATGGGCCCACCCGTCCTGGCCCGATGACGGTTGCGGAAACGGATTGAGACCGATCCAGATGCGTCGCACCTTGCCCGGTGTCTGCCGCATGTGCATCGCGTGCAGCCAGTGGCCCGGCATCACTTCGTGCGCCGAGATGATCGTGAGGGTGCTCCGGTTGAACTTGCGGAGCCACGCCTCCTGCCGCTCCTTCGGCCAGTCCGCGCGCGCATCGGTCACGTAGTAGTAGCTCGTCACCGGCGTCTGCTCGAGGGGAGGTGATGCATGACTCGACGCGAGCCCCAAGTCGAACGGCGGCGCCGCCGACACGATCGGACGCTCGGCGGTCGGAATGTCGGCGAGTCCCTTGGCCAGCACGAACGCGGTCAGCGTATCGACCGCTGCCTTGGCCGCCGCGACCACCTGTCCGGGCGCCGGGTGATCGCGCTCGATGTCATGCCAGACATCGATCGCGGCACGCTTGGGATCGATGCGCGCGGCCGCTTCGGTGAACTGCTGCTGCGCCCTCTTGAGTTCGCGCTCGCCGATCTTGAGCAGCGCAGGTGCCGGAAGATCGATCAACTCCTCGGCGCGATAGCGCGCTTCCAGGTTGCGTTGACCGATCGCGTAGGCGCCGTCCGCCGTGGGCAGCAGGTCCCTGGCGTACCACGCCAGCGCGTCGTCGAGCAACTTGACCGAGGCACTCGTGGCCGCCGAGAGCGAATCCCGGAGCGCTCCCTTGGGCAACGGCGCGAAAGCGAGCGCCACATCACTGCTCAGCGCCTCGCGTGCGCCCGACAACATGCGCTGCCCCCGCTCGGCGTACACCTTGGGCGGATGCACCACGTTGACCTTGAGGGCGGCCAGCAATGCCTCGAGCCCGCGCAGCTTGCCGATCAGCCGACGCGCCCGGACGTCGAGCGGTGCCGACTCCATCGTCATCAGGTTGTGCACGCCGCTGAACAGCGCATCACCGTACACCATCGGATTCTTCTTCCAGCTCTGGATCGTCTCGGCATCCAGCAACCACCCGTCGATGATCCCCACGAGGATGCGCTGATCCACGCGCTCATCCGCCGAGAGCGACGCCGCGGAGAACGCCGCAATCGACTTCCGTTCGCGCTTGAGCGCGGTCACCTCACGGGCCATCGCCCCGGCGGAGAAGTCCTCCATCCGGTCGTCATACGCGTGGAGCCCGTTACCGGCGGCGATCGCCGGATGCCGACGCGCAAAGGCATC
The DNA here is from genome assembly GCA_031372565.1 of Gemmatimonadota bacterium. Lineage (GTDB taxonomy): Bacteria > Gemmatimonadota > Gemmatimonadetes > Gemmatimonadales > Gemmatimonadaceae > JACPPC01. Next base: position 14,057 of record JANMLN010000012.1, on the reverse strand, counting down.
AAGCCAGTTGTCCACGGCCTTGGCGAAGGTGACGGGCGCCGGACCCTGCGCATGCACGATGGTGCTGTCGGGACACAGGACAAGCGCAGCCGCGACACACGTCGCAGCGATGGAACGCACGGAGCGAGCGATCATGCGGGGCGAACCTCCGGGCCCGAGCGTGCGAGTCGCACCCCCAGGGCGTTGATGACGAAGACCGTGGCAAAGATGCAGGCGCCGGGCGTCAGCGCCACCCACGGGGCGGTGGTCATGCTCTGTTGCGCCTGATACAGCATGTTCCCCCAGCTTGGCGCCGGGGGGCGGACGCCCACGCCAAAGAAGCTGAGCGCAGACTCGAGCAGAATGCCACGCCCGACCGCGAGCGTGGCCGCAACAGCAATGGTGGGCGCCGCGTTCGGCACCAGATGCCGCACGAGGATGCGCCATTCGGCGGCGCCGCTCGCGCGCACCGCGTCGATGAACGCCCGCTCCCGGAGCGCGAGCACATCGGCGCGCACCACGCGCGCCGTCTCCATCCAACCGGTTCCGCCCACCAGCACGGCGAGCGCAACGGCGCCGGGCTCGAGGATCGCAGCCGCCACCATCAGCAGCGGCAATCGAGGCATCGAGAGCAACGCGTCGGTCGCGCGCATGAGCAGCGTGTCGAGCCAACCGCCGCGCCAGCCCGATGCGACCCCGACCCCGACGCCAAGCACGAGCGTCACGACGGCCGACGCGAGCCCGACAAACAGTGACAACCGCGCGCCGTGCAACACGCGACTCAACACATCGCGCCCCAGATCATCGGTGCCGAACCAGTGCGCCGCCGAGGGGCCCACGCGCCGCGCGGCCAGATCAATGGCGTTGGGTGCGTGCGGTGCGAGCACCGGCAGCAACAGCGCCACCGCGGCAATGCCCGCCGCCAGCAGCAGTGCCGTGCGCGCGGGCGACGCGGGAGGGCGCGCGGCGATCGCGGTCATGTGGCGCGCAACCGCGGGTCGATCCACCGGTACGCCACATCAGCCATCAGGTTGAGCGACACGATCGCCGTGGACGTCAGCATCAGAAACGCCATCAGCAGGGCGTAGTCCCGCCGAGCCAGCGCTTCGGCGAACAATCCGCCGAGACCCGGCCAGGCGAACACACTCTCGGTGACCACCGCCCCGGACACCAGCAGCGCGGCATCGAGCAACACCACCGTCACGAAGGGGAGCAGCGCTGGGCGGAGCGCATGCCGCGCCATCAGCAGGGATCGCGGCACCCCCCGGCTCCGCGCCGCACGCATCCACGGCGCCGACAGCACGCCATCGAGCGACGCGCCGAGGTAGCGGGTCCACGCCGCCACGTGCACGGTGGCCAGCACGAGGGCAGGGAGCACCAAGTGACGCAGCCGGTCGGCGAGTCCGGCGCCGTCGTACGTGACGCGCCCCGAACTCGGCAGCCAGCGCAGTGCCACCGCGAACACCAACTGTGCCACGAGCCCCAGCCAGAACACGGGGAGTGAAATGCCCGCCACCGACAGCGCCTCCACGGCACCTGCGCCACGCGGGCGCGTTGCGCGCCAGAGCGAGACGACCATGGCCACGACCAGCGCAATCGAGAGCGCGCTGACCATCAACTCCAACGTGGCGGGGACGCGCTCGAGCAGCCGTGTCAGCACCGGTCGCCCGTCGGTGTAGCTGTAGCCCCAGTCCCCCCGCACGAAGCCCACGAGCCATGCCCCGTACTGCACCGGAAGCGACTGGTCGAGTCCGTACGCGCGGCGGAGTCGCGCGATGTCCTCGGGCCGCACGTTCGGGCTGCCGAGGTACACGTCGAGCGGGCCGCCCGGCACGAGATGCAGCAGCGTGAAGCCGACGATCGACACCACGAGCAGCAGCGGTATCGCCTGCAGCACGCGGCGAGCGGCCAAGGCGCCGGCGCTCACGCGACGTCGCGCATCACGGGCGAATCTCCCAGTCGGCCACGTTCCAGAAGATCCCCGTATTGGTCGGGTTCCCCTTGAACCCCTTGAGCGACGCCGGCACCGCATCCAGGCGCGTCACGTTGTACAGCCACAGCTCGGGCACCTGGTCCGCGATGCGCTGTTGCACCGGAATGAGCAGCGCGCGCCGCTTGACCTGATCGACTTCCCGATCGGCCGCCACGAGCATGCGCGTCAACGTGCTGTCGACGAAGTAGTTGATGTTGCGCCCGGCCGGCGGCGTGCGATCCGCCGCGAAGAACAGCAGCAGGTCGGGGTCGGCCGGCATCTGCCACCAGTGCAGCATGGCGTCGAACTCGCCCGCGAACCACTTGGTGCTGATCGCGGTGCCATCGACGAGCTGGATCTTCACGTCGACCCCGAGGTCGTGCCACTGGCGCTGCAACACCTGTGACACGTTCTCCCGCACGACGAAGCCCGCCTGCGTCATCAGCGTGAAGCGCAGCGGCACGCCGTCCTTCGCACGGATGCCGTCGGCGCCTGTCACCCATCCCGCCGAGTCGAGCAGGGCCTTGGCGCGCACCAGATCGAACGGCCACGTGGCAATCGAGTCCGTGTAGGCCCACGAGACCGGCTGCACAGGCCCGTGGCTGACCGGGGCCAAGCCGTCGAGGATCTGCTTCGTGATGGCCTCTCGATCAATGCCCATCAGCAGGGCGCGCCGCACGCGCACGTCGCGGAAGGCCGGCACCGTCTTCTCGTTCAGCGTCACGTGCTCGTAGGCATTGCCCGTGGTCTTGGCAATCACGGTGCCCTTGGCCTGCGCCAGGTCGCGCGCGCGATCCCAGGGCAGGAGGGCGACCACATGCACTTCGCCCGCGAGCAGCTGGTTCACGCGCGTCGTCGTGTTCGGCACGAAGCGGAACATGATGCGCTTGATCTTCGGGAGCGAATCGCCACGCCAGTAGTGCGGCGCGCGCTCCAGCAGCACGTATTCGCCCGTCTTCCATTCCTTCAACTGGTACGGCCCCGTGCCGAGTGGCTTCCGGTTGTACTCCGTCGCCCGCTCGATATCCTTGCCCTCGAGCAGATGCTTGGGCAGCGCCCCGCGCACGAACTGCAGCGCGTACGCCGCGTACCGCTCCTTGTAGTGGACCACCGCGGTCAACGGGTCGGGCGTATCGACCGACGCGATCCGGTCGAAGCCGTCGGTGCTCTCCGGATTCCACGCCGGTCCATTGATCGCATCCACCGTGAACTTGACGTCCGCCGAGGTAAACGGCGTGCCATCGTGCCACCGCACACCCTCGCGGAGCTTCCAGGTCACGTCCATGCGGCCGTCGGGACGGAGCACGACGCTGCCATTGGCGATCGTCGGCACCTCGCGTGCGAGCAACGGCTGCACCTGCATCTTCTCGTCGGTGACCGTGAGCCCCTCGATGATGCAGCTCTGGATATCCTCCAGAATGTGCGTCGAGAACCGGTTCATCGTGTCAGGCTCGCGATCATAGCCGACGATCAGCAGCTCGTTGCTCGGCCCCGACGTGGCGGTCTCGCCGCACGAGATGAAGAGCATCGCCAGCATCACGCAAGCGACCGTCCTCGCGAGCCGCGCCGCACGTTCCACGACACGCCCCCTCACGCCGCCGCCACCCGCATCCGTTCGACAATCATCGGTACGGGTATCGCGCCCATCGCCAGTATCTCCTGATGGAATGCTTGCAGCTCGAACGCGTCGCCGTCGCGTTTGGCCCGTTCCAGCCGCAACCGATGAAGACCATCGAGCCCGAGCCAGTACATGATGGCCGCTCCCGGAAACATCGAGTTCTTGACCGCCTCATTGCGAGCCGCCGCATCACCCATGCCAACGTCGAGCGCGTAGAAACGAGCCACCTCGTCCAGCGAACGTTGCCCGGTGTGCAGGTCGATGTCCATCATGGCACGCGCCAGCAGCCGGAGCCGCGTGTGTTGCTCAGCCACGCGCTCCATCGGCGTCAGGAAGCCGGCTTCCTCCATCAGGTCCGTGGCGTAGCAGGCCCATCCTTCAGCGAGCGAACCCCCGACGAACATCGCGATCCGGCTCGCGCCATCCTGGGCCGCCACACGCCCGATGCGCGACGCCGATCGCGCTGCATACCAGTTCTGCACGTGGTGGCCGAGTGCCGCGTGGTGCACCACGTGGTTGAGCTTGATCTGAGCGCGCGTCATGGCGGGGCTGACCTTGGCCTGACCTGCGGCATCGACCCCGATCGGCGCCACCTCGTGCACGTGCACCCCCGTCGGCACCAGCGGTGGCGGACAGCGGTACGGGAGGTAGTACAGATACGGAGCGGCAGTGCGTGCCCACTCGGCCGTGGATGCAAAACGGAGCGGGGCATCGGGCCATTGGACGAACCGCATCGCCTCCGCCGTCGCCTTGCAGTCGTTCCAGCACTGTTCGAGCGCCCCGAGGTACTCACCCGGCTCGGGCACATCGAGCGCCAGCCGCGCCTCGACCTCGGCCCAGCCGCCGGGCGCGAGTGCGCCGGCCATCCCCGCCAGCCGACCGCGCGCCTCGACAAAGCGCGTTGACAGCTCGGCCCGCCACGTGGCCAGCGGCGTCGCAAACCAGTGGCCGCGACTGACCAGCATCGCCAGCAACGGCTCGCCCGCGGCTACCTGGTTGTCGGCGTCGATCGGCGCGTCGTTGCGGAGCCACTCGGCGTACGCGTGCATGGCCGCGACGGCAGCCGGCACCGCCGCCATGGCCGCGGCGGGCGCGTCGTCGGAGCTCCTGTCGCCAAACCAGAGCGGGAGCCCCTCACGGAGCAGGATCGTCCCGCCCTCGCACTCGCGCAGGGCGCGGTCGCGCCACGCGGCCGGTATGCGCCGGGCAAGCGAGCGCTGGGCACCCTCCAGGAAGGCCGGGAGCGCGGCCACGCGGCGTGCGACGCTGGCCCAGCGCCCCTCGATGTCGAGATCCCGGCGGAGCATCAGCGACACGATGCCGAACACGGCCTCGCCGATCGCCAAGGCCGGGTTGCCGCGGTGGAAGTGCGTGCCGGATCGCTCGGCGAGCTCGATCTCGAGCGTCACATCGGCGAGCCGCAGGTCCACGAGGGGGGCGCACGACGGCCACGCGGCGTGCGCCAGCGACTGTTCGGCGCGGGCCAACTCGGGGGCTATCGCCGTGCGTTCGGCTCTGAGCGCCTGGACACTCGCGTCGAGCCCCTCGGGGCTCCAGTCCGGGTAGGCGTGGTCATTGCCTGTCGCCCCGGCAAAGGTGCCCGTCACCGGGTGACGGTCCCAGAACGCGGTGAGAAAGGTCGATACCGCATCGCCGGGCGCGTCCGGCCGCGGTGCGCTCACGCCTTGGCCCCGCCAAGTGGCAGATCAATCCAGCGCCGTTCGCGGAAGGAGAGTTCGACCGCGTTGATCACCTCCTGCACGCGCGCGCCGTCTTCGAAGTCGCCCTCGTTGGGCAAGGAGGGGTCGCGCAGTTCGCTGATCAGACTGGCCGTGAGGTTGGCGTAGAAGAGGGTGCGCCACGCCTCGCGCGGGGAGCCGCCGGGCGGGTAGAACTCAGGCGGCACAACCAGTGGGCGGAACTCGACCTGATCCGCCGAGGCGGCGGTGAGTCGTTCGCAGATGCCCTCTTCTTCCACGAGGCGGCAGATGAGCGCGCCCTTCGAGCCGTACACCCGCGCCTCGATGCCGGGATAGTTGCCGACCGTCACGAACGAGGTCTGCACCGAGCCGAGCGCGCCATTGGAGAATTCGCCAATGAAGATGTCGCCGTCATCGATGTTCATGCGCATCATCGTGCCCGTCTGCCGCACCATGCGATGCGAGATGAAATTGCGCATCGTGCCAACGACCTTGTCGTAGCCCGCGCCGACGCACCAGTGGCCGATGTCGATGATCGGCGCGCCGTACCCCTCGAGCGACGAGACCTGCAGGATCGACTGATCGGCGGTCGGATCGACCTGGCGCAGCGGGTTCTGCGGGTCGAGCCACTGCGAGTTCTGCTCGTAGCCGTTGAAAATGAACGGCGTGCCGATGAAGCCCTCGTCGATGAGGTGCTTCATGTAGCGCATGGCCGGCGCATAGCGGAAGGTGAAGCCGAGCTTGGTGCGCAGTCCCTTGCTGCGCGCGATCATCGCGGCGCGGCGCGTTTCGCGGAAGTCGAACGCCACCGGCTTCTCGCATAGCACGTGCTTGTTGGCGGCGAGTGCCGCCATCGAGAGCGAGAAATGGGTCGCGCTCGGCGTGCACACGTCAACCAGATCGATGTCGTCGCGCGCGAGCAACGGCTCGTGGCTGTCGTAGACATCGGGAATCCCGAACTCCGCCGCTGCGGCTTCGGCCAGCGCGCGGTTGGGGTCGGCAATCGCGACCACCTCGCAGCGGTCGTCGCGCTTGAAGCCAGGAATGTGGGCGAGCCGGGCCCAGGCGCCGGCGCCGAGGACACCCACCTTGACGCGGCGGGCAGGATCGATGGGACGAGCGCTCGGAGTAGTCACGGAGCGCAAAGCTACGGGCGGTGAGGGGGGAGGGCTACGGTGGTGCCGCGGATGGCGTGGCGACTACCAGTTGCGCCCGCGCGCGTGAGAGGAGATCATTGTCTTCCGGCGCGGGGTGGCCGGGATAGCCCGGATGGCGGAACCGGCAGACGCAGAGGACTCAAAATCCTCCGAGGGCAACCTCTTGTGGGTTCGACTCCCACTCTGGGCACTCAGACAACGAACGGGGGCGACCACGCTGGTGGTCGCCCCCGTTTGTGCAATGCGTGCCGCCGTGGCGCGGGCGTTCTAGCGCGGCGCCGACGTGACGATCGGGCCCGACATTCTCGGCTTCTGACGGGCGGCCTGCACGTTACCCATGGTCCGGCTCAGGCGAATGGCGTCGAGGCCGAGCCACCCCGTGGCGATGATCGAGACGATCAGCTTGAGCGCACCACGAATGGCGGAGGTCTTGAACGAGGCCTGCGCATCGGGCGGCACGGCGCGGCGCAGCTGCAGCGTGTCGAACGCGAAGATGGCCAGCGCGATCACGAGGAAGACCGCGCCAACGACATTCAGGACGCCGATGACCCGCAGGATCATCTTCTGCTCCATGAAGGTCGCCATGAGCGCGGTGATCAAGGACCCGATGAGCGGCGTGAAGAGGAAGCCTGCCAGCAACGCCGTGCTGGCGAAGCGCCAGCGCATCTCGGTCGGCTGGATCGGCCAGACGCTCGTCACGAAGTCAGCGAGCGGCGTCAGGATCAACAGGATGCCGATCAGATAGACCGGACGCGCGAGGCGATCGAGATAGTCGGACGAGGAAAGCACGGGGAAGGGACGAGTGTGAGCGCGAACGAACCTGAGCGTGCAGGAAGCTAGACGGACACCACGGGAACGCGCCAGCGGCGCGTGGAGGCAAACGAAAGGGCCGACCAGAAGGTCGGCCCTTTCCATCCCGGACGATCGTCGTGTTTACTCGCTGATCTTGGCAACCGCCGTGCTGCGGCTCTTGCGGCGGCGTCCGACGAGCGCAATCGCGGCGAGGCCCGTGCCCATGAGGGCGAGCGAGGCGGGCTCAGGCACCGGCGTGAAGGTGATGAACTCCTGCGTGCCACCGGTCAGCGGCGACCAGGAACCCGTCGACACACCAGACCGCGCGATCGCAACATCGGAGAGGACCGTGAACTGCGACCAGAACGTGGTGTTCGACGCCATCGCAATCGCACCGTTCCGGGCGTCAGTCATGAGCTTGACGACACCTGCGCCGACGCCAGTCGGGTCGCCCCAGATGGTCGAGGACCCGTAGCCCCCCGCGGTGTAATTCTGGTCCGTGCCGTTATAGACCGAGTTCGAGAAGACCGGGACGTTGTACACCGCCTTCTCGGTCATGGTGCGCCAGATCGCGGTGTGGAGCTGCTGCAGCTGCAGCGTGCTGCCCGACGGCGTGGCCTTCAGCTGCGCGGAGAGCAGCGCGACCGCACGGTAGCGCGTGAGCCAGTTGTCGGCACCCGCAGCGCCGTAACCGCCGAAGCGGAGGTACGTGCGGTCGGCGGACGCGTTGCCGAGGTTCGTGATGTTGGCGGTCCATGTCTGGCCGCTCGACACCGAGTTCAGCAGGTCGATGCACACGACGTCGATCGTGCTCGAACCAACGAGAACGCTCGGGTTCGGATCCACCAAGCCATCCCACTTCGCGGAGTAAACACCACCCGAGATGCTCCCGACCGCGACGCTGGGCGATCCAAGCCCGATGAACTGCATGTTCGTCTTGGCCGGCTGGGCCCCCGCGCCAGCGGCGACAACGAAGGTCGCGGCCAGAGAGAGAACGGCGGTACGCAAGCGACGCATGTAGAAAACTCCGAAGTGTGGAAGAAGTGGAACCGTCATCGGCCGGTGTCTCGCACACCTATGCCTTCAGGCCCTCTATGAGCAGGAACCATGCCAACTACTGAAATGAAATGCGTATCACATGGATACATGCGTACCGTACTACCAAAGCGTTTTAAGACAAGCACTTACATCGCACGACTTAATGTTACTTCCCTGTAGTTACCGCACCGTGACCAACCCGATCGTGCCCCACACTCGGGCATCCGTGCATCGTGCTGTTGCACTGACGCAACAGTGCAAAGGCCGTCGGCGATTTGGCCCACTCGACCGAGCGTTGCCCATCCTGAACCTACTACATGTCGCGGACGAATGTTGGTCTTCGACCTGGACACCGATACCTTCGCTGAGCCTCGGGTCGGCCCACGGTGGCCTGCGGCCCCACAAGAACACATGATCGGCACCCATCCACTCCGAACGGAGCTTTCTCTCTGCGCTTTGACGAACGCTGGCCGTCACTCCCCTGGGTCGCGCCGTTTACCGTCTTCATGGTCCTGCTGGCCGCCATGCCGTCGCTCGGCTTGGCGCCGCGCGTCGATGCCATCACGCGCGTCAGCATCCTCACCATCACGATCCTCACCCTCGGCCGACCGGTGCTCGATTTTCGCCTCCGGCATCCGCTCGGCACGTTCACCGTTGGCGTCGGCGTCTTCGCCCTCTGGGTCGCCCCGGACCTGCTCATCCCCGGATGGCGCGCGCACCCGCTCTTCCAGAACAGCCTGACCGGGACCCTCTCGAGCTCGATGGCACCTGAGGCGCGCAGCGATGTCCTCGTGCTGACCCTGCGCATCGCCCGTGCCGCGCTGCTGGTGCCGATTCTCGAGGAGCTCTTCTGGCGCGGCTGGCTCCCCCGGTTCCTCGACGCCAAAGACTTCCGTACCCTCCCGATCGGCTCGTTCTCCACCACCTCGTTCGTGGCCACCGCTGTGTTGTTCGCGGCCGAGCACGGTCCGTTCTGGGAGGTCGGCCTGCTCGCCGGCATCGCGTACAACCTGTGGATGCAGCACACCCGGAGCCTCGGCGACCTGATCGCCGCGCACGGACTCACGAACCTGCTGCTCTCGATCTTCGTGCTCCTCACCGGGCGCTGGGAGTTCTGGCTCTGACCGCGGGCACCGCCGCCGCTTGAAGTGCGGCCGCGAACCGAGCATCTTTCCACAGCTTCTTCCTTCACGAACTTCTTGAGGATTGCACGCACATGGCGAAGTCGACGGACAAGGTCAACAACAACGCGCAGGGCTGGGGGGCCGCCGCGGCCACCACGCTGCTCGCCATCGCCTGCGTGGGCTTCGCCTACACGGTGCACGCCAAGACGTACCACAGCCCGAACGACGTTCTCGCGCCGGTCGAGAAGACCGCCGAGCACTAGGGCAGGCCGCCTCGTCGCGCGCCGCCTTCCCGATCGCGGGCAGGCGGCGCGCGCTTTTTTTCCGCCTCTGACGCCTTCTCTTCCTCCCATGGCCGGCCGCAACCACCTCTTCGTCCCAGGTCCCACGAACGTCCCCGAGGCGGTGCAGAACGCGATGCACCGCAACATGGAGGACCACCGCTCCCCGGACTTTCCCGTCCTCGTGCGCGGCCTCCTCGCGGACCTCCCGATGGTCTTCGGATCGACTGCGGGGCAGGGCTTCATCTTCGCCGCATCTGGCAGCGGCATGTGGGAAGCAGCGCTCGTGAATACCCTCGATCCGCGCGCGCGCGTGCTGATCGCGCGGAAGGGGCAGTTCAGCCACCTCTTCGCCGATGCCGCGCAGCGGCTGGGCTATCAGGTCGACACGATCGACGTCCCGTGGGGTATGCCCACCCCGGCCGAGGAGATTGGTGCGGCGCTCGCCGCCGATACCGCGCACACGATCCAGGCGGTGCTGGTCGTCCACAATGAGACCGCCACCGGCGTCACGTCCGACATCGGCGCGGTGCGGCGGGCCATGGACGCGGCGGGCCATCCGGCGCTGCTGTTCGTCGATGGCGTCAGCTCGGTCGGCTCCATCGACTGTCGCATGGACGAGTGGAAAGTCGATGCGTTCATTGCCGGATCGCAGAAGGGGCTCATGCTCCCGCCGGGCCTCGGGCTCCTCTGCCTGTCGCCGCGCGCGGTGGAACGCGTGGCGCAGTGCACGACGCCGCGCGCCTTCTTCGACCTCCGGCCGATGATCGCGTCCAACGCCACAGGGTACTTCCCGTACACGCCGGCCGTGGGTCTGCTGCACGGACTCCGCGCCGCACTCGATCTGCTCAAGGCGGAGGGGATGCCGCAGGTGATCGCGCGTCATGCGAGGCTCGCGACGGCCACCCGTGCCGCTGTGGCGGCGTGGGGGCTGCATACCTGCTGCCAGGTCAGCACGGCCGCCTCCAACACCGTGACCACGATCATGGTGCCCGAGGGCGCAGATGCCCTCAAAGTCATCGAGTGTGCCTATCGGCACTACAACCTGTCGTTGGGCGGTGGGCTCGCCCGGCTCGCGGGCAAGGCCTTCCGGATCGGGCATCTGGGCGACGTCAATGAACTGATGCTCATGGGCGCGATCGCGGGAGCCGAAATGGCGATGCGCGACGCGGGAATCGCCGTCGTGGCGGGCGCCGGTGTGGCCGCCGCCGAGGAATCGATTCGCGCCGCGCGCGCGTAAGGGGGAACCAGCATGGCTCGTCCGGTCATCGTCGTGACACGACGGCTCCCCGACCCGGTGGAGCAGCAGCTGTCTGCGCAGTTCGAGGTCCGCCTCAACCCGACGGACATCCCCTCCACGGACGCGTCGCTCATCGAGGCGCTCCGCGATGGCGATGGCGTCCTGTGCACCGTGACCGATCGGCTCACGGCCGAGGTGCTGGCTGCGGCCCCGCGACGTGCGCGCATCCTCGCGAATTTCGGCGTGGGCTTCAATCACGTGAATCTCGCCGCCGCCAAGGCGCAGGGGATGGTCGTGACCAACACCCCCGGCGTGCTCACCGATGACACCGCCGACCTCACGATGACGCTGCTGCTCGCCGCGGCCCGCCGCGCAGGTGAAGGGGAGCGCATGGTCCGCAGCCGCAGCTGGAGCGGATGGCGACCGACGCAGCTGCTCGGCACGCGTGTGACGGGCAAGGTGCTCGGCCTCGTCGGCTTCGGGCGCATCGGCCGCGCCGTCGCCGATCGGGCGCGGCTCGGTTTCGGCATGACGGTGTTGGCGTTCGACCCGCAACTTCCGGCAGGCGCAGAGGCCGCGCCCGGTGTGCGCCGGTGCGAGTCGCTCGTTGAACTGCTGCGCGCCAGCGATTTCGTGTCGCTGCACTGTCCGTCGACCCCCGACACGCACCATCTGATGGACGCCGCGGCCATTGCCGAGATGCGACCGCATGCGCTCCTGATCAACACGGCGCGAGGCGATGTGGTGGATGAGGCCGCGCTCGCCACCGCGCTGGCACGCCGGGACATCGCGGGAGCGGGGCTCGACGTGTACGAGGACGAGCCCGACGTCCATCCCGCGCTGATCGGTCTCGAGAACGTGGTGCTGCTGCCCCATCTTGGCAGCGCGACCGCCGAAACGCGGCTGGCCATGGGGGAACGGGCGATGGCCAATCTGGTCGCCTTTTTCGCTGGCGAGGAGCCGCCCGATCGGGTAGCGTAGCGGGAGAGCGGGCGCTGCGGGCGAAACCCGCTCTTGAGGGTAGGCTGTCTCGGCCCCTACTTTGCCCGCTCCACCTTTCCACTCCGCAGATGAGCAGCTACCAGCACGCAATCGTTCCGGCCGGCGACACGATCGGCTACGCCAATGGCGTCCTGCACGTGCCCGATCATCCCATCATCCCCTTCATCGAAGGGGACGGCACTGGTCCCGATATCTGGCGCGCCTCGGTGCGTGTCTTTGATGCCGCGGTCGCCAAGGCGTTCGGCGGCAAGCGGAAGGTGGCATGGATGGAGGTCTTTGCCGGCGAGAAGTCGTTCTCGAAGTTCAACGATTGGCTTCCGGCCGAGACGCTTGCCGCGTGCAAGGAGTTCCGCGTGTCGATCAAGGGACCACTGTCGACACCGGTCGGCGGGGGCATCCGGTCGCTCAACGTGGCGCTTCGGCAGGAGCTGGAGCTCTACTCGTGCGTGCGGCCCGTGCGGTACTTCCAGGGAGTGGGCGCGCCGGTGAAGGAGCCGGGGAAGGTCAACATCGTGATCTTCCGCGAAAACGTCGAGGACGTCTACTCCGGCATCGAGTTCAAGGCGGGCACGCCGGAAGCGGATGAGATCCGACAGGTCGCCGAGAAGCTCTCGAAGAAGAAGATCCGCGAGGGCTCCGCGATCGGCATCAAGCCCATGAGCGCGTTCGGTTCGAAGCGGCTCATCGAGGCGGCCATTCGCTACGCGCTGCTCCACGGCTTGCCGAGTGTGACGTTGGTCCACAAGGGGAACATCCAGAAGTTCACCGAAGGGGCGTTCCGCGACTGGGGGTACGAACTGGCCAAGGAGAAGTTCGCGAACGAGGTGATCGCCGAGAACGACGTCGGCCCCGAGGGCGCGGGTGGCAAGGTGATCATCAAGGACCGGATCGCCGACTCGATGTTCCAGCAGCTGCTGCTGCGGCCCGCGGACTACTCGGTACTGGCGACCCCGAACCTCAATGGCGACTACATCTCTGATGCTGCCGCTGCGCAGGTGGGCGGCCTCGGGATTGCGCCTGGCGCCAATATCGGCGACGGCCTCGCCGTCTTCGAGGCAACGCACGGAACCGCGCCCAAGTACGCGGGGCTGAACAAGATCAACCCGGGTTCGGTGATTCTCTCCGGCGTGATGATGTTCGAGTATCTCGGCTGGAACGAGGTCTCGCGGCTGATCGTGAGCGGCATCGAGCGCGCCATCGCGAAGGGGACCGTCACGTACGATCTTGCGCGCCAGATGCCGGGCGCCACCGAAGTGAGCACCTCCGGCTTCGCCGATGCCATCATCGACGGCATGGCCTGATCGACCTCGCCGCACGCCGGACCCCTCGTGCCGATGGCGGCACGCGGGGTCCGTCACCCACTCCCGCAGCTCATCCGCCTCATGTCTGTGTCCGTGACGTTGCACGATGCCGAAGGTGCGATCCTTGCCGCGCCGCTCGCGGTGATCGCGTTGGGCCCGACCACTGGGATTGGCCGGATCACGGCGACCCTCGACAAAGCGATGGGGGGCGTGATCGCCCGTGCCATCAGCGCCCGCGAGTTTCGCGGGGCGCGGGACGAGGTCCTGCACCTGACCGGCGGCGACAAGGGAAGTCGTCGCGTCCTCCTGGTGGGGACCGGCGTGCCTGCGCACCGGGTGATGGCGTATCGTCGCGCCGCCTCGTTGGCCGCGCGGCGCGCCAAGGCCCTAGGCGTCCCGGCGCTCGCCTTTCATGCGCCCGGGATCACAGCGGGCTATGAGCTCGAGGCGATCGTCGCGGGGCTGATGGCGGGCCCGTGGGAGTACGCCGACCTCAAGACGCCGGTACCGGAGGCCGATCGCCGGCCCGCGCTCGCGCAGGCCATGGTCGTGGTCGCGGATGCCAAGAAGGCCAAGGCCGCGTTCGCGGCCGGCGAAGCACTGGGTCACGGCCAGACGATCGCGCGCACGCTGGCCATGATGCCGGGCAACCTGTGCACGCCGCAGCATCTCGCCGATACCGCCAAGGAGATCGGCTCACGGTACGACCTTCCGGTCACGGTCCTCGGGCGCAAGGAGCTCGAGAAGCTCGGCTGCGGGTCGTTCCTCTCGGTCGCGCAGGGAACGCCGCAGGACCCCAAGCTCGTCGTCGTGGAGTACCTGAAGGGCAAGAAGAATGCGCCGCCGATCGCGC
>JANMLN010000184.1:0-5979 GCA_031372565.1 Gemmatimonadota bacterium | reverse complement strand
TGCGCGAGATGTTGGCCGTCACTGCTTCCTGGTCGACGGCACCGCGCTTGCCCTTCTTGCGACGCTGGCCTGCGGCGCCACCCATGCCGCCACCCATGCCGCTTCCCGGAGTGCCCCCACCCGTCGAGGGACCACCGCCCGGACGCCGCGGATCATCGCGACGCGGCGCGGTCGAGCCACCCGGCTGCGCCGAGGCGACCGGACGCGGCGGGAACGGCAGCCCGGTGGCCACGGGACGCGGACGTGGTGCGCCCGGCACGATCGGGCGCGGGCGCGGCCGATTGTCGGTCGACCCAGCCCCCGACGAGTACGTCATCGGCTGCGCGCTCTCCGGACGCTCGACGCGCGCGGGCGCTGCCGGCGTCGGCGCTGGCGCTGGCGTCGGGGCAGACGGCGCAACGGGCGCCTCGTCGGGCACCACACCCTCGGCGGCGTTCACCGGCAGGGGGATCGCCGAAGCGTCCTCGTGCGAGGCGTCCGGCACGTGCGTGTCTGGCACCGGCGTTGCAGCGATTGCGGGCGCGGGCGCGACCGGCGCGGATGGGCGCTCGACCTCGGGTTCAGGCGCGACCTCGACGATGGGCTCCGGAACGTCGGGCTCCGGGTGCACGATGTCGGCCTTCCGACGCCGTACCACATGCGGCGCCGCAACGGCCACGGGCTCCGGCTCGGCCACCTTCTTGGCCGCAACCTTCTTCTTCGCTGCCGGCTTCACGGACTCGGTCGTCGCTTCCTCGACCGGAGCGACGTCGGCGTCGGTCGGTCCGGCATCGGGACCAGCGGTCTTGCGTCGACGGGAGGGGGCGGCCACCGGAGCGGCACCCTTCGCGGCCAACTTGCGCTTCTCGACCTCCCAGCGCGCCCGCGCGCGAGCGACCTGCTCATCGGACAGCGGCGTGGCCGGCGTCCGGGCCGTCACGTCCATCTTCCGCAGCAGGGCGATGACCTCGTCGGCGGAGACGCCGAACTCGGTAGCCATATCGTTCACGCGCAACTTGCTCACGCCATCCTCCTACTGGACCATCGGCGCGAACGCCGTTGGCCCCGATTCCATGAGCTCGCGAATCCCCTTCGCGAGCCGGCGATCCGTCACGCCCACGGCCGCCACCTGTTCCTTCCCTACCGCGCGGCCGAGGACTGCCGCGTTTGGACCTTCGAGCACCGCCACCTGCTTTGCCGTTGCGAGCGGCAGCAGCTTGTCGCGGCTGTTGTCGGCCGTGTCCTCAGCGATGATGAGGAGCTCGACCGTGCCCTTCCGGAGTGCGTCACGCACCATGTCGACACCGCTGATCACGAGACGGCCACGGGCACCCAGCCCGAGCAGTCCCGCCAACCGGCGCGCCAGATGCGAATCCATGCGACGCTAGCCCTCCCCCGCGCTCTCGCCCGCCGCGCCGCTACCGTCGTCGGTGGTGAGTTCGTCAAGGATGGCGATGATGCGATCGGCCTCGGCCGGCGCGATGCCGGGGAGCTTGAGGAAATCCTCGCGCTCGAGGTCGATGATGTCGTTGAGCGTCTTGAAGCCGGCGTTCTCGAGCACGGCCACCGTCGCGACCTCAAGTCCGCGAATGTCGCTGAGCGGTACGTCCGCGGCAGCGTCCTGCTCTTCAGGCAGGGGCGCGAAGATGTTGCCTTCGCCACCGCGCTCCATCCACTCGCGGCTCGAATAGAGGTCGATCTTCCATCCGGTGAGTTCCGACGCGAGGCGCACGTTCTGTCCGTTGCGCCCGATCGCGAGCGAGAGCTGGTCTTCGTCGACGACGGCCTGAATGGCCTTGGCCGCCGAGTCGGAGAAGACGCGTGCAACCTTCGCCGGGGCGAGCGCCAGCTTGGCGAACCGCTCCGGATCGCCCGACCAGGGCACGATGTCGATGCGCTCGCCGCCGAGCTCGTTGACGACGGCTTGGACGCGCGACCCCTTGAGGCCGACGCAGGCACCCACCGGATCGATGGCGTCATCGCGCGAGAACACGGCGATCTTGGTGCGGCTGCCCACTTCACGCGCGCTCGCGCGCACCTCGACGATCCCCTGCTGCATTTCGGGGACCTCGAGCTTGAAGAGGGCCTGCACGAAGAGCGCGTCGGCGCGCGAGAGAATCAGGCGCGGGCCCTTGGGCGTCTCCTCGACGCGCTTGAGCACCGCACGGATCGGCTCGCCCTGCTGGTAGTGCTCGCGATGGTTCTGCTCGCGGTAGGGCATGATCGCCTCCGCTTCACGGAACTTGTTGAGCATGACCACGAGCTTGCCGCGCTCGATCTGCTGCACTTCACCGGACAGGAGCTCGCCGACCTTGTCGGTGAACTCGTCGCGGATGCGCGTGCGCTCGCCCTCGCGCACACGCTGCACGATGCGCTGCTTGGCGGCCTGCACGGCGGCGCGCCCGAAATCGGCGAAGTCCACCGGGACCTCCATCACGTCCCCGACTTCGAAGGCCTCGTCCTCGTAGCGCGCCTCCTCGACGGTGACCTCGCGGGCGGGATCGGTGACGTCCTCGACGACCGTCTTGAGCAGCGCAATGCGAATCGCGCCCTTGACTTCGTCGATGGTCACTTCGGCCTGGACCGTGGGCCCATGCTTCTTGGCGAGGGCGGCATGGATGCCGTCCTGCAAGAGTCCATGCAACTCGGTACGATCGAGCTGCTTGCTGTTGGCGAGCTCGCGGATCGCCGTCAGGATTTCAGTCGAGCCGGACATCGGGTTCTCTCTTAAGCGGTCCAGTGGAATGCAAGGCGCGCCTCGGCGATCCGATCGAGGGGCACGTGATGCTGCCCCTTGGCATCTTGCAGCACGATCACTTCGGCGCCCGGGTCCCCTTCGACCCCGACGATGGTGAGTTCAGCGCGACCGCCGACGGCCTCGCTCTTGACCGAGGCCAGTCGCCCGGTGAAGCGACGCCAGTCGGCGAGCTTCGTGAGGGGGCGGTCCATTCCCGGGGACGACACTTCGAGCACGTACCGCTTGTCGACCAGCAGCCCGGCGTCCAGCACGGCCTCGATCGCGCGACTTGCCTTCGCACAGTCGTCCACCGTGACCTTGGCCCCGTCGCGACGATCGACGCGAATCTCGAAGATGGGGCGCGCCGACGACCCGCGGCGCTTGAATTCGACCAGGTCGAGTTCAATCGTCGCAAGTGTTTGCGTGACAACAACTTCTACGTCAGCCCGCATCTGTGGTCAGCTCGCCTCAATCGAAAAAAAAATGCGGGGAAATCCCCACATTCTGCCCGCGACGCCTTGTGGGGCGCCCAGCACTGTTAAAGTAGCGCGCGGGCCCCAGACGTCAAGGCAATTCACCACGCCCCAGCCTCCACGGGGTCGCCGCCTGACCGTACCGACGGCAACATGGACCGCGTTCTCCCTCTCCACTCCGACCCGTCGGATGCGCATGCTCACGACCCGCGAGCGGAGCGGCCGCGCCGACCCTCTGCCAGACCTCCGCGTGCTTCCGGACGGACGCTAGGGCGTCTCCACGCGCTCGATCCGGGCCCCAAGCGCCCGGAGCCGCTCGTCGATGCGCTCGTAACCACGCTCGATCTGGCCGATGTTGTTGATCACGCTGGTGCCCTTCGCGCAGAGCGCCGCCAGCACCATCGCCATGCCGGCGCGAATGTCGGGGCTCTCGACCGTGGCGCCGCGGAGCCGGCTCGGACCCGCGATGATGGCGCGGTGCGGATCGCACAGCACGATCTTGGCGCCCATCGCCACGAGCTTGTCGACGAAGAACATGCGCGACTCGAACATCTTCTCGTGCATGAGGATGACCCCCTCGCACTGCGTGGCGACCACGATGGCAATCGACATGACGTCGGCCGGAAACGCGGGCCACGGCTGATCCTCCAGCTTGGGCACGTGCCCACCCAGGTCATCGACGATGCGCATCGACTGTCCACCGGGGACGAGCAGGTCGTCGCCGTCGACCTCGCATTCGACGCCCAACCGTTCGAACCCCATGCGCACCGAGCGCAGGTGCTCGACCCCGGCCTTCTCGATGCGGAGCGAACTGCGCGTGACCGCAGCGAGACCGATGAACGATCCGACCTCGATGTGGTCGGGCCCGATGGCATGCGTCCCACCACCGAGCGGGTGACCGCCCTCGATGGTGAGCGTGTTCGTGCCGATGCCGTCGATCCTGCCGCCGAGCATCACGAGAAAGTGGCACAGGTCCTGCACGTGGGGCTCGCTCGCCGCATTGCGCAGGATGGTGGTGCCCTTGGCCGCCACCGCCGCCGTGATCGCATTCTCCGTGGCGGTGACGCTCGGCTCGTCGAGAAAGACGTCGGCGCCACGCAGCTGCTTCGCCGAGAGCTCGAAGCGATGGGTCAGCTCGTGCGTCGCCCCCAACTGTTCGAGCGCGAGGAAGTGCGTGTCGACGCGGCGACGCCCGATGACGTCACCGCCCGGTGGCGGCAGCTTGACCTCCCCGCAACGCGCCAGGAGGGGCGCCGCGAGCAGGATGGACGCGCGAATCTTCGCACACAGGATCGGGTCCAGATTGGCCGCGCTCACGGTCTTGGCGTGAATGCGCAGCGTGTTGCGCTCCACCCACTCGGCCTCGGCGCCCGTGGTGCGCACCAACTCGACCAAGGTTTCGAGGTCGCGAATGCGCGGCACATTGGTGAGCGTGACCGGATGCTCGGTCAGCAGGGCTGCCGCGACGATGGGCAGGGCGGCGTTCTTGTTGCCCGAGGGACGGATGGCACCGGACAGCCGATGGCCTCCCTCGACGAGAAACTGGAGTTGGGGCATGGGGATGCGAACGGCGGTGCGGGGTGAGGAGTGCCGGGCTTCCCCAAAAATAGGACGATGCACGGCTCAGGACTCGGTTGACGATTGAGAGCCCCCGGGGGTAGCGTGTCCACATGAGGTCGCCTTGGATCTTGGTGGGGTTGGCGCTGTTGGCCCTGGCGCTAACCCCTTCGGACGCCTTCGCCTGGACCCCTGGGACGCACATCGTCCTCGGGGAGGCGGTGTTGCGATCGCTGGAGCTGCTCCCGGCGGCCACGGCCGGCCTGTTGGCCCGCTTTCCGGCCGACTTTCTGTACGGGTCGATCGCGGCCGACACGTCGGTCGCCAAGAAGTACGTGCCCGAAGGGCGGCATTGCCACTCGTGGCGGGTCGGCTTCGAGATCCACGACCGCGCCGACGACGAGCGCCTGTCTGCCTTCGGCCTGGGATATCTCGCTCACCTCGCGGCGGACGTCGTCGCCCACAACCACTATGTGCCGTTTCGTCTCGCCATCACGTCGAGCACGGTGGCACTCGGTCACTCGTACTGGGAAAGCCGGTTCGAGTCGGAACTCGGCGACGGCGGTGCCAAGCGCGCGCGCGAACTGATTCTCCGCGATCACAGCCCCGCGGACGCCTTGCTCGACCGGATTCTCTCCCCCACCCTGTTCAGCACGGGCACCAATCGCCGCTTCTTTCGGGGTATGGTCACCGTCACCGACATGGACTCGTGGCAGGCGGTGATGCGCGCGGTGGCCGACAACAGTCGGTGGGCGTTGCGCGCACCCGAAGTGGATACGCACCTCGTGCGATCGTTCAACTACGTCATGGATCTGCTGGCACGGCGACACGACTCCGAGCCGTGCCGATTCGATCCCTCGGGCGAGTTCTCGTTGGGCGAAGCGAAGCGACTCCGACGAGCCGCCTTCCGGGACGGGGGCGAGACGCTCGTGCACGAAGAAGCCGAGCGGACGTTCGGACTGGGCCAAACGCCGCTCGACTTCGCGTCGCGCATCGACGGTCCGCTCTACCCGTTGACGCGCGCGCCGAGCAACTGAGCGAGCTTCTTGGGATCGGCGCTGCCCTTGGACTTCTTCATGACGGCGCCGATGAGTACCCCTTGGAGCTTGCGCTCGCCCCCCGTGAAGCGGGCCGCTTCGGCGGGCAGATCAGCAAACACCTCATCGATCCAGGCGATCAACGCGGAGTCGTCGGAGACCTGCGCCAGTCCCTGTGCGGCGACGACGGCATCGG
>JANMLN010000168.1:0-5711 GCA_031372565.1 Gemmatimonadota bacterium | reverse complement strand
AGCTGGTTGGTGCCGAGTGTGAGCTTCCTGTGGCACAACGTGATCGGCGCGGTCACGGTGGTGGTGGTGGGGCTGACGTTGAGTGTGTTCGGGGCGAAGGAAGCGCCACGCGAGTTGGCGGGGTAGTGCGCGTGTGTTACGATGAGACGCCCGGTGGTAGCGTCCGATCACGAGCACGGTGACCGACCCCAGAGGACCTGTCTGTCGCGCCCCGACCTACAGCGTCAGCCCGCGCAACTCCCGCGACCGCGTCCGGCTCGCCGTCAGGCGCGTGCCGTCCCGCATCAGCACCTCGATCCGCCCGCCATCTATCGGATGGAGGTGGCTCACGTAGTCGAGGTTCACGAGATGCGTCCGGTGGATCCGCACGAACTTCTGCGGGTCCAGCCGCCGCTCGAAGTCATTGAGCGTGAGGTACACGAGGTGGGCGCGCCCCTTCGCGACCACGCGCACGTAGTCGTCATCGGCCTCCAGCCGCTCGACCTCGTGCGTCCAGAGCAGCACCAGCTTGCCCCGGTCCCGCACGAAGAACCGCGTGAGCGGTGCGTCACGCTCGGCGCCTCGCTCGCCGGGACGCGCGCGCGACACGTCGAGCGCCTCCGCGACACGATCCTGCGTCAGGGCGGGCACCCCCTCCTCGAGCGTGCGGCGCGCCCGTTCCAGCGCCGTCGCCAGCCGCTCGCGGCCGAACGGCTTGAGCAAGTAGTCGAGCGCGGCGAGCTCGAACGCGGCCACCGCGTGCTCGTCGTAAGCCGTGGTGAAGATCACGAGCGGCGGCGCGGCCAGTTGGCGCACGACGTCGAGTCCGGAATGCCCCGGCAGCTCGATGTCGAGGAAGACGAGATCGGGGGCCGCTCGCTCGATCAACTCCACGGCCAGCGGGCCACTCGCGGCCGTGCCGACCACCCGCAGCCAAGGCACATCGGCGAGCATCGCCTGAAGCGCCTCACGCGCGATCGGCTCGTCCTCCACGATCACCGCGCGGCGCGGCGCGCCTGCGCTGGCGGGGGCACGACTCATCGCGGGGCGAGGGTGCGGGAGCGCATCACCACCGCCGGCATCGCTATCTCGACGCACCATCCTTCACCGACCGCGGCCGTCACCGTCACCTGCGCCGCCGAGCCATGGCGCACGGTAAGCCGCTGCCGAACCACGCCGAAGCCCACGCCGCCCTGTTCGGCCGACCGGGCATCGCCGCCAACGCCATCATCGGCGACCTCGAGATGGAGCGTCCTGCCCTCCACCCGCGCGGCGAGCCGCAACGTCGCTCCCTGCGCACGCGGTGCGATGCCATGCCGGATCGCATTCTCCACCAGCGGCTGCAGCGTGAGCCTGGGCAACGCGCACTCCAGCGCCTCCTCGTCAATGTCCTCGATCACGGTGAGCCGGTCGCCGAGGCGCAGCTGCTCGAGCGCGATGTAACTCCGCACGAAGCGCAGCTCCTCGTCGAGCGGGACGTCGTCGCCACGCGCACGCTCGGCATCGAGCACGTAGCGCATGAGCGTGGCGAAGCGCTCGAGCGCCGCCTGCGCGCCCTCGGCGTCGCGCTGCACGAGCGCCGTGATCGTGTGGAGCGTGTTGAAGAGAAAGTGCGGGTCGAGCTGGGCGCGCAGCGCCTCGAGCTCGGCGCGCACCCGCAACGACTCGGCACGCTCGGCGAGGACCCGCTGTTCGCGGAGGCGCCGCATCGTCTCCGCATAGGCAAAGAAGGTGATGACCAGCGCACCGATCGTGCAGTTGCTCAGGAAGTCCCAGACCACCGCCGTGGCGAGATAGAGTTCGCGCGCGCGCGCCGCCCCCGGCGCCTGCATCCCTGCGAGGCTGGTGAGCACCAGCCCGCCGCCAAAGACCATCGCACCAAGGGTGAAGGCGCTGACCCGCAGCGGGAGCGACCACTCGCGCGCGAAGGCGCGAAGCACCATCGCGCGCAGCACGAGTCCCATGAGCGACGCGATCGTGGCTGCCGCGATGCCGGAGAACACCGCTGCGGCAGGTGGGATGTCCCGTCGCTGCACCAGCAGCGCGAGCATGGTGACCACCGCGTACGGGGTCCACGCCACGAAGTACAGCGCGAGGGCGCGTCCGCGGAGCGGCATCACCTGGTCCGGTCGAGCGCCGGCAGGAGCTGGTACTTCACCCATGCGTGATCAGGGGCGAGTGTGAGAACCTGCCGGTACGCGGCGCGTGCGTCGTCCATGCGACCGCCCTTCGCGTGCGCCTGCCCGAGCCAAAGATAGGCATCCACCGCGCCCCACGCCGGACGCACACCGTCGGGCCGGTCGTTCGTCAGCGACGCCACCGCCTGCTTCGCGGACGCGGTCGCGTTCTTCTCGCCGCCCCCCGTCATCGCCGGCGCGAACAGCTCCCCGCTCGACTTGAGCGCCCACACGCGCGGGTTCTCCGGTCCGAGCTCCACGGCCTTGTCCATGAGCGATCCCGACTTCATGCCCAGTCGCATCGAGAGTATCGCCCCGCCGCCGCTCGCGGGGATCAACTGGCCAAGCACCGCCGAGCGCAGCGCAAAGGTCTCCGGCCATGGCAGGGTCGAACCGGAGGCTTCGAGCACCCGGTCGGCCTCCTCGAGCGTCTCCTTGGCGTCCGACATGCGCGTTCCCATGAGGAGCGAGCCGAGCCGGTAGAGCGCATAGCCCTTGTAGTGCAGCAACGCCGGGTCGGTCGGCATCACGGCGAGCGCGCGATCGGCGAGCGCGAGCGCCTCGCGCAGCCCCCGTTCGTCGCCGCGCCACTGCGCCGGTTCGATCAGGCGCCGCACCGAGTCGGCCCACCTGGCGGCCCCTGTCAAGCGCGGCGCGCTGGCGGCGCGTGCGCCCGGCGCGGGTGCTGTCTGCGAGGACTGCGCATAGGCGCGCGCGGTGGGACTCGCCGAGACCGTCGCGGCGACCAGAACAACAGCTCGTACGAATGGCTTGAGCGTGACCACAGACTCTCCTACTGCCGGATCAGCGTCCCCCCGAAATAGACGCTGCGGTTGAAGATCGAGCGCACGGGGATGCGCTCCGCGTAGTCGCGCGACCAAGTCATCGTCTGCACGTTCGACCGGTCGAGGAGGTTGTTCACGGAGACGAAGAACACGCTGCGCCAATGCGGCGTCAGTGCGCGGTACCAGCTCGCGGAGACGTCGAGGCGCTGGAAGGCCGGCAGGCGCTCGCCGTACGGCGTGCCGTAGCGCGGGAGGTAGCGGTCCTCCACGGCGTCGTAGTCGGCGCCGACCACGTTGGTGTAGGCGCGCCCCGTCGCGTGGCGCCAGGCGATCGCGGCCCGCACGCCACCGAACAGCTTCTCCACGATCGTGGTGGTACTCGCGGTGATGTCGAACGGGGCGCGCACGAGGGCACCGGTGTTCGGATCCGTGCGCCGGGCGCTGAGCAGGCTGACCGTCGTGCGTGCCGTGATGGCGCCCGGGAGCTCCCCCTTGAAGAAGAGGTCCACCCCGCGTGCACTCCCCACGCCACCGCCGCGCGCGCTGTTGTCGCGCCGCAGCTGCACGAGGTCGCGGTAGCGCTTGTCGTACGCCTCCAGTCGGAACTGCAGGTCCCCCTCGCCCAGTTGCATGCCCAGCACGAACTGCTCCGCGCGCATGGACGGCAGCGACGGGTCGCCGATGGCGTCGTCGTACTGCAGCGGGCTTGCCAGCTGATGGTAGACGCCCCACGCCGCCGTGAAGGCCAGCGCGTTCGGCTTCCATGCGACGGAGAGCCGAGGGTCGGTGGTCCACGCATCGGTCAGCCGCGAACGGTCCGCGCGCAGTCCGGCGATCAGCCGCGTCGTGTTGGTCGCGCGCCAATCGAGCTCGGCGAACGGGCCGATGCGGGTCGCGGCACGGTCGTAAGCGAAGAGCCGCACCGGAGCGCCGGTGCTGGAGTCCACCGCGCGAGGAAGCGAACCGTCGAGGGCGGCGCGCTGGCCCTCGACGTCACCACCAACCCGCCACACGAGGGTGCTGGTCGCGCTGAACGCGAGCTGCGCGAACAGCAACGACTGCGTGGTACGCCCGCCCAGCGTGAAGTCCCCGAACTGCTGCGCGGTGTGTTGGACCGTGTGAGACGCGCTCACGCTTGGCGCCCAGCGCCCGAACACCTCCTGCCAGGTGAGCACCGCCAGCTGCGTGCGGTCGTCGCTGCGGAAGGTGTTGGTGCTGGCCGGGTCGGCAACGTCCACGCCGACGAGGCTGGTCTGGTCGATGGCGAAGAGCTTGAGCTCGCCTTCGGGACGGTAGCGCCAGGTCGAACCGAGGCTCAGGTCGCGTCCACGCGGCGGCGGCACGAAGCTGCGCGTGGCGCCATTGACCGTGAAGAGCGGGCGCAAGTCGAAGTGATTGACGGCGGCGCGGACCGTGAGCGCGTTGGTGAGGGGGATGGCGGCGTCCGCACTGAGGGCCGCGAGTCCGACGGAGATGGTCGCAGCCGGCGCGGGGGTGGTGCCGCGCGTGCGCAGCCCCGCCACGGCGGAGAGCGCATTGCCGTAACGCGCCCCGAAGCCGCCCGAGGAGAAGAAGATCCCGTCGAGCTGGAACGGGTCCACCGTGCCGGTGAAGGTGCCGGTTGGCGTCTGCAACTGCTGCGGATTGAGCAGCGGCGCGTCATTGAGGAAGATCCGCGTCTCGGTGTAGTCGCCGCCGCGCACGAACAGCGCATTCCCCTCGTCGGCCTGCTGCACACCGGGGAGTGTCTGGATGGCGCGCGTGATGTCGGCGGCGGCCCCCGGCGTGGTCACGACCTGGAGCGGCGTCAGCGTCGCGCCGCGCCCGTCGTCCGCCGTGTAGGCACCGGCCTGCACGGTGACGGTGGTGAGCGTCGCGACCCCGCGCTCCAGCACGAGGACGAGCGGCGTGCTGTCGGTGTCGACGAGCGCCCGCTGCAGCGGCGTGAAGCCGACGCGGCGCACGAGCACGGTGTACGGCCGCACCGCCGTCGTCGCGAGTGCGAACCGTCCAGCCGAGTCAGAGAGGGTGCCTTCGAGCGTCTCGAGGAGGAAGACGTTCGCCCCCGGGACGGGCACTCCCTCCCGCGTACGGACCAGGCCGCGGAGCAGGGCGTTCGGGGCAGCGGGGGGCGACACGGACGCGCGCGCGGAGTCGGGCGCGGGTTGCTGGGCTGGCAGCGCGCCACCGCACAGGAGCGCTCCCCACACGGGGAACGCGCCAACGACTGCCCGCCGCGTCGCATGCGCGAGGATCCGGATCGGCATTCGGCATCGTACGGCACGACTGCGCGCAGGGTGCCGCGTCGGGGCGGATCATTCGGTGAACGGTCGAATGGAGCGGTGAGTGGAGCGCCACCCCTCGCGAGCCGGGGCCCGGCACGCGCCCCACGCCCGTCCGCCGACGCTCCGCCGGTCACCTGAAGACGGCCCCGACGCTCCGCCAGGACGCGGGGACAGTCGGCGTGGGCGGCCGTCCCTCCGGCGAGACGGGTGGGTCTCCGCCGGCACCGCCCCCCCCGCGGTGACCACCTTTTCCACGGTCCTCGAGGCGCGCGAACGAGTCGGCGGGCACGCTGCGGCCCGCCAGACGGTGCGCGCGCGGTCGGCGATAGCGCCCGCTACTCGACGGATAGTCGACCCACCCCGATTGAAACTCCTATCCCGACAGGCGCCAGAACCCCGCTCGCGGTCGAACCCCAATTTCATCGCCGCCGTGATGGCGAACGCCGTCCCGATCGAGGTCGATGATGGCAAGGGTGCCACCCTCC
>JANMLN010000126.1:0-2645 GCA_031372565.1 Gemmatimonadota bacterium | reverse complement strand
CATGCCTCAAGTGATCGTCCTCGAACGGACGGTTACACCCAGCGAGCGAATCGCGTTCTCACCGCCGCGCGTGTTGCACCGCGTGTATGGCGCGGACGCGATTCCGAAATGGGTCAATGCAGGAGCGCCGATTGCACTCGGCGCTCCAGTCGCACCGATCAAGTAATGGTGTGATGAAGTGGCGGTGCGCGAGGCCTAACCCGGGTTGCTGCTGACGCTGCGGCCGACCATTGTCGATCAGGGTCGCGTTTTGTGTGGCCGCAGCGCAGCAGAACCCAGTTTCGTTAGGACGAACACCACGAGCGATGCACTTTCTCACGGAAGACGAAGCGCGTGCGTGGTGTGGGGACGCGTATCCAACGCATGATGGCCGCCGACCGACCCGACCTCGCGATGCAGCGCGCTGGGTGCGCGGCCCAATTGCCACCACCGTGATCTTCGCCCGGATGGTCGAGCAAGCGTTACGCCCGCGCGAGGCGTGCCTCCTTTGGGTCACCGAGACCGGCATCTGGCGCAGCAGCGAGAACCTGCATCTGTACTATCGCCTCCGTCAGTCGTACGGCGACACTCGTCAGCTGCACGAGGCGCCCGCCCATCTGTTTCTCGACTACGAGGCGGATGACCTGGTGTCGTTCATTCAGCTCGCGACGCTCAACGGATGGGATGCGCACATTCTGCCAACCGTCGGCTATGCCAGCGCATTCGTTTCGCACGACGAGTTCATCGAGTTCGTCGCAAACGAGGCAGCAGACCTCACGGCGTTCGCCGACGGTCTCGGAGGCTCCGAGATCTGCACTCGGCCCGCGTCGTCCTAACGCCGGTTGCAGCAGACGGAGCCGTTGGGGTAGATGGCGGGCCGCTTCGCGGCCCACCATTTTGTTGATATGGCTCCGCAGCTGAACCTTGTTCGTTAGACATCCACCGGCAGCCGACTTGCGAGCTGTCGCCGCTTGCCTCAAGATTCGAATATGGCCGAACCCGCGATCGACCTCAACGCGCTGAAGCAGTTGCCCGTCGACCAACGCCTGCAGTTGGTCGAGGACCTGTGGGATTCCATCGCGGCCGACAGTCCTGCCGACGCCTTCCCGCTGACGCAAACGCAGCTGGAAGATCTGGCCGCGCGCGAGGCCGACGCCGACGCGCACCCCGAAGCCGGCCAACCGTGGGAGGTTGTGCGCCAAGCCATCGTTGAGCGGACCATGCGCCCGCGTCCGTGACCACGTCCGAACGAGTGCTCGTCGTTCGCCCGCAAGCCGCGTTCGAAATGGACGCGGCTTTCGCGTATTACGAACAACAGCGCCTGGGACTCGGCCACGATTTTCTGCGTGCCGTGGACGTCGTGTTCGCCACCCTCCGCGAGTATCCGGAGATGGGACCTGTGATCGCCCCGCGCATCCGGCGCGCCCTGCTGAAGCGGTTCCAGTATGGTGTCTTCTACGTGCTGCGTCCAACGGAGATCGTGATCCTTGCCGTGCTGGACCTTCGTCAGTCGCCGCGCCGCTGGCCTCGGCGCGCGGATGTCTAACGCCGGTTGCAGCTGAGAAGGCCACGAGGGCTGGACGCGGGGCGCTGCGCGCCCCAAACTCCAACGCATGGCCTTGCAGCTGAACCTTGTTCGTTATGTGGATCGCCATTTTCGCTCTCACGAATGACTTTTCAAGCCTACCTCGACGCCGTCCGCGACAAGACCGGCATGACGCCCGAGCAGCTCAAGGTCGCCGCTACCAAGGCCGGCGTGTACTCCCCCGGCATGTCTGCGACCACCCTGATCGAGTGGCTTGCCGCGCAGTTCGCGCTCGGCCGCGGACATTCGATGTCTGTGTGGGCCGTGTGGAAGAGCAAAGGGTGGGTCGCCGCGCCAGGCGCCAAGAAGAAGTAGGGTGCGCCAACGCGTGCTGCCGCCCAGCCGCAGGTCCGGATGCAGCAGAGGCAGTGTTGGAGCAGTTGCGAGTCCGGATGGTGTGTTGTCCCGCTCAACCACGCACTCGCCCTGAGGCGAATCGGGAGGCGCCGTGCCGCATCATGTATCGCCCATGATCCATGTGCCCGACGTGCGGGCCACGGTGGAGTGGTACGAGCGCCTGGGCTTCCGCGTGCTCGAGACGTTCGCCAACGGCACCGGCGGGCTGAGCTTCGGCATCCTGACCTTCGGAGACAGCCGCGTCATGTTCAATGAAGGCGGCAGGAGCAGCCCCGCATCTCGGCGGGAGGTTGACCTGTATGTCTACACGGATGACCTCGAACAGCACTACGAGCGTATCCGCGCCCTCGTCCCAATCCTCGAGCCGCTTCGCGACACCTACTACGGAATGCGCGAGTTCATCCTCCGCGATTGCAACGGGTTCTGGATCACATTCGGCCGCGACCTCTGACCGGTCCCCAAGTGTCGGCGCGTCACCACATAACGACGCTTACTGCCGACAGCCGCGGGTAAGGATGCAGTTGTGGGGCGCCCGCGCTATTCTATGGGACGTCCTGCGGCCGCCCCACAACTGCTTTTTATGGGTTCTTCACGGAATACCGGGAAACGCCGCACGGATCTTGAGGAAGAAGTAGGCGTCGTCGCGGAAGCCGTACGCCATCCGCTTGATGACCTTGATCTTGTTGTTGATGCCTTCGAGTACGCTGGTGTGCAGCTTGAACCG
>JANMLN010000113.1:0-2336 GCA_031372565.1 Gemmatimonadota bacterium | reverse complement strand
CCATGCGGTGTCGGGTTCGCCACACGCGGACTTTCCCCCCCCGGGGCGCCCCCACCGCCGGTGCCCCCCCGGGGGGTGGTTTCCCCCCCCCCCCGCACCTCTCCGCAGTCTCCCTCCCCCCCCGCACCTCTCCTCCGTCTCCCTCCCCCTCCAAAGCAGGAGCGTGACCGAGCGCACCGCCCCGCACCGCCCCCCGCGCGTCATATTACAAACATGATGGCGGCCCGCACCCGCCACATCCCACCCGCTCGAGCGCCCCGTGATTCAACTCCGCAACGTCTACAAGGCCTTCGGCCCCAAGAAGGTCCTGCAGGGCTTCTCTCTCGACGTCGTCGAGGGAGAGACGATGGTGCTCATCGGCTACTCCGGCACGGGCAAGAGCGTCGCCATCAAGCACATGGTCGGCCTCCTCGAGCCGGACCAGGGGTCCGTCATCGTGGATGACCTCGAGGTTCCGAATCTGCGTCGCAAGGAGCTGCACAAGCTCCGCGAGCGCATCGGCTACGTCTTCCAGTTCGCGGCCCTCTTCGACTCCCTCACCATCGGCGAGAACGTCGCCATGGGCCTCCGCAAGCAGGGCAAGCTCACCGCCGCCGAGATCGAGGAGCGCGTGCACGACGTCCTCACCCTCGTCGACCTCCCGGATGCGGCGCACCAGCTCCCAGCCGAGCTCTCGGGCGGCATGCGCAAGCGCGTCGGCATTGCGCGCGCCGTCGCGCTTCGCCCCAAGTACCTGCTGTACGACGAGCCCACCACTGGTCTCGACCCGGTCACGAGCGCGGTCATCGACGAGCTCATGATCCGCATGCGCGAGAAGCTGGGCGTCACCGGCGTCGTCATCACCCACGACATGCGCTCGGCCTACACGGTGGGCACCCGCATCGCCATGCTCTACGAGGGGAAGATTCGGCAGGTGGGCACCGTGGCCGAGATAAAGGCCAGCGACGATCCGGTCGTGCGCCAGTTCATTGAAGGGCGCGCGCACCTCGCCGGCGAGGAGTCGCACGCCGCATGACCAACCGCGAGGTCCGTGAAGAGGTCTCGGCGGGCGGCATCGTCGTGCGCCACGACCCCGACGTGCCGCGCGTGCTGCTCATTCGCGACTCGTATCGCAACTGGGGCTTCCCCAAGGGACATCTCGAGCCCGGCGAAGGGGCGGGCGACGCCGCCGTCCGTGAGGTCACCGAAGAGACTGGCCTCGGTGGTGTCACCCTGCGGGGCGAACTGGCCACCATCGATTGGCATTTCCGCTTCCGCGGTGCGTTCGTGCACAAGACCTGCCACTTCTTCCTCATGGAGACCGCCGACCTCGCCACCTGTCCCCAGCGCGAGGAGGGGATCACCGCGTGCCGGTGGGTCACGTTCGGTGAAGCGGAGCAACTCGTCGCCTATGAGAACGCGCGCGAGGTGCTGCGACGGGCTGCGGCCGTGGTGTTGCCTGCACCCGCGCCGGGGTAAGCGGTGAGCGCCCGCTCGTTGCCTCCCCGTCCACCCGCCGTCGTGCTCGCGTGGGCGCAACGCGATCGCTCGCGTGCCCTGGTGCGCAACGCGCTGCCGCGTCGGCGCTTCCGCGTCACGGTCGTGCACGACGCCGATGAATTCGCGGCCGCCGCGCGCGGCGCGCTCGTGGACCTCGCGCTCGTCGACGTGGCCGCCGAGGATCCGTGGCCCGTGGCCGAGCTGGCCCGCGAGTTTCCGTCGATCGCCTTCATCGCCGTCACGCCGGGGCGAGCGAACGACGCTCCCGCTGTCGAGCGATGCCTCGCGCTCGATTTCGCCGACGTGCTGGTCGAGGGCATCGATGACGTCGCGGTGGAGCCCTTGCTTGAGCCGCTCGGCTTCGGCGCCCGCTTTGCCGCCGCGCTCGCCGACCCCCCCGAGGCCCTGGCGCTTTCCCAGCCGCTGCAGCGCGACGCCTGGCGGCACATCGTGGCGCACGCCGGCCTGCCGGTGCGGACCGAGCTGCTGGCGGCGCTCCTCGGCGTCACCCGTGAGCACCTCTCGCGCACCTTTGCCGGCGGCGGCGCGCCCAACCTGAAGCGGATCATGGACCTCGTGCGCCTGATCGCGGCCGCCGAACTGGCCAAGAACCCCGGTTTCGACGTGGGCGACGTGGCGCGGGTGCTGTCGTTCGCGTCAAGCTCCCACCTGTCCACGGCCGCGCAGCGGATTGTGGGGGTGCGCCCCGCGTCCCTGGCGCGGCTCCGGACGGTGGACCTGATCGAGCGGTTCGTGCACGGCCGGACCCGGAGCCGCTCCTAGTCGTGCAGAGCGGAGGGGAGGACCAGCGTTTTGGGGGGGGGGGGGCTAAAAACAGGGGCAAGGCATAGGGCAGG
>JANMLN010000031.1:0-14942 GCA_031372565.1 Gemmatimonadota bacterium | reverse complement strand
GGGCGGACGAGGCGGAGGAGCCGAGGACGACCGCGAGGGCGAGCAGGATGAGGCGCATGATGGGGACTCGAAAGGGTGGCAGACCCCCGTTGGACAACCGCTTTGCGCTGCGGGTTTGAACAGCCCGCCACGTGGCGAGCTCAGCCTGTTCCGAACCCTCCCGGGTGGCGCCGCCGCAGCTTCTCGACGTTGCTCGCTGCGATCTCCTCGAGCGACAACCCATGATCGGAGGCGACGGCGCTGAGGCACCAGAGCACGTCGCCGAGCTCGAGCCGCAGCGCGTCGGCGTCCAGCGGCTTGCTCTGCATCTGATGCTTTCGGATGAGTCCGAGGACTTCCCCCGCTTCCTCTGCGAGTCCGGCCGCGGCGTCGAGGGCCCGATCACGTGGGCTCAGTGCCGGGTTCCGCGTGCGCTCGGCCTCGCGCTGGTAGTCGCTCCAGAGCATCGAATCGGGCCTCAGTCGGAGGGGGCGCTGCGGGGCCACGGCGCGCGCCGATGGAACCACCTATCTTTCTAGCCACTAACAGCTTAGGCGCGCGAAGTTACCCCGGCACGCCGAGGGCGTCAATTTCGTACGCCACCGCAATCATATAGAACGCGCGCGAGGCATCCACCCTGGCCCCACCACCCATACCACGAGGGATGCCGAGCAAGCCTGACGTGCGCCGATGGTGGCGCGGCGCCCGTGCATGGGCCGGGGCGATGCCGTTGTGGATGGGGACGTTGCTGATTGCGGCGGGCTCGGCACCCGCTCGCGCGCAGGACGCGGCCGCGTGCGAACCGGCGAGCGAGCGCGTGCGACAGGTCCGCTTCGCCGGCAACAACTCGATCCCGGACGAAGAGCTGGCGAGTCGCATCGTGACGACCCCGATGAGCTGGGTGGCGCGCGTGCCGGTGCTGCGTGCGCTGGCCACGGAGCGGTGCCTCGATCCGCGCCAGTTCGCCGGCGACGTGCTGCGACTGCAGTTCTACTACCGGACGCACGGCTTTCCGCAGGCGACCGTGGACACGGCGGTGCAGCGCGACGGACGCGAAGTCTCGATCCGCTTTCTCATCCAGGAGTCGCTGCCCACCGTGGTGGTCGCGCTGGTGATCAGTGGCATCGACGCGGTGCCCGGTGCCGGTCGTCTGACCGAGACGCTGCCGCTGAGGCGTGGTGGCGTGTTCGACGAGGCCGCCATCAGCGCGGCCCGCGACACCCTGTTGCGACGGATGCGCAACCTCGGCTATCCGCGCGCCGACGTGCTCCGCAACTACGAGGTCAATCGCGGCACGCGATCGGCGACGGTGGAGCTGGCCGTCGTGCCGGGGCCGCGCACGCACATCAGCAGCGTGGCGGTCGAGGTCGAGGGCGGCAAGGGAGGACCCGGGCGCACGAGTGCCGACGATGTGCGCAACATCTTCGGCGTCGCGGCCGGAGACCTGTATGTCGAACAGGATCTCGTCACGGGCCAGCGGCAACTGTACGCCACCGAAGCGTTCCGCCAGGTGCGCGTCGAGTTGGACTCCTCGCGCAACTCGCGCGCGGACACCGCAGCGCGGCTCGTCCTCAAGGTGACCGAGGCCGAGCGGTACGCCGCCTCGCTGGGCGCCGGTTGGGGCACGATCGACTGCTTCCGGACGCAGGGCACGCTCACCGACTACAACTTTCTCGGCGGCGCACGGC
Source organism: Gemmatimonadota bacterium (assembly GCA_031372565.1). Taxonomy (GTDB): domain Bacteria; phylum Gemmatimonadota; class Gemmatimonadetes; order Gemmatimonadales; family Gemmatimonadaceae; genus JACPPC01. The sequence goes on along the minus strand of JANMLN010000031.1, from coordinate 13,275 downwards.
GGGTGCAGCTCACGGGGCGCGTCTCGCGCATCGGCGTGGGTGAGCCGGCCAAGTGGAGCGGCGCCAACTCGCTGTGCCATCCCGACGCGTACGCGGACCAGTACGGCGACACGCTCAACTACTACGCGGGCATCTCGTTCCGGCAGCCGGTGCTCTTCGGCCTGCGGACGGTGCCGGTCATCACGATCTACTCCGAACAACGCTCGGAGTACAACGCCTATCGGCGCGTGACCCCGATCGGCTTGAACGTCTCGATCAGTCCGCTCGAGTTGTGGGGGGTTCCGCTGTCGCTCGGGTACTCGCTCGAGTTCGGACGAACGGTGGCGTCACCGGCCTTCTTCTGCGTGGTCAACCAACTCTGCGAGGCGGCCGACCGGGAGAATGCGCAGCGCGAGCAGCGCGTGGCCGTGCTCAGCCTGTCGGCGGTGCGGGAATGGACCAACCGGCCGGTGACCGCCACGCGCGGGGTCACGGCGCGGTTCGATTTCCGGCATGCGTCGCCAACGATCGGTTCGGAAACCAACATCCGCTTCAACAAGCTGGTGCTCGACTTCTCCGCCTTTCAGCGCGTGGGTGAAACCGGTGTGCTGGCGGCGCGGCTGCGCGTGGGCGGCATCTTCGATACGCGTGGCTTCAGCCTTGGCGCCGAGGGGCAGTTCACCCCCATTCAGGAGCGGTTGTTCGCCGGCGGTCCGACCACGGTGCGCGGATACCGTCCGAACGAGTTGGGGCCTGCGGTCTATCGGACGCTGAGCTACACCGTGGTGCCGAGAGGCACCGACTCGAGCTTCGTGGCCACCCCCGGCAGCACGCGCGAGATCGTCGTGCCGGTCGGCGGCAACACGATGGTAGTCGCCAATCTCGAGTATCGCGTGCGCAGTCCCGTGTTCGGCCGCCTCATGCAGCTCTCCGCGTTCACCGACGTGGGGAACGTGTGGAACCGCGTCGGCAACTCGCTCGGCTTCGACGCGTCGGCGCTGCGCTGGACGCCGGGCGTCGGTCTGCGCGTGCTCACCGCGTTCGGCGCCTTCCGCTTCGACCTGGGGTACAACTGGTACCAGCGCGAGGCGGGTCCGGCGTACTACGACCAGCCGCTCTCCGCGGGCGGGCAGCTCTTCTGCGTGAGCCCCGGCAACACGATCTCCGGCGGCTCGCCGGCCGGTTCGCTCCCGTGTCCGTCCACCTATCGGCCGCTGCCGCCGGGTGACTTCTGGTCGCGGCTCGTGCCGTCGATCTCGATCGGGCAGGCGTTCTAGCATGGCCGCGATGCGTCTCCGCCGCCTCGTGTTGCTGTCGGCCACCTTCGCCTTCGGCACGCTCTTTGGCGCAGCGGGGCTCGCGGGGTACGTGCTCACCAGCACGCAGGTGGGCCGTGACTGGGTACGGGAGATCGTGGTGGCGCAGCTCAAGGGGGCCGTCAAGGGCACGCTGTATGTCGGTTCGATCGGCGGCACGCTGCTGGGCGACGTGACCGTGGACTCGCTCGACCTGCGCGACCGGCTCGACTCGACGTTCGTGCGCACCGGTCCGATCCACCTGACGTATGACGTCCGCGATCTGATCGATCGCAAGATCGTGTTCAAGACCGTGGAACTCACGCGGCCCTTCATCCGCATCAAGGAACACGGCGACGCCGACTGGAACTGGCGCAAGATCTTTCCGCCCTCGCCGGTGCGGCGGCCGCGCCTGACGCCCAAGTTGCGCGACTTCGGCGACTGGGTGGTCATCGACTCGATGACGCTGCGCGACGGCGAAGTGCGGCTCGTGCAGCCATGGCATCCCGACGACTCGCTCTCGGGCGCGCGTCGCGACAGCGCGATCCGTCATGCCCTGGCGAGCAAGGACGTGGAGATCCGCGCCGACTCGGAAGGCTACATGAAGACGCGCCGGTGGACCGGTGCGCAGCTCTGGACCGGACGACTGCGCATCGCGCAACCAGATTCGGCCGGGCTGCAATTCGTCGTGCGCCGCCTCGACATCGTGGAGAACGACCCGCCCTTCACGATCAGCAATGCGCGCGGCCTGGTGCGCCTGCTGGGAGACTCGGTCTGGGTGACGTTCGACCGCTTTCAACTCCCGCACACCGTCGCGCGGGGCGGCGGCAAGGTCTGGTGGGGGGGCGGCATCCCGATGCGCTGGGATCTCGTGTTCCAGTCCGACTCGGCGGGGATGGCCGATTTCGCCTGGATCGACAAGAGCGTGCCGGAGCAGGGCGGCGGCCGGGTGCGCGTGGCCGTGCACAATCATCGCGGCAACCTGAACGCGATGGACTTCGTGCTCAGCGACATGGATGCGCGGGCGTACCGCTCGCGCATCACGGGGGGCATGACCTTCACCTCGGGCGAACCGGTGCTCGGCCTGCGCGACGTGAACCTCGTGCTCGCGCCGGCCAACTTCGACTTGATGCGCCGCTTCAACGGCGGGCCGTTTCCGTACGACTGGCAGGGCAACATCACGGGAACGCTCAAGGCCTCGGGTGGGCCGGTCAATCACTGGAAGGTCGACGACGCGCGACTCACCTTCCGCGATGCCGGCGTGCCGGGGGCCGAGTCGCGGTTCGTGGGGCGCGGCGAGCTGGACATCCTGTATCCCGCCTTCACGGCGTTTCACGGCTTCGAGCTGGAGGTGCGGCAGTTCGACCTGCGCACGGCGCAGCGCGTGAATCCCGATTTCCCCACCCTGCGGGGGCTGTTCCGCGGGCGGATGGTGCTCGACTCGGTCTGGACCGACATGCGCTTCTCGCGCGCCACGCTCGTGCACGCCGACGGGGACGGCGATACCACCGTGGCCACCGGCAGTGGACGGATCACGCTCCCGGACGACAGCGACAATCGCTACGAGCTCGACTTGCGCTTTCAACAGCTGGCATTCACGACGCTCGCGCGCAGTTACCCCAGGATCCCGTTCCGCGGCAACGTGAGCGGGCCGTTGACCACGCGCGGGACCGCCGAAGCGCTCGAGATGGCGTCGAGCGAAGGGCTCAAGGGGCCCGCGGGGGCCATCTCGTTTGCCGGTACGGTGGACGCCTATCCACCGGGCTTCGCCTTCGAGGGACGCGGAACGTTCGAGGCCCTCGACCTCAACGCGCTCACGCTCGAACGTTCCGTGCCCACCACGTCGCTGTTCGGGTCGTTCGTGATGGACGTGCGGGGCGACTCGCTGGCGAATCTCGCCGGGGCCGCCACCGTCGAGATCGGCACCGGTCTCGTCGACAAGACCAAGCTCTACGGCATGCGTGCCGTGCTGAACGTCGCCGACGGACGGCTGCACGTCGACACGTTGCGTGTCGATGCCTCGGCGTTCACGCTGTCAGCCGGCGGTGGCCTGGGTCTCGTGGCGACAGAGCGGGACTCGCTGCATATCGTGGTGTTTGCCGACTCCCTCGGCGGATTCCGCCGCTATCTGAATCCGTCCGATGGGCCGCGACTCGATGCCGCCCTCGATTCCTTGAGTGGTTCGCTCTCGCTCGACGCCCGACTCGTGGGGAACCGCGACTCGCTGGGCATGCGCGCGACGTTGCTGGGCAAGCAGCTGCTCTGGCAGGGGAGCACGGTCCGCACCGTGAGTGCGCGGCTCGAGGCGCAGGATCTGGTGGCCCGGTCGGGGGTGCAACTCCACGTGGCGCTCGACACGGTGCGCTACGGGGCCATCTCGGCGCAACAGGTGACGATCGACGGCACGGCGCGCGACCTCGAGCACGCCGACGTCGCCGTGGCCGCCATCTTCCGACCCGGAACCGACGCGCGGTTGAACGGGCGCTTCGCCACCGTGCAGGACACGGCGCGCTGGATCATCGATTCGATGGTCGTCGGGTCGGCGAGCAATCGGTGGCGGCTGACGCGCGCGGCCACGTTCACCGATGGCGCCGAGCTGCTCGCGCTCGACACCCTGGAGGTGCGGGGGACACGCACCGGATGGATGCGCCTCGCGGGACAGCTCGCGCACGGCCAGGCGGGGACCAACCTGCGCTTCGATGCGGACTCGCTTCCGTTGGGCGATCTCGCGGCGTTGATGGGTGCGGATGGACGCGCGCGCGGCATCGGGCGGTTCTCGGCGCGCATCACCGGAACGCGTGCCGCGCCGGCGATGGCGCTCGACGCGGCCGTGGAGGGGGCCCGGTTCGGACCCGGCGCACTCGGCGCGCTGACGCTCACGGGGCGCTATGCCGACCGCGCGCTGGATGCGACCGTACAACTGCGCCGCGACACCGCCCTCGCGCTCTCCGGAACGGTGCACCTGCCGATCGATCTCGCGCTCGAGTCGCGGGCGCAGCGGCTGCTCGACGATTCGCTCGGGGGCCGCTTCCGCTCGGTGGCCGCCGACCTGTCGCTCGCCGAGTCGTTCACGGATGCCGTGACGGATGCGAGCGGGCGACTCGACGTGGATCTCGCGCTGGGTGGCACGTGGGCGCATCCGCTCATCAGTGGCGGCATGCGCGTGACCGATGGCGCAGCGCGCATCGCGGGACTCGGTCGTGTGACGGTCGACGGTCTGGGCGCCGACCTGCGCTTCTTCGGCGATTCGCTGGCCGTGCAGCGGCTGGACGCGCGCAGCGTGCAGACGCGCCTCAAGAGCGGGCGCCGCTTTGGCACGCTCGCGCTGAGTGGCGGGGTGAGCTATCGAGACTGGGCCGATCCGGTGTTCGGACTGCGGCTGCGCGCGGGCAGCTTCAACGTGATCGACCAACCCGGCGTCGCCGATGTGGATGTCTCCGGTGACTTGCGGCTCACCGGCCCGCTCAGCGCATCCGTACTCGATGGACAGCTGACGGTGGATCGCGGCGCGATCTACATCCGCGACCTCGCGCAGAAGCGCATCGTGTCGCTCGACGACCCCGCGCTCTACCGGGCCTCCGACAGCACGCTCTCCGTGGGGCGGCGCGGGCCGTTGCCGCAGGCCACGACCGGCTTCGCCAATGCGCTGACGCTGCGCGACGTGCGCGTGACGATGGGCTCCGACGTCTGGCTGCGATCGAGCGAGGCCAACATCAACCTCGACGGCACCGTGCGCGTCACGCGCCGCCGCTCGCTGGTCGGGTTCGATTCGGCGCAGGGCGAGTTCACGCTCGACGGCACGCTGCTGGTGCGACGCGGGACGTACCGGCTCAACGTCGGCGAGATCGTGCAGCGCACCTTCGACGTGGAGCGCGGCAGCATCCGCTTCTTCGGCGAAGATGCGCAAGTCAATCCGGCGCTCGACATTGCCGCCGTGCACACGGTGCGCAAGTTCAACTCGACGCTCGTGCAGCAGGACCGGAAAATCCGCGCCAAGATCGGCGGTCGGCTGGAGACGCCCACGCTCGACTTCGAGAGCGCCGACGAGGCCAAGCTCTCGCAGTCGGACCTGATCAGCTATCTCGTGACCGGTGGTCCGGCACTCGGCGTCGGCGACCCGACCCAGCAGACCGGCGTGGGCGGCACCGCCGCGAACGCGCTGATCACCACCGTGGGGAGCGCGCTCTCGGACAAGCTGGCCGGTCTCGGATTGCTCGATGTCGTCTCGATCCAGACGGCCGGCCTCGACCGCGGCAATCAGGGGCCGAACCGCGACGTCACGCAGCAGCTGCTCGCGAACACGCGCGTGGGCGGCGGCATCCAGCTCACGGACCGCACCTACCTGAGCGGCAATGTCGGGCTGTGCGGTCTGGCCGCGTCGCAGAACCAGACCTACTCGATCACCGACCTGCTTGGCCTCAAGGTCGAGTATCGCGTGAACAGCACGTACGCGCTGTCGGCGAGCGTCGAGCCGAGCACGGTGGGGCAACTGTGCGGACAGACCAACGGACGCGGCTTCGCGGCCACCCCGCCGCAGCTCGGCTTCGACTTCACGGGCGTATGGCGCTTCTGACCAACGTCCTGCTCATCTCGAATCCGGCGTCGCGGCGTGGCGCCCGCTGGCACGCGCGCGCGATCGCCGCATTTCGCGAGGCGGGTGCCGCGTGCGATGCCGTGTTGACCGAGGCGCCGGGCCACGGCGGCGAGATCGCGTCGCGACTCGCGTCGTCGTACCAGGCCGTGTTTGCGCTGGGCGGTGATGGAACGGCCACGGAAGTGATCGGTGCGCTGACGGGCCGCGACATACCGGTCGGCATCCTGCCGGGTGGCACGGGGAATCTGCTCGCGCGCTACATCGGCATTCCGCTCAACCTCGACCACGCGGTGCGCGCGTTGCTCCACGGGCGCACGCTGCGCATGGATCTCGGCCGTCTCGCCAACGGGCGCGCGTACGCGTACTCCGCCGGCATGGGGGTGGATGCGGCAATGGTGGCCGATACTCCCAAGGTGCTCAAGCGACTGTTCGGCATGCCGGGGTACGCGCCGGCCGCGACGCGCGCGGTGCTGCGGGCGCGGCTCTTCGACCTGCGCGCCGTCGTGGATGGCACCGTGATCGAGCGCCAAGCGTCGGCGGTGTACGTCGCCAACCAACCGAACGTGCTGGGTGCACAGTTCACCTTCGGCCCCGGGATCCGGAACGACGATGGGCAGTTGGACCTCTGCGTGTACACACCGAGGAGCCCGGTCGATGCTGCGCGCATCATGTGGCGGCTGCATCGGGGCGACTTCCGGCCCGACCCCGGGTTCTTCTTTCTTCGGGGGCACGAGTTCGAGGTCGCGACCTTTCCGCCCCAGCCCGCGCAGGCGGACGGCGAGCTGCTGCGCCGCGAGCCGATGAAGGTCCGAGTGGATCCAGGTGGGGCGTATCTTCTTGCGCCAATGACGTGATTGTTGGCACCAGCGGCGTGATAGCATACGGTGTCGCGAAATTGTACATTCTGATCCATGGCGCCTCGAAAGTCCCGCGCAACCCCTGCAATCGCAGCTGACGGCGCGGCCACTCCGGCGCAGCTCGTGTCGCTGCATGCCGACCTGCTTGCGGCTGAGGGCGCGACGGGCCTCGAGGGTCGGCTGGCCGAGAGCGCGGCGGCGGTTCGGCGCGCCGGGTTCGAGGCGGTGGCCGTCGCGTACAACCCGAGCAGCGGCTCCACGGTCGCGCTGAGCGGGGTCGCACCCGATGCGGAAACGGCAGCTCGCAACGCGGTGCTGCGCGGCGACCCGCCGATCGACGGCATGGCGTCGCACGAACTGACGGCGACTGACGGCGAGAGCCTCGGCGTCATCTGGACGCTGCCCGCCGGTGCAGCTGACGATGCGAGACTCCGGCTGGCGGTCCGTCAGCTGTCGGCGTTGCTCGTCCGCGCGCGACTGGCCGAGTCGACGACGCAGCGCGCGAGTCGCCTGCAGCGGCTGCAGGACGCGGCTCAGCTGCTGGGCCGCACGCTGGACGAGGCGGAGCTGGTACGCGAGATCGCGCGGCAGGTGATCCGCCTGGTCGGTGCCGACGGCGTGCTGATCGCCGAGCCCGATCTGGAGCACGGCGAGCTTCGTACCCTGTTCCGGCTGGTGCGCGGGCGCGAAGCCCCGCGCGATGCGGCACCGATGCACCCGGGCATCGTGCTCGACGTGGCGCGGTCGGGTCGGCCCGCGCGCGCGGCGGTCGGCACCTTTGCCGACAATCCGCTGGTGATCCCCGATGAGGGGGTGCAGGACCGCGAGCGCGGCGGCTCGCTGTTGGCGGTCCCGATGCGCAGCGGCACTCGGCTCGTGGGGGTGCTGGTCGCGTGGTCGCCGGAGGCGGGGCGCTACAGCAGCGACGACGAGGAGGTGCTGGCCAACCTGGGCGCGCAGGCGGCGTGGGCGCTGCTCAACGCGAGGCTGTACGCGGAGTCGGAGCGCGAGCGTCGCCAGACCGAGGCGCTCTCGGAGGTGGCGCGTGCCGTGAGCGAGTCGCTGCGCCCGGGCGAGGTGCTGCGCCTGATCCTGCGCCACGCGGTGGCGTTGCTGCACGCCGACGGCGCGGCCATCGCGTTGCGCGAGGAGAAGTACGCGCGCGTGGTGGCCGCGGTGGGCAGCGCCAGCCTGACGGTGGGGATGAACATCCCGCTCGAAGGATCGCTCACGGGTGCGGTGCTCGCGTCGAAGATGTACAACATCTCCAATGACGTGCTCACCGAGCCGCGCTCGCACCGCGCAACGCAGCGGGTCGGCAACGTGCGCAAGGTCATCAACGTGCCGCTCATCACGGGGGCCGCGACGCTCGGCACCCTCTCGGTGAGCAATCGCGACGAGGATTTCTCCGACGCCGATGCCCGCGTGCTCCAGCGGTTGGCCGATCAGGTCGCGGTGGCGATCGTCAACGCGCGGTTGTTCGAGGAGCTGGCCACGGCCACGCAACAATGGCGCGTGGCCTTCGATGCGATCCCGGGCGGCTTGCTCGTGCTCGACGAGGATGGCCGCATCACCAGGTTCAACGCGCGCGCGCTGGTGCTCGCCGGAGTGGCGCAGGGCCGATCGCTCGACGGGCAGCGATTCGCCGAGGCGGTGCTGCGGGAACCGGGGCTCGGCGATGACAGCCCCGAGATGCGCGCGTTGCGCGATCGCACCACGGCGCGCGCGACGGTGCGCTCGTCCGTGCGCGGCCGCGTGTACGAGGTGGAAGCCTCGCCGCACCCGAACGGCGGCGCGGTCGTGACCTTCGACGACGTGACCGAGTTGCACGGGTTGGCGGAGCGCCACCGGTTGGTCGTCGAGACCTCCGGCGACGCGATCGTGATCACCGACTTGTCGCGGCGGATCGCCTTCGCGAATCCATCCGCCAGCGACCTGTTCGCGCGGCAGGGCGCGCTCCTTGGCACGGCCGTGGACGACCTCCTCGCGCCGGGACAGGCGGAACGCGTACGTGACCACGAACAGATGGCCTTCGCCGGACGGCCGCAACGATACGAGGCGCTGATCCAGCGGCCCGACGGCGAGCAGCGGCTGGTCAGCGTGTCGACGGCGCCGCTGCGCGACGTCGACCGGGTGACCGGTATCGTGGCATCGATGCGCGACGTGACGGACGAGCGACGTGCGCGTGATGCGGTGCTGCTCTCCGAGGCGCGCTACCGGAACCTGTTCGAGACGGCCACCGACCTCATCTATACGCTGGACCCGAAGGGCGGGATCACGTCGGCCAACGACGCCTCGTGCCGCGCCGTGGGGCTCGACGCTCCGGACGTGCTCGGGCACAACATCACGCAGTTCATCGTGCCGGACGATCGCGACGCGGTGCGCGCCCAGCTCGCTGCCGCACTCCAGGGCGAGGCGCGCCGGTACGACTGCCGGCTGCAGCGGCCCACGGGAGAGGAGCGCCTCCTGTCGGTCACCAATTCGCCGATCCGGCAGGGGCGCGACGTCATCGGCATTCTCGCCATCGCCCGCGACGTGACCGAGGAACGCGCGCGGGCCATCGCGCTCGCCCGCTCGGAGGATCGCTACACGCGTCTCGTCGAGTCGGCGAGCGACGCCATCTTCACGCTCGACGAAGAGGGCACCTTCACGTCGGTGAACGCGGCGCTCGAGCACGCCACCGGTCGCGGACGCGCCGACCTGGTCGGCCGCCACTTCACGACGATCCTCGAAGGCTCGCCGGATCGCGACAAGTTGTGGGTGGTGTTCGCGGAGACGCTGCGCGGGCACCGCTCCCGCGCCGAGTTCCGGTTCGTGAGCACCACGGGCGAGATGCGCACGGGGTCGATCAACTCCGCCCCGATTGCGGAAGGCGAGCAGATCACCGGCGCACTGGCCGTGGTGCGCGACGTCTCGGACGAGAAGGTGCTGCTGCACCAGGTGCTGCAGCAGGAGAAGCTCGCGGCCATCGGGCAGCTGGTGAGTGGCGTGGCACACGAGCTGAACAACCCGTTGGCGGGCGTCATGGCGTTCTCGCAGCTCTTGCTGGCCATGGAGCTCACCGAGGAGCAGCATCAGGCGGCCGACACGATCCAGAACGAGGGGCGCCGCGCCGCGAAGATCGTCAACAACCTGCTCACCTTCGCGCGCCAGCATCCGCCCGAGCGTTCGCCGGCGAACATCAATCAGGTCGTGCGCGACACCCTGGCGCTGCGCCGCTATGCGCTGCAATCGGCGCAGGTGCAGGTGGACGTGCAGCTCGACGACGGACTCCCGCCGACCTGGGCCGATCCGACGCAGCTGCAGCAGGTCTTCCTGAACCTGCTGACCAACGCCGAGCAGGCCATGGCGCAGAACAGCGGGGCGAAGCGGATGCAGGTGCGCACCGCGCGCGCCGGTGCCATGCTCCTCGTCTCGATCGGCGACAATGGTCCCGGCGTGCCGGACGACATGCGCGACCGGATCTTCAATCCGTTCTTCACCACCAAACCCGTCGGGCAGGGGACCGGGCTCGGGCTCTCGCTGACCGATGGCATCGTGCGCGAGCACGGGGGCAGGATTCGCGTCGAGTCGGCGGTGGGCGCCGGGGCCACCTTCATCGTGGAGCTGCCGTTGGTCGGACCGCACCTCGAGGCGGTCGCCGCGGTGACCGACGTGCCGAGCCTGCGACGGACGGTGCTCGTGGTGAGCGCCGACACGGCGCTCGCCGACCGGGTGCGTCATCTGGAGGACGACGGACACGACGTGGCCGTGGCGCCGTCGGGTGAGCTCGGCTTGCGCCGTGCCGGCGAGCGTCGCTGGGACATGGTACTGCTCGACATGCACGTGCCCGACATGTCGCCGTCGCGCTTCTACGCGCGGTTGGTCGCGCAGGCGCCGCGCGTGGCCGAGCGCGTCATCTTCGTGTCGGACGCCGCCCCGGGTGGCGACGCCGACTGGGTCCGGGGGACGGGGCGCGCGAGTCTGCCGCGTCCGCTCACACACGATGCGCTGCTGGCGGCGCTCCGGTCGGGGGCCGGTCACTAAATGGCGAATCTGCTCATCATCGACGACGAGGTCGCGATCACCTCGGCCTTCGGCACCTTCTTCGAGCGGACGGGGCAGCACACCGTGGCCCGCGCGCACTCGGGGCAGGAAGGGATCGACATGGCGCGGCGGCTCCGGCCGGATATCGTGCTGCTCGACCTGCGTCTGCCGGACATGACGGGGTTCGACGTGCTGGCGCGCATTCGAGAGCTCGGGGCCGTCGTCATCATGATCACGGCCTACGGCGACGTGCCGCTCGCGGTGCAGGCCATGCAGAATGGCGCGGAGAACTTCCTCACCAAGCCGGTGGACCTCCAGCATCTCGCCGTCGTGGTGGAACGCGCGGTGGAGAAGGTGCGGCTCCGCCAGTTGAACGCGGTGATGTCGGAGCGGCTGTCGGGTGACACGCAGGGGACACTCGGCGCGTCGCCGGCCATGCGGGAACTGTCGGATCAGATCACGCTGCTCGCCGCGAGTGCGAAGACGACAGTGCTCCTCATTGGCGAGAGCGGCACGGGCAAGGGCACGGTCGCGGAGCAGGTCCACCGACAGAGTCCGCGCGCGGCCGGGCCATTCATCGAAGTGAACTGTGCGGCGCTGACGGCGACCTCGCTCGATTCGGAGCTGTTCGGACACGAGCGCGGAGCGAGTGGCGATGCACGCGAGGCCAAGGCGGGGCTGCTCGAGGTCGCGAGCGGCGGAACGCTCTTCCTCGATGGCATCGGCGATCTCGATGCGCACCTGCAACCCAAGCTGTTGCGCGTGCTCGAGGGGAAGGGGTTCCGCCGGCTCGGGGGGACGCAGGAGATCGTCGCCGACGTGCGGCTGATCGCGGCCACGAGCAAGGACCTCGTGCACGAAGTGACCGCCGGGCGCTTCCGTGAAGACCTCTACTACCGGTTGAGCGTGATGCCGGTGCATCTGCCGCCGCTCCGCGCACGCGCACGCGAGGACCTGGTCGAGCTCATCGGTCACCTGATCGACCAACTCGCGGCGCCGATGACTGACGCGCCGCGCGCGCTCACCGACGATGCGCTCGAGCGGGTGCTCCGCTATGCGTGGCCGGGCAACATCCGCGAATTGCGCAATGTGCTGGAACGGGCGATGATCATGGGGCGTGGACGCCCCGCGATCGACGTGCCGTTGCTGCCGCCCGAAGTGCGGGACGCGAGCGGGCGCGGCGTGGAGCATCACGTGGCACGCAGCCTCGCCGACGTCGAGCGTGCGCACATCGAACGGACGCTGGCTGCGCACGACGGCAATCGGACGCACGCTGCACGCGAGCTCGACATCTCGCGCGCCACGCTCATCAAGAAGATCAAGGCCTACGGGCTGACGGCACGCGTCCGATGACGCTGGAGGAGAGCTGACCATGACGCACTACGCTGACGGCGACACCATGACCTGCCGCGCCTGCGGGCGCGACGATCGCGCATCCGAAGGGCGCATGTGCATCACGTGCGGCACCTTCATCTGCGTCCGCTGCGCGTTGCGTGGCGTGGAGCAGTGCCGTGCCTGCGAGGCGAAGACCGGGGGAGCGCCGGCGTGACCGATTCGACGATGCTGGACTTCGGTGGACTCGGCGTCGCCGTGGGGCATGCGACCGACGAAGCGGGGGGCACGGGGCTCACGGTGGTGCGCGGGCTCGACGGTCCGCGGCGCGGCGCGGCGCACGTGATCGGCCGGGCGAGCGGCACGCGCGAGCTGCACGTGCTCGATCCCGAGCACCTGGTCGATCGGGTCGATGCGATCCTGCTCACCGGCGGCTCGGCCTACGGCCTTGATGCGGCGGCCGGCGTGATGCAGTGGATGGAAGAGGACGGGCGCGGCTTTCCGGCGGGGCCGGGGGTGGTGCCGATCGTGCCGGCTGCCGTCATCTACGATCTGACGCCGTGCGGACGGTTCGACGCGCGCCCGACGCCGGCGATGGCGTATGCGGCGTGTCGCGATGCGGTCGTGACGGGGATCGCCGAGGGGAGCGTGGGCGCAGGCACCGGCGCGACGGTCGGGAAAGGGGGCGGCATCGAGCGCGCGATGAAGGGCGGCGTCGGGTGCGCGGTGGAGCGCGCGGGTGCGCTGGTGGCGGGTGCCATCTCGGTGGTGAACGCGTTCGGCGATGTGCGCGACGCCGCCGGGCAGATCATCGCCGGGGCACGATCGGAAGGTGGCTTTGCCGACACGATCCGGTGGCTCACGCTGCCGGGCGGTCCGCGCCGCTTCAGCGATGCGCAGGGGCGCAACACCACCATCTCGGTGGTGATGGTCAACGTGGCGATGGACAAGGTGGCGCTGACGCAGGTGGCGCGTGCGGCGAGCGCGGCGTACTACCAGCGCATCACGCCGGTGGGCACGGCGTTCGACGGCGACGTGATTTTCGCGCTGTGCCCGTTGACGGGACCGACCGGGACCCCGCTCGGGGTCGAAGCGCTGGCAGCGCGTGCGTTGTCGGTGGCGATCGAGCGGGCAGTGCGGAGCGCGAAGGGGCGCGACGGGATTCCGGGGCTCGCGGAGTCGGGGGGGGGGG
>JANMLN010000018.1:0-51430 GCA_031372565.1 Gemmatimonadota bacterium | reverse complement strand
CGGCGGACTGTGCAGCCAGTTCGCCTTCGACTCCGCCATGATTGATACGTTCGATGAGCCGCGGCAACGCCTTGTCGATCTTGAGTTGCCCCGCGGCTCGCACAGCTCGAACTCATTCCTGGACGACGAACCCTCCGCTTGAACGCCGGACGGCGCCGAGCTTACCCGCACGCGAGACGACGATGCCGAAGGTGTTGCAGGGAGTGATGGCCCCGGTCGTGACGACATTCACGACCGATGGTGCCCTGGATCTGGATGCCTTTCGCGCGAACGTGCGCGCACACCTCGCGGTTGGTCTCGACGGCGTGGTGCTGTGCGGATCCACGGGAGAGAACCCGCTCGTGCTCGACGATGAACGGTGCGCGCTCATCGAGGTGGCGCGTGCGGAGGTGCCCGCGGACAAGTGGCTGATCGTGGCGACGGGGGCCGAGAGCACGCGGCAGGCGCTCACGCGCAACAGCGATGCTGCGCGGCTCGGTGCCGACGCGGCGCTGGTCGTGTCGCCGCACTACTACACGCCGAACATGACGGCGGACGTGCTGCGGGCGCACTTCACGAGGGTGGCGGATGCAGCGCCGCTGCCGATCCTGGTCTACAACATTCCGAAGTACACGCACTTCGTGTTTCCGCCGGCGCTCATGGGCGAGATGGCGCAGCACCCGAACGTGATCGGCATGAAGGACTCGAGCGGCGATCTCGAACTGCTCAAGCAGTACCTGGTGCACCAGTCGCCGACGTTCGCCGTGATGACGGGGAGCGGTCAGGCGCTGGCGGAAGGAATGGCCGCCGGCGCACGCGGCGGCATCCTGGCCGTCTCGCTGTTTGCGGGAGCGCTCGCGAAGGCGACGTACGACGCCATGAAGGCTGGCGATACGTCGAGCGCCGCGCGCACGCAGGCGGTGCTCTTTCCGATGGCCAAGGAGATCGTGGGCGTGATGGGCGTGCCGGCGGTCAAGGTGGCGATGGATCGCGTGGGGCTCCACGGCGGCATGCCGCGCGGACCGCTGCTGCCGCTGGACGCGGCGGGGATCGCGCGTGTGGAGGCGTTGCTGGCCGAGGCGGGACTGACCGCCACCGCGGGCGCGTAGCGGGATCGCGACGTGCCGCGCGAACGCTTCGCGCGGCACAGGTCCAGCGCGCTACGTGGTCGTGGGCTGACGAAGAAACCGCTCGGCCACCTGCTCCAGCCGATCGTCCTTCTCGGCGCGCGCCTCCGCGAGAATGCGCTCGACGTGCGGGCGGAGCTTCGTTTCGCCCCAGCGATAGCCGGTTTCATCCTCCGCAACCATCACCTCGCTCACGCGAGCGCCTTCAAGCAGGGCGCGCGCCGCAGACGCGTCGTACGACGGGTCGTCGCGCGGAGGTAGACGGTGGTTCAGCTGCGGGCGAAGATCGGGAGGATCATCGCGGAGGAAGGCCATCGACATGCTGCAAGATAGCCCAGTCCAGCCGGGTGCGCTCAGGGGGCCAAGGCACCTGTCGCGTACCGGGCGCGGATGCGCACGGTGCGATCGAGATCGTCGGCGACCTGCAGCACCTTGAGCGTCAGGTCGCGCGGCAACTGCGGGTTGTCGGCGAGAAACCGGTTGACGATGTCGAGTGCGGCGCTGGACTGTTGACCGCCCACGAAAGCGCCGAGCCAGCTGCCGAGGAAGAAGATGCGGCGGTTGGCCTGGATGTAGCGGAGCGAGTCGAGTGCCGGACGCAGAAAGGGCAGTGTACGGGCGGCATGTTCTGGCGCGTTGAACGCGCCGAGCGAACCGGAGGCCCAGTCCTCGTTGAGGGCCAGATCGGCGAAGTAGCGGGTGAAGTAGGCGCGCTTGGTGGCGGAGTCTGGGCGCGCGGCACCCGCAATGAAGGCGCGGCGCCGTCCGTCGGGGGTGGTATCGCGCGCCGATTGCGCGACGAGCGCGCGATCGGCTGATGGGGCGCCGAGCACGAGGAGTCGGTTGACGACGTCCCAGCGCGTCGGATCGCGCAGCGGTTCGCCGGCGAGGGAGTCGGCGGTGAGCAGTTGCTCGAGCGTGGCGATGCCGCTCGCCGTCGCGGCGACCGCGATGAGCGCGTCGGCGCCGGCACGCCGCAGGCCGAACGACTTGCTGCGGTCGCCAGCCAGCGCCCACAGCGCACGTTCGGCGTCGGCACGCAGCGCATCGCGCGTGGAGTCGGCGGCATACGCGTTGATGGTGCGCACGAGGCGGCCGAGGAGCTGTGGCAGGAGTTGCTCGTCGCGTTCGCTGGTGGCCTCACGCAGAACGAGGCGGGCGAAGCGCGCCGGATCGAGGCGTGCATCGCGCACCTGGTCCCAGAGCGCGCCCCAGAGCATGCTGCGCAGGAAGGGGGAGCGCACATCGTGGAGGGCCCCCGCTTCGAGCGTGTTGGTACTGGCCGTGTCGAGGTAGGTGAGGAAGTACCCGTAGTCGTCGGCGTTGGCAAAGATGAATCGTGGCGCCGCGAGGCCACGCGCCGCGGTCACCGTCACGGTGTGCCCGGTGAACGTCACCGGGAACTGCACGCTGCTGTCGGGGCCGTACCAGAGCAGCAGCTGCGCGCGCATCGGCCAGGGAGCGGGGCCGGACAGGTCGCGCACGGGGCGCTGCGTGAGCGAGAGCTGCGTGATGCGGCCGCTGGCGATCGAGAGCGATGGTTCGACGGCGGGCATGCCGCGGCGCAGCATGAAGTTGTTGCCGAAGGCACGCATGGTCGGGGTGAGTCCCTCGCGGTCGCGCGGCGCGCGTGGCTCCGACGCGGCGCCGATCGACCCCAACAGCTGCTGCCACGTGGCGTTCGCGTAGGCGTGTTCGCGCAGGAAGGCGCGCACGCCTCGCTGGAAGGCGTCATCGCCCACGAGGAAGTTGAGCTGCTTGAGCACGCTCGGCGCCTTGTTGTACACGATCGGGCCGTAGTTGCTCTTGGCCTGATCGAGATTGCCCAGCTCCTGCCAGAGTGGGGTCGTGCCGCGCGTCTGGTCCACGCCGTAGGCGGTCGGCTTGTTCTGCTGGTAGAAGGTCTTCCACGCGCCGCTGGTGGAGTCGAGCGTCACCTGCGCCTTGGCGGCCATGTAGGTGGCGAACCCTTCTTTCAGCCAGAGGTCGTCGAACCAGCGCATGGTGACGAAATCGCCGAACCATTGGTGCGCGGTCTCGTGGAGAATCGTGGCTTGGCGGCCAACCCGTCGCGCGAGCGTGGGCCGTTCACGGAAGATGAAGCCGTTCTCGTTGTACATGACGACGCCCGGATGCTCCATGCCGCCGAAGGGGAAGGCGGGGCTGAGCACGAGGTCGAACTTCTCGAAAGGGTACGGGCGATCGAAGTACTGCTCCATCCATGCGAGCGCGCGGTGCGAGAAGGCGAGCAGCGTGTCGGCATCGACTTCGGCCTTGCGCGAGCTGCGGACGTAGAGCGCGAGCGTGCGGCCGTTCACCGTGCTGGCGAAGCGCGTCCACGGTCCGGCAGCGAAGGCAATGAGATACGTGGAGAGCGGCGGGGTCTGGGTGAAGCGATGCGTGACGGCGGCGTCGGTCGTGTCGGCCGAGCGTTCGCTGCCGTTTGCGATCGCGCGCCAGAGCCGCGGCGTGGTGAGCGTCGTGGTGACACGCGCCTTCAGGTCCGGCTGGTCAAAGCAGGGGAAGAGCTGGTTCGCGTCGGCGGGGACGAGCAGGGTGTAGAGGTAGTCGCTGCCGTCTGCGTCGTGTGAGCGGATGATCGAGGCGCCGCTCGGCGCGATGTCGGTGACGAAGCGAGCCGTCGCGCTGTTCTCGCCGGGTTGGAGCGCGGTGGATGGGATGGTGATATGCGCGCCGTTGGCCCACGCGGGCGGCGCTTCGCGGCCATTGATGGACAGTGCGGTCAGGCGTCGGCCGCGGAAGTCGAGGAGCGCGCTGCCGGTCCCGGTGCGGCGCCAGCGGACGGTGACGGAGCCGACGGCCGAGTCGCGCGCGGTGAGGTCGAGGGCGAGGTCGTAGCGGACGTCGTGCACGGTGGCGGCGCGCAGGCGCGCGAGGGGGAGCGAGACGCCGGGGCCGGCGAGCGTCGACGCGTCCCGCTGTGCGTGAACCGGGGACGCGTGGAGCGTCGCGCCGAGGATCGCGGTGTAGAGCGCATGGCGCAGGGGAAGCGGTCGCATGGGGGAAGTATCCGTGTCGCGCGCGCCCCCGGCCACCCCGCGTACCTCGCGACTGGAAACCGTGAGCGCTCGCGCGCCGTAGTGTCCACCATGGCCCCCATCCTGCTCGCCGCCGCACTGCTTGGCGCCCTGCTGCTCATCCCCGTCGGGCTTCCCGGCACCTGGCTGATGCTCGTGGCGGGCGTCGTCTACAAGTTCGTCCTCCCGCTCGGCGGCCTCGGCTGGGGGGTGCTTGCCGTGGTCGGGCTGCTCGCGATCGTCGGCGAGGTGCTCGATTTCGTGCTCATGTCCAGGTACGCCAAGCAGTACGGCGGCTCGAAGCGGGCGGCGTGGGGTGCGATCGTCGGCGGGCTCGTGGGGGCCTTTCTGGGGGTGCCGGTCCCCGTGGTCGGCTCGATCATCGGGGCGTTCGCCGGGGCGTTCGTGGGGGCGCTGGTGCTCGAGGCCACGGTGCACGGCGACCGCGCCCGGGCCGCGCGGGCGGCTTGGGGCGCAGTGGTGGGCCGCGCGGTCGCGGCCGGGGCCAAGGTGATTCTGGGGTGCGTGATCGCGGCGGCGTTGATGGTGGCCGCGCTGGCCTGAGCCCGGATTTGACCCGATGCCATGCAGCGGGTAGACTTTATCAACGCCCGGGGCAACGCCCCCCGGGCGTTTTTCATGCCCGGATTCCGGGACCGCTTCGCTCTCCAACGCCTGAGCGCCGCTCATGTTCGATAGCCAGACCCGCACCCTTGTTGTCGTTGGCGCCCAGTGGGGCGACGAAGGCAAGGGGAAGCTCGTGGACGTACTCGCCGAGGGCGCCGATTGGGTGGTGCGCTATCAGGGCGGGGCGAACGCGGGACACACCGTGCACATCGGTGAGCGCTCGTTCGTGTTGCACCAGATCCCGAGCGGGATCCTGAATGCCGGTGTGCGCTGCGCCATCGGCAACGGCGTGGTGCTCGACCCTGACACGCTGTTCACGGAAATCGACGAGCTGGTGCAGGACGGCATCGATGTCGAGGGGCGCCTGTATGTGAGCGACCGTGCGCACCTCGTGTTGCCCTACCACAAGCTGGTCGACGGGGAGAGCGAGGCGTCCAAGGCGATCGGCACGACGGGGCGCGGCATCGGTCCGGCGTACGAAGACAAGGTGGGGCGGCGCGGCGTGCGCGTGCTCGACCTCCGCCACACCGACCGGTTGCGGCAGCTGGTGAGCGCGGGCGCGGCCAACGCGAACGCCAAGCTGCTCGCGATGGGGAGCGAGAAGCGGGCCGACGTCGAGGCAACGATGGCGTTGCTCGAGCGGCTGGCGCCGCGGCTGCTCGCGCTGGCGGACGATGTGGGGCTCTCGCTCCATCGCGCACGGAAGACGGGTGCGGCCATCCTGCTGGAGGGTGCGCAGGGGTCGCTGCTCGACGTGGATCACGGCACCTATCCGTTCGTGACCTCGAGCAGCACGACGAGCGGCGGCGCCGTGATCGGCACCGGCCTGCCACCAACGGCGCTCGACGCTGCGCTTGGCGTGGTGAAGGCGTACACGACGCGCGTGGGCAACGGGCCGCTCCCCACCGAGCTCGAGAGCCCGCTGCACGAGGAGGTGCGGCGGCTTGGCAACGAGTTCGGCGCCACCACGGGACGCCCGCGCCGTTGCGGCTGGTTCGATGCACTCGTGGTCAAGTATGCCGTGCGCGTGAACGGCCTCACCGGACTCGCCGTCACCAAGCTCGACGTGCTCGACACGCTCGACCGGTTGGCGATCTGCACGGGCTACGAAGTGGACGGCGAGGTGATGGACGAGTTTCCCGGTGACATCACCGCGCTCGACCGGATCACGCCGCGCTACGAGTGGTTCGACGGCTGGAAGCAGTCGACAGCGGATGCGCGCTCCATGGACGCCCTCCCCAAGGCGGCGCGCGTGTATCTCGATCGGATCGAGGCGCTGGTCGAGGCGCCGATCCGGTTCGTGAGCGTCGGCACGCGGCGCGACCAGATCATCGGATTGGCGGCGCCGACCGCGACGCGGTGAGTCGCGTCGGCTGCAGGATGATGCGCACGTGGTAGGCGATGCGCTCGACCTCGCCATCATCGGCGCGGGGCCGTGCGGTCTGGCGGTGGGGGTGGCCGCGCGGGTCCGCGGGCTGCGGGCCGAGCTGTTCGAGCAGGGGAGCGTGGTGAACTCGATTGCGGCCTATCCGACGTACGTCACCTTCTTCTCCACCGCCGCGAAGATCAGCGTCGGCGGTATTCCCTTCACGGTTGCCGCGGACAAGCCGACGCGACGCGATGCGCTGGCGTACTATCGTGGCGTCGTAACGCATGCGCAGCTGCGTGTGCGGCAGTACGAGAAGGTGGAGCGCGTGGAGCGCATGGACGGCCCGTTCGTGCTGCACTCGCGCACGGCGGAAGGGGTGCATGTGACGCATGCGCGCGCTGTGGTGATTGCGACCGGTTACTTCGCGACGCCGCGCCGGCTCGGTGTGCCCGGCGAGGAACTTCCGCACGTGACGCACTACTTCCGCGAGGGACACGACGCGTTCCAGCGTGACGCGTTCATCGTGGGAGGCGGCAACTCTGCGGTGGAGACGGCGCTCGACCTGGTGCGCGCGGGCGCCCGTGTGACGGTCGCGCATCTCGGGCCGACCTTCGACCGCAACATCAAGCCGTGGGTTCGCCCCGAATTCGAGGGGCGCGTGAAGGAGGGCACGATCACCATGCTGTGGGACACGCGTGTCACCGCAATCCGGACAGGGTGGGTGGACGTGCTGGGGCCGACCGGCGCCACGGCAGTGCGAGGCGATCATGTCTACCTGATGACCGGCTTCAGCCCGAGCTCCGAGCTGACGGGTCCGCTGGGCGTGCGCTTCGACGCCGCCACGAATGTGCCCGAGCACGATCCGGCGACGATGGAGACGAACGTGCCGGGGGTGTATGTGGCCGGGGTGTTGGTGAGCGGCAACGACGCGAACCGGATTTTCATCGAGAACGGGCGCGACCACGGGGAGTTGATCGCGGCCGATGTTGCGGCCCGTTCGGGCGCGCCGATCGCCCGAGGGTAGGCGGCGCGGCTCGACTGGCGGCCTGCCGTCACGACCGCGGCTCCTTGAGCGCGAGGCGGGCACGTCGCCATCTTTCCGGTTCACGCTTCATTCTGCAGCTCCCCGGCACACCGCACCCAGCGGCGTGCGCCCCCGGATTGTCTCATGGCACCCGCAACGAACCACCCCGACGTGATGGAAAAGCTCGTGTCGCTCGCCAAGCGGCGCGGCTTCATCTTCCAGAGTTCCGAGATCTACGGCGGCACCGGTTCGGTGTGGGATTACGGTCCGCTGGGTGTCGAGCTCAAGAAGAACATCAAGGATCGCTGGTGGAATGCGATGGTGCGCCAGCGCGATGACATCGAGGGACTCGACGCCGCCATCCTCATGCACCCGAAGGTGTGGGAGGCGAGCGGTCACGTGGCCGGCTTCACCGATCCGCTCGTGGACTGCAAGGCGTGCAAGGCGCGCTTCCGCGCCGACAAGCTCGAGGATGGCCAGTGCCCGCGGAAGCCGAGCAAGAAGCCCGGCGAGCATGCCGACTGCCAGCTGACCGAGCCGCGGCTGTTCAACCTCATGTTCAAGACGTTCATGGGGCCGGTCGAAGACTCGGCCGCCGTGGTGTATCTGCGTCCAGAGACGGCGCAGGGGATCTTCGTGAACTTCCTGAACGTGCAGCAGGCGAGCCGCCAGAAGGTGCCGTTCGGCATCGCGCAGATCGGCAAGGCGTTCCGCAACGAGATCACCCCCGGGAACTTCACCTTCCGGACGCGCGAGTTCGAGCAGATGGAGATGCAGTTCTTCGTCGACCCGCAGGCGCCGGCGGGGCAGATGACGGACATGGAGTGGTTCGAGTTCTGGAAGCACCAGCGCATGGCGTGGCATCGCGCGCTGGGCCTCACCGAGAGCCGGCTCCACTTCCACCAGCACACGCCGCAGGAGCTCGCGCATTATGCGCGCGCGGCGTTCGACATCCAGTTCGACTTTGGCGGAACGCTCGGATTCCAGGAGATCGAAGGGGTTCACCATCGCTCCGATTTCGATCTCGGCGCGCATCAGGCGGCGTCGGGGAAGCGGCTCGAGTACGTGGATCAGGTGGCCAATCGGCGCTACCTGCCGTACGTGATCGAGACGAGCGTGGGGGCGGATCGCGTGACACTCGCGGCGCTCGTGGATGCGTACCGCGAGGAGGCGGTTCCGGGCGAGGACGAAGGGCGCGTGGTCCTCGGCTTTCACCCGACGATCGCACCGATCAAGGCGGCGGTGTTCGCGCTCACCAAGAAGGATGGCCAGCCCGAGTTTGCGACGAAGCTGCGGGATGAGCTGCGTGCGCGGTTCACGGTGGACTACGACGAGTCAGGCAGCATCGGCAAGCGGTATCGCCGACACGACGAGATCGGGACGCCGTTCTGTGTGACGGTGGACCATCAGTCGGTGGGAGATGGCACGGTCACCGTGCGGCATCGCGATACGCTGGCGCAGGATCGGATCGCGGCGAGTGCGGTGAGCGCGTATCTGGACGAGCGGATCCGGTGATGGTGTGGAGCGGGTGAGGATGGCGTGAGCGGGGGGAGGAGGGACGGGAGAAGCAGGTCCTTCGCTGCGCTCAGGACGACGGAGAAGCAGGTCCTTCGCTGCGCTCAGGACGACGGGGAGATCGCGGCGGACGGTCGATGACCGGAGAGTGCGGCGATCTCGCGCTCGAGCGCGACCAGGTCACTCGGTGTCTGCCGAGCGCGCCAGAGGCACCACGCGGCGGCCACCCAACCGCCGACCCAGAGTGAGATGCCGGTGATGTCGCCCCCGAGTCCAGGCACCATCTCCGTGATGAAGAACAGCGACATCCCGATCAGCGCGCTGGCCAGCCCCGTCAACCTCCACCGCCTGGCACCAGTGGGCGTGTAGACGGCTCGGCGCGCGCGCAGCGTCAGCTCCTCGGGGCTGGCGTGCGCCCGGCCCTCGGCTGCGGCCACGAGCGCGCTCTTCTCCGCCCCGAAGTAGACCGCGCGGCCAGGCAGGGGCGCGGCGGTGACCGCACCTGGAACCCCTTCAACCCACCACGTCACGTCGAGCTTCGCCCCCTTCAGCGTCGACTTGATGATGGCTTTCACTTCGCTGTAATCGTCGACGGGCGCCCAGTACGGGCGGCTGACCCCCGGCACGCCGCGGAGAAAGGTGTCGGCGATGAGGCCGGCCGAGAGGTAGTGGTTGGCGAGCAGGAACTGCTCCACCCGCCGCGCGACTTCCAGCGGGGCCGCATAGATCTCAAGCGACAGCGACGCCACGACGACCAGGGTCGGCTCGGTCGCGAGATCGGACGGGCTGGTGGTCGCCGCCGGGCTGCCTTGAGCGTTCGTGAGCGGGGGAGGGGACGCGATGGCGCCCGAGGGGCGCGGCGGGACTGAGGCGGGCGCGGCGGGCATGGGCGGTGGGGCGTGGAGAGGTGGGCAGCGCTTCTCGGGGTAGTATCGGGAGGTGCGGGAGAAAAGCAGGTCCTTCGACTTCGCGCCTTCGGCGCTGCGCTCAGGACGACATGAAGCAGGTCCTTCGACTTCGCGCCTTCGGCGCTGCGCTCAGGACGACATATTGGGCGGATGCGAACCGCCCAAGTGACCGCCCCTGATTGGCCCGCCGTGGAGGCCGAGACGCTCGCACACCTGCAGGCGCTCATCCGCCTCAACACGGTCAACCCGCCGGGCAACGAACTGGCCGCGGCGCAGTACCTCGCCGACTGCTTTAGACGTGAGGGGATCAGCGCGCAGCTGTTCGAGCCGACGCCCGGACGGGGTGCAATCGTGGCGCGGCTGCGCGGGAATGGCTCGGCGCGGCCGGTGATCATCATGGGGCACCTCGACGTGGTGGGGGTCGAAGCCGAGCATTGGACGGTGGACCCGTTCAGCGGCGCGGTGCGGGATGGCTACCTGATCGGTCGCGGTGCGATCGATGACAAGGGAATGGTGGCGGCGAACCTGATGACCATGCTGCTGCTGCAGCGCCATGTGGTCAGTGCCGGTGGGACGCTCTCGCGCGACGTGATCTTCGTGGCCAACGCCGACGAAGAGGCTGGCGGTGAGTGGGGGATGGGATGGCTACTCGCCCAGCACCCCGAGCTGCTCGAGGCCGAGGTCGCGCTCAACGAGGGTGGTCGCACGCGCATCGTCGCGGGGAAGCCGCTGTACGTCGCGGTGCAGAACACGGAGAAGGTGCCGCACGTGGTGACGGTCACCGCTCGCGGCCCGGGTGGCCACGCCGCGATTCCGCTTGAGGGGAACGCGATCACGCGTCTGGGGCGCGCACTCGCGGTGATCGGTGCGCACCGCGAGCCGTTGACGCTCACGCCGACCACGCAGCAGTTCTTCGGTGCGCTGGCGGCGGTGTGGCCCGAGCCGGAGGTGGCGGGCGCGATGGCGGAGCTGGCATCGGGCGACGTGGCGCGCGCGGTGCGGGGCGATGCGGTGCTGTCGCGCACCCCGGTGTTCAATGCGGTGCTGCGCGCGGGGGTCTCACCGGTGCTGTTGGGCGGCGGCATCCGCTCCAACGTGATCCCGACGGACGCCATCGCGACGCTCAACATCCGCACGTTGCCGGAGCAGTCGGTGGTCGATGTCGTGGCGCGGCTCGAAGCAGCCGTGGGCGATCCGCTCGTCACCTTCTCGATCACGGAGCACGGCGAGGACGCGCCGGTGTCGGACTTCCGCTCGCCGATGTTCGAGGCGCTGCGCGAGGCCGCCGCGTTGCTCGACCCGGACATGGTGGTGGTGCCGTACCTGAGTACGGGCGCGACCGACAGCGCACGGCTGCGGCAGTTGGGGATGCAGGCCTTTGGCGTGCTGCCCTTCCCGATGACGCAGGACGACGAAGATCGCATGCACGGGAACGATGAGCGCGTGCCGCTGGCGAGTCTCGCGTTCGGGACGCGGCTGATCTACGAGGCGATCGTGCGGGTAGCGGGATAGTCGAAACGGGCACGACAACGGCCTCGAGACGTTTGGGAGTGCGGCGTCTGGGCGCGGTGGGCGGTTGACCGGGTGGACAGGTGACCGCACCGTCACACCGCCGTGACCGCCAGCAGACGTCCTGCTGACCATCGGATGGAAACACACGTTTCCCCAACGGGCGCAACCCTCACGCCTGAATCAGGTTATCTGGCCGCACTCGACCGCGACCTGTAGCTTTCCCCTGTGCTTCGCGCCTCGAGGTCCCATGGCGAGCGGGCGCGCCCGTCCGGCGGCGCTGCCCTTCCGGCCCAACAAGAGTTGGGGGCCGTCCGCGAGATCGTGCACGCATTCCTCACGGCGGATCAGCCGGCGGAGGTCTTTCAGTTCGCGCTCGATCGCGTGCTGCCGCTGGTCGGCGCATCGTTCGCCTCTGTGTACCTCGTCGATGGCGCGAGCGAGCTGATGCGGCTGGTGGCCGCGAGCAACTGGCCGGAACAGTATCAGCCGTGGCTGGGCCAGATGCGCGTTCGCGTCGGCTTCGGGCCGAGCGGCGAAGCGGTGAGTGAGCGCCGCCCGATCGAGATTCCCGACATCACGGCGGATCCCTCGCTCGAGGATTGGGCTGAAGTGGCGCAGGAGATCGGGTTCCGTGCGCTCGTTGCGTTGCCGCTCACGATCGGTCGCCAGGTGCTCGGCACCGCCACCTTCTACTTCGCGCAGCCCGGAAGTCCGGGGCCCGAGCGGCGTGCCCTGCTCAAGATGGTGTCGGAACAGCTCGCAGCGACGGCGGAGAAGGCTGCGCTCACCGAAGAACTCGCCCGCACCAAGGCGGCGCTGGCCGATGCCAACGAGGAACTCGATGCACAGTATGTGGCGGTGCGCGAGGCGCGCCGGATCAAGGACGAGTTTCTCGCCAACATTTCGCACGAGCTGCGCACGCCACTCACGGCGACGCTGGGCTATCTCGCGCTGCTCGAAGAGGAGGTCAGCGGCCCGTTGACCGCCGATCAGCGCAGTGATCTGGCCCAGGTGCGTGCCTCGAGCGAACGGCTGGTCGTGCTCGTCAACAACCTGCTGGAGCTGACCTCGCTCAAGCATGGCACGCTGCCGGTCGCGGTCAGCGAGTTCGACGTGCGCGAGCCGCTGCGCGACGCGATTGCCGCGACCCCCGGTCGCTCCGTTGACGTGCTGCTGCGGATCGACGAGCCGGACGGGGTGCTGCCGTCGATGCGATCGGACAAGGCGAAGCTGGCGCGCATTCTCGAGGAAGTGCTGGGCAACGCCTACAAGTTCACGCGGCGTGGCGACGTCACGGTGTCGGCGTCCGTGGTCGAGGGGCGCGGCCGGTACGTGGTGCATGACACCGGAATCGGCATTCCGCTGGACGCACAAGGCATGGTCTTCGACGAGTTTCGTCAGGTCGACGGGTCCGCGACGCGCCGCTACGGCGGGTCCGGGCTCGGGCTCGCGCTGGCGCGTCGGCTCGCCCGATTGCTTGGTGGCGACATTGCGCTCGAGTCGGTCGAGGGGGCCGGCTCCACCTTCACCCTCGAGCTGCCGCTCGAATACGAGGAGCCCCGGCGCGCGCGCGCGCTCGCGGCGAACCCGCCATGACCACATCGCACCTCCAGAGCCACCGAACGATGCAGGTGGCCCGCACCTCGCTGTCACCCGACGCGGCCATGACGGCGGCGAAGGCGTTCTTCTCGGGAGCGCAAAGCGTGTACGTCGCCTTCCTCGAGCGCGAAGGCCCCGGATACGTGGCGCTCCGGGGGCAGGGCGGCGAGGAGGTCGTGGTTGCCGCCCGCCTGCACGAGGGGGCCACCGAAGTGACCGGGGGCAGCTACCTGTTCGATCAGCAGCTGGCCCGTTTTCTGTCCACGCTGCCGCCTGCCGCCGAGCCATGAGCACGCCGTTTCCTGATCATCTGCGCACGCAGGGCGAGCCGATCGTGCTGGCGCCCGCGAGTGCGCCGCGCACGACGGTACGCGTCCAGCTGCTCGAAGCCTGGGACACCGTGCTCGTCGATGCGCCGGCCAACGAGCCCGTGCTGGCGGTGAAGGTGGCCGCGCTCGCCGCGCTCGATCCGGCAGCGGACTTTCACGACGACTTCGTGGTAAAGCACCGTGGCGTGGAGCTTCGTGACGAATCGCTTGGACTCGCTGACGCGGGGATCCCTGCGCACGCGACGCTCTCGATTTCGCACCGTCGCCGACGCCCGGTCCGCTAGGGGCGCGTGCCCACCGGCTTCATTTCGCACAGCGACTGCGGCCGACACGACACCGGCTGGGATCATGCGGAGCACGTGGGCCGGATCCGGGCGATCACGCGTGCGCTGCGCGACGAGCCGGAACTCATGCTCGCGCTGCATCACCATGAAGGGCGTCACGCGACGGCAGACGAGCTCACGCTCGCGCATGACGCGGCCTATGTCGCGCGGGTACGCGAGCTGGCCGCCGCAGGCGGCGGCGCGCTGGACGGCGACACGGTGGTGAGCGACGGGTCGTGGGACGCGGCGACGGCCGCCGCCGGCTGTCTGCTTGATGCGGTGGATCTCGCGCTGGACGGCACGGTGCTGCGAAGCTTCTGCGCCGTACGGCCGCCCGGGCACCATGCGCTTCGCGCGGCAGGGATGGGCTTCTGTCTGTTTGGCAATGTGGCGCTGGCAGCGCACTACGCGCGCGCGCGCCACGGGCTGGATCGCGTGCTGATCGTCGACTGGGACGTCCACCACGGCAATGGGACGCAGGCGCTGGTCGAGCATGATCCCGCGATCCGGTTCGTGTCGATGCACCAATGGCCGTGGTACCCGGGCACAGGCGGCGCCGAAGATCGCGGCCCGCACGACTCGGTGTGGAACGTGCCGATGGCGGCCGGCCTGTCTCCCGCGACCTACGTGGAGGCGCTCGAAGGGGCGGTGCGGGCGGCCACGGCGGGATGGGACCCGCAGTTGGTGCTCGTGTCGGCCGGCTTCGATTCGCTGGCGGGCGATCCGTTGGGTGGCTTCACGCTCACGGTTGCCGATGTCGAGCGACTGACGCGGACGCTGGTGGCGCTGGCCGAGCGGACCGCGGGTGGACGCCTCGTGAGTGCGCTGGAAGGGGGCTACGCGCCGCCGGCCGTCGGGGCCGCGGCCGTCGCGCACCTCAAGGCGCTGGCCTGAGAGTGGGAGCGGGGTAGCTTTCATCGCTAGTGAGATGACTGTGCCGACCCTGCCTCCGGAGCGCGTCGTTGACGCCGCCGTGCGCCCCCCCGCGCGCGGCCTTCGTTCGTGGATGCTGCGGAACGACGGGCAGTTGGTGACGGACATGTCGCCGCGCGATCTGGCAGCGGCGCGCTCGAGCGGAGCGCCGCTCTGGGCGGACCTCGATGTGACGGACCGGCATCAGGTGGCGTGTCTCGAGAACCTGTTCGGCTTCCATCCGCTGTCGGTGGAGGACGTGCTCAATCCGCAGTCGCGCGTCAAGCTCGAGGAGTTTCCCGAGTATCTGTTCCTGATCGTGCGCGGGGTGACCTACCGGCACGATACCGACGACCCGTACGACATCAACACCTACAACATCTGCTTCTTCCTGGGTCGCGGATTTCTGGTCACGACGCATGAGGGGCGCGCGGCACCGATCGAGGAGATGGTGGATCGGGTCACGCGGAGTCCCGACGTGCTCGGGCGCGGTGCCGACCGGATGCTGCACGCGATGATGGACATGGCGGTGGATGCCTACTTCCCCGTCATGGACAAGGTCGACGAACTGCTCGATGGCCTCGAAGAGCGTGTCGTGGCATCCTTCGATGAGAAGGCGCTGGGCGACATCCTCGCGCTCAAGCGGCTGGTGCTGTCGCTGCGCCGTCACCTCACACCACAGCGCGAAGTGCTGTCGGTCCTCACCAACCGGCCGTCCGCGCTGCTCACGTCCGACATGCAGGTGTACTTCCGCGACGTGTATGACCACGTGCTGCGCATCAACGACAACCTCGATACGTACCGGGACCTGCTCTCGAGCACGCTCGACAGCTACCTCTCGCAAGTGTCGATCCGCCTGGGCCGCATCACGACGGGGCTCTCGGTCGTGGCGACGCTGAGCGTGCCCTTCGTGGTGATCAGCGGCATGTGGGGGATGAACTTCGAGCAGATTCCGCTGTCCCACTCTCCGCACGGTTTCTGGTGGATGCTCGGGCTGCAACTGGGTCTCGGCGCCAGCCTCGTGGGGCTGCTCAAGTG
This sequence comes from Gemmatimonadota bacterium, assembly GCA_031372565.1. Lineage (GTDB taxonomy): Bacteria > Gemmatimonadota > Gemmatimonadetes > Gemmatimonadales > Gemmatimonadaceae > JACPPC01. The sequence continues at coordinate 36,130 of JANMLN010000018.1, read as the reverse complement.
GCGTCGGTGGCTCTAGACCTCGGGAGGCGACGACTGGATGTTCTGTCCTGACTGCGGCACCTGGAATCGTGCGCGCGCGGCCAACTGCGTGCGCTGCGCGACCGACTTGCCGGTGTTGGCCGAGCCGCCCCTCGAGAAGCCCGACGAGGAAACGGGGGCGCTGCGCCTTGCCACCGGTAACCGGTACCGCATCATCAAGCGCCTCGGCTCCGGCGGCATGGCGCACGTGTACTACGGCGAGCATGAAGTGCTCGGGCGACCGTTGGTGGTCAAGGTCCTGCACCAAGCGTTGGCGCGCGAGGAAGAGATGCGCGAGCGGTTCCGTCGCGAGGCCGAAGCGGCCAGTCGTCTCGTCCACCCGTTCATCTGCCCGATCGAGGAGTTCGGCGAAGCGGGCAACACGGTGTATCTCGTGATGCCCTACCTGTCCGGTGGTTCGCTGGCCGGGCGTCTGATGGCCACGCGCACGGTGTCGGCCGAGAAGGCGGCTGCGGCCAGCGCGCAGGTGGCGGTGGCACTCGACTATGCGCATCGGCGCGGCATCGTGCATCGCGACATCAAGCCGGACAACGTGCTGTTCGATGACGACGGCAACGCGCGGCTGACCGACTTCGGCATCGCCACGGCGCGCTTCCACGGGCGGCTCACCGCGGGCGGTCGTGCCATGGGCACGCCGCACTACATGTCGCCGGAGCAGGCGATGGGGAAGCTCGTCGACGGACGCTCCGACCTCTACGGCGTGGGGGTGATGCTGTACGAGAGCGTGGTCGGCTTCCCGCCGTTCGACGGCGCCGATGCCTACTCCGTCGGGTACAAGCACGTGCACGAAGCGCCGGTCGCGCCGGACGTCGTCAACTCGGGCGTGCCGTCGGCGCTGTCGACGATCATCATGCGCTGCCTCGCCAAGAACCCCGACGACCGCTACCAGCGCGGCGCCGAGCTGGCCGATGCGCTCCTGCGCTATCTGGGTGCGGGGACGGCCACGGAGCAGTGGCGCGCGGCCGGCGCGGCGTGGTCTCCCTTTGCCTCGACCCCGACCCGACCATGAAGCTCTCGCATGACGTGCTGCACCTGACGACCACGCACCCGTTCATCATTGCGCGGGGCGGCCAATCGACGTGGCGCACGTTGATGGTCCGCATCACCGACCGGGACGGCGTGGAAGGATGGGGCGAGGCGGCCCCCAGTGGCCTGTATGGCGAGACCGTCGACAGCAACATCGCGGTGCTCGAGCGGCTGCGCCCGATCGTGGAGGAGGCGGACAGCTGGAGCATCGAGGCGCTCGAGGCCGCGATGCACAGGAACATCACGGGCAACGGCGCGCTCAAGAGCGCCATCAGTGCGGCCGTGCACGACATCATCGGCAAGCGTCTGGGCATTCCGCTCTGGAAGCTCTGGGGGCTCGATCCGGCGGCGGCACCGCACTCGAGCTTCACGATCGGCATCCAGCCGGACATCGGCACGACGCGTTCCCGGGTGCGCGAGGCGGCACAGTATCCGATCCTCAAGGTGAAGCTCGGGAGCGATCGCGATCGCGAGATCATTCGCGCGGTCCGGGAGGAAGCGCCCGCGAAGATCATCCGGGTCGACGCCAACTGCGCGTGGACGCCCAAGTCCACGCTCGCGATGATCCCGCTGCTGCAGGAGTTGGGGGTCGAGTTCGTGGAGCAGCCGCTGCCGGCGCACGACCTGGCGGGGCTCAGGTTCGTGCGCGAGCGTTCGACGCTGCCGATCATCGCCGACGAGTCGTGCGTGACGAGCCGCGACATCAAGAACCTCGTCGGTGTGGTCGACGGCATCAACATCAAGGTGGCCAAGTGCGGCGGGCTGGGTGAGGCGATCAAGATGGTGCACATCGCGCGCGCCCACGACATGATCGTGATGACGGGCTGCATGATCGAGTCATCGCTCGGGATCTCGGCGGCCGCGCACTTCGCGCCGTTGCTCGATGCGGTGGACATGGACGGCGCGGCATTGCTCAAGGACGATCCCTTCGTCGGCGCCACGATTGCCAACGGCGTGACGACGCTGCCGTCCGGCCCGGGGCTCGGCGTCACACGGAGATAGCGCGCGTGCGCCCGCGGCGCGGACGGAGCGCGCGGGCGATGCACCGCGGATGCGGACGTCGCCACGCGTGAGCACGGCGCGGTTGGTCGCCGTCGCGGTGCCGGTGCCGCTCTTCACGTCCTTCACGTACGCGGTGCCGGAGACGCTCGCCGATCGCGCGGTGCCGGGCGCCCGCGTGGTGGTGCCGCTGCGCGGGGGACGCGAAGTCGGCATCGTCACCGCCCTCGATGCCGCGCTGCCCGAGGGGGTGAGCGCCAAGGCGATCCTCGACGCCCCGGACGCTGAACCGGCGCTGTCGAGCGCGCTCATGGAGCTGGGGCGCTGGATCAGCGAGCGCTACGCGACGCCCGTCGGACTCGTGTACCGCGCCATGCTGCCGAGCGCGCTCGGCGTGGCGCGCCGCGCCGCCCCCCCCGGTCGCGAGACGGCCCATGTGCGGATCATGCGCGAGTTCCCGTCGCTGCTCGAACGTGATGCGTTCTTCAAGCGCGCCCCCGCCCAGCGCGCGGCCTACGAAGCCATCGAAACGCTCGGCGGGCACGGCACCGTGGCGCATGTGACGGGCCAACTGGGAATCGCGCGTGCGGTGATCACGGCGCTGGCCAAACGTGGCGCCCTCATGATCACGAAGCAGGCGGTCATGCGCGATCCATTTGCCGCCCGGGCGGAAGCGCAACGGGAGGCAGCGAGGGACGCCGTGCCGCTTGCACCGTCGGCAGCGCAGCGGGTCGCGATCGACGCGCTGATTGCGAGTGCCCCCGGCGACGTGGCACTTTTGTACGGCATCACGGGAAGCGGCAAGACGCTGGTGTACATCGAACTGCTGCGGCATGTGGTCGACGTGCTGGGCAAGGGCGCCATCGTGCTCGTGCCCGAGATCGCGCTCACGCCGCAGACCGTGGACCGGTTCCGGGCGGCCTTCGGTGACAAGGTGGCCGTGTTGCACAGCGCGCTGTCGGATGGCGAGCGGCTGGACGCGTGGCGAGCGCTGCATCGTGGCGAACGGCGCATTGCGGTGGGGGCGCGGTCGGCCATCTTCGCGCCGATCGCGGAGCTGGGCGCGATCATCGTGGACGAGGAGCACGAGGCGTCGTACAAGCAGAACGAAGCGCCGCGCTATCATGCGCGCGACGTCGCCATCGCGCGGGCGCGCCACGAAGGGGCCATCGCGGTGCTCGGCAGTGCCACGCCGTCGCTCGAAAGCTGGCGTGCCGCGGAAGAGGGGCGCACCCGACGACTGTCGCTGCCGATGCGCGCGGGTGCCGGCGAGCTGCCCACGGTCGAGGTGGTGAATCTTGCGGCGCCGCAGCCCCCCACCGTCGATCCGGTACGCGTCGCGATCAGCGAACCGCTCGAGCGGGCCATGCGGGAAACGTTGGCGCGCCGCGAGCAGGTGATCCTGCTGCTCAACCGTCGCGGCTTTGCCAGCTTCGTGCAGTGCCCCGGGTGTGGATGGGTGGCCGAGTGTCCGAACTGTTCGATCTCGCTCACGGCCCACAAGGCGCCGCCGCGCTGGGTCTGCCACTACTGCCAGCACCAGCAGGAACCCGCAACGCAGTGCCCGCGCTGCACCACACCGGTCCTCTCGATGCGCGGGCTCGGCACGCAGCAGGTCGAGCGACTGGTCGCCGAGCGCTTTCCGCAGGCGAACGTGGCGCGCATGGATGTGGACACGACGAGTGGCAAGTGGGCGCACGTGGAGATCCTCGACCGCGTGGCGAGTGGAGCCGTCGACATTCTCCTGGGCACGCAGATGATCGCGAAGGGGCTCGACTTCGCGAACGTGACGCTGGTTGGCGTCATCGACGCGGACATCGGGATCAACCTGCCCGACTTTCGCTCGAGTGAACGCACGTTCCAATTGCTGGCGCAGGTGGCGGGGCGGGCCGGGCGTGGCGCCAAAGCGGGGCGCGTCATCATCCAGACGCGCGCGCCGGAGCATCATGCCGTGCGCTGTGCACGCACGCACGACTACGCCGCGTTCGTGGCGGAAGAGTTCCAGTCGCGTCGTTCGCCCGCGTACCCGCCGACCGTGCAGCTGGCCAACGTGCTGGTGAGCGGCGAGCACGAGGGCGAGGTCGCGACGGCCGCGCAGCTTGCCGCGGATTGGTTGGCCCGGTTGCTCGCGGCCAAGCGCGTGAATGGACTGACCCTCGTAGGACCGGCGCCCTGTCCCATCGAACGCGTGGACAAGCGCTGGCGGTGGCACTTGCTGGTGAAGGCCACCGACCCCAAGGCGCTGACGCGCGTCGGCCGGTTCTTCGCCGAGCGGTTCGCGTCGCCGTCGTCGGGGGTCCGCGTGAGTTGGGATCGCGATCCGGTGTCGCTGTTGTAGACACTCGTGGCGCAGGCGCTCGATGGCCTGCGCGCGTCGCGTCGTCAGTCCGTCATCGGCGCGTCTTCGAGCTGCGTGCGGCGCGCGAGTTCGATCACCTGCCAGAAGATCCGTCGTACGTCCTCGTCGGGGAGCCCGGCGTCGCGCGCCAGCGCTCCGGCGCGCCTGACCACGGCGGCCTCGCGAACCGGGTCCACGATCGGCACCCGTGCCGCCCGCTTGGCACCACCGACGGATCGTGCCAACCGCATGCGTTCGGCGAGCAGCGCGACGAGTTGGCGATCAATCGCCTCGATGTCCGCGCGCCATCGCGCGAGATCGGCGTCGGCCGCCATCGCGGATGGTGCGGCTGGCGACGCGGCGACCTGCGTGTCAGGCGAATCAGGCATGGGCCCGCCGGCAGTGCGTCGGCTCGGCGCTCGGTAACGCCGCTGCCCTAGGCTCGGAAAGAGCGCGCCCAACCGCACGCGCCACCGGTGCAATGGCCGCCATCAGTTCGGCGAACTGGTGCGGCGTGAGCGTCTGGTCTGCATCGCTGCGGGCGCGCGCGGGCTCCGGGTGGACCTCGACGATCAGGCCATCGGCACCGACGGCGACCGCCGCGCACGCGAGTGGCAGCACGAGGTCCGCGCGGCCAGCCGCGTGGCTCGGATCGGCGATCACCGGAAGGTGCGTTTCTGCCTTCAGCGCTGCGATCGCGCCGACATCGAGACAATTGCGCGTGACCGTGTCGAACGTGCGGATACCGCGCTCGCAGAGAATGACGTCGGGGTTGCCCTGCGCAAGGACGTACTCGGCGGCGAGCAGCAGTTCGGTGACCGTACATGACATGCCACGCTTGAGCAGCACCGGTCGTCGCACCCTGCCAACTTCGGCGAGGAGCGCGAAGTTCTGCATGTTGCGAGCGCCGATCTGGAGCACGTCAGCATGCGCGGCAACGAGGTCGACCTGACGCGGGTCGAGGACCTCCGTGACGATGGGCATGCCGGTCACCGCGCGCACCTCGGCCAGCATCTCGAGCGCCTCGACGCCCAACCCCTGGAACGCGTACGGCGAGGAGCGCGGCTTGAACGCGCCTCCCCGCAGCATGACCGCGCCTGATGAGCGCACGGCTCGCGCCGTGGTGTGCAGCATGTCGCGCCCTTCGACGGAACACGGTCCGGCGATGACCGCCAGCGCATGAGCACCAATCGCCACGCCCGCGCCCGGTCCCGCGCGCACGACGGAGCGATCGGCGGCGATGCCGCGTGCGGCCAACTTGTACGGCGTGCGAATGGGCGTGGCGGATTCGACGCCGGTGAGCGCGAGGCGCGCGACCGACTCGAGCGCGTCGTGGTCACCGACGCAGCCGACGATCGTGCGTCCGGCACCTCGGGAGACGACGGTGCGCGCGCCGGTGCGTTCGACGCGCTCGCGCAGGTCGTCGAGTTCGGCGTCGGTGTGGCGAGGCGACATGACCAGGATCATGGGGGTGTTCCGGAGCTGAGGGGTGCGCAGACAGAGCGAGACGTGCGAGCGGGCGATGGACTAGCGAGGGGATGGTGAAGGACGACGGCGCGTCAGGACGGCGCGCCGAGGTGTGATGCGTGCGCGGGGACCGTGCCCACCAGTCGCACCGTGGCGACGTGTGACAGGGCGGCCAAGGCATCGGTGAACGCGCGGCTGCCAGCCTCGTGCTGCACATCGACGAAGAAGCGGTACGTCCACGGCTCGCCGGTCGGACGCGACTCGACGCGCGTCAGGTTCAGGCCGTGTGCCGCGAGTGGCGTGAGGGCGGCGACGAGCGCACCCGGAATGTTCGCCGTCGCGAGCACGAGACTCGTGCGGCAGAGTACGCCCTCGACGACCGGCCGTGGTGCGCGTGCCAGTGCCAGAAAGCGCGTCTGATTGTCGGGCCGATCCTCGATGTTCTCGGCGAGGATGGAAAGACCGTGGAGCGCCGCTGCGCCGCGCCCGGCAATGGCGCCGCACGTCCGGTTCCCGCTCGACGCGACCACGGCCGCCGCTCCCGCGGTGTCCTCGGCAGCCACGGCGCGCACGTGCGGATGCCGAAGGAACCAGCCACGACACTGATCGAGCGCCACGGGATGACTCGCGACCGTGACCAGGTCAGAGAGCGACGCACCGTGTGGCGCCATAACGCAGTGATGGATCGGCACGACCGTTTCGGCGATTGCGTGGACGGTTTCGGTGGCGACGATGGCATCCCAAGTGGCCACGACGCTCCCCGCGAGCGTGTTCTCGACGGGTAGCACGCCCGCGTCGACCGCACCCGTCGCGACCGCACGCGCGACATCAAGGTTGCTCCGCATCGGAACCGGACGCGCCGACGGCCAGAGGAGGCGGAGCGCATCCTCGCTGTAGGCGCCGCGCGCGCCCTGGAAGGCGACCAGCCCCGGTGACAGCGACTCGGACGACGGCAAGCGTGACATGCGGATGGAGAGAGAGCGGGAAACAAAAAAGGCCCCCGGAGAAACCGGGAGCCTTGGGGAGTTCGTGCTGTCTGTGGTGGACTCAGACCGACACGTACGCGCCCGCAGCTCCCGGTGTAAACCGATAGCTGGTAGACGAGAAGTAGTACGGGCGCGTGGCGGGGGCGATCAACATGCCTCTAGGTAACGCCTCGTCGCCGTCGGCCGCAAGGGGGGGCGGGGGAGTTGTCCCCGCTGGTGACCTCAAGCTCACTCGCCCATGGCCGAAACTCGGAAGAGATGACGCTACTCCTGTCCCGCCAGCCGATCTTCGACGCCAGCGAGAACCTCGTTGCGTTCGACCTGTCGTACCTGGACGCCGGAGAGGTGGTGGCCGACGATGCGGAGGCGGCGCTTGCGTCTGAGCGGGTGATCCTCGAGGCGTGTCTCACGCTTGGTCTCGATCGCGTGGCTGAGGGTCGTCCGGCCTTTCTGCCCGTGTCGCGCTCGGTGCTGGTTCGCGGCGCCGTGCGTGTGGTGCATCCGCGGCGCGCGGTCTTGTCGCTCTTGCCGGGCACACCGGTGGATGACGAACTCGTGGCGGCCTGCAGGTCGCTCGCGGCAGATGGCTACCGGATCGCGGTGCATGCGACCGATGCCATGCACGCGCCCGCCATGCTGCGCCTCGCCCACATCGTGCGGCTCGACGCCTCGACGTTGCCACCGCAGGCGCTCGCTCGTGTCGTGGGAGGGCTCGGCGCACATGGCGCGCATTGCCTGGCCAGCGGCGTGTACAACAGTACATCGCGCGACCGGTGCTTCGAGGCGGGCATCGAGCTGTTCCACGGCTATCGGCAGACACGGCCGGAAGTGCTGCCGCGGCGCGATGTGGGGATCGACCACGTGCACGCGTTTCGCCTCATGAAGACCATTCGCGACCCGCAACAGTCCGACACGGCCATCGAGGAGGGCTTCCGGCGCGACATGGTCCTCACGTACAAGCTGTTGCGACTGGTGAACACGGCGTCGATGGGCGGGCGCAATATCCACACGATCGGCCACGCGATCAGACTCCTCGGTCGGCAGACACTCTATCGGTGGCTCTCGCTGCTCCTCGTGAGTGGTGCAGGCGAACGCGGGGTTGCGCTCGAGGTGGCGCATCTCTCGCTCACACGCGCGCGCTTCTGCGAGGCCGTCGCCGCAGCATGTGGCATTCGCAAGGCAGGCGGTTCGCTGTTCATGGTCGGCCTGTTCTCGATGCTGGACACGCTGCTCTGCGCCAACATGGACGAGCTCGTGGTGCGGCTCGAACTCTCGGAGGATGTGGCGGCCGCGCTCACCTCGCGCGCCGACTTCTATGGCGCGGTGCTTGCGCTCTCGGAGGCGTACGAGACCGGCGACTGGCCGGAGGTGCTCCGCCTCAGCGAGACGGTTGGCGTGGAGCCGACCGCGCTGCCGCCGCTCTACGTCGAGGCCATCGAGTGGGCGCGTGCGCAGCTGGCCGAGGCGGTGTCGCGCGATCAGGGCAATGCGATGCTGCGCAAGGTGAGTGGCACGGCCAAGGCGACGGCCGTCGCCTGAGGCGTCCGGCGCGAAGCGAAGCAGCTGCTGCTCGCAACGAGAGCGGCGACCTTCCGCCCTTCGCCTGGCCTTCGCCGACCTGTTCCTACCTGGCGCGAATCATCACGCGCTTGCCGACGATGCGCCCGCTGACTTCGGGCATGCCGTCAACCTGAAGCGTCACCGTCGCCGACCCACCCGCCATCGGGTCGGCCTCCTCGACGATGATCGTGAACGCGCGTTCGCTGTGATCGCTGGCCACGCGCACCTGGCCGGTCACGCTCCCCCATCGATCGTGCGTCTGGATGAGACCGAATGCCGTGCCGGTCACGATCGGCTTGCCGCTGGCGTCGCGTACGCGCAGCTGGCCGACAATCGGCGCTCGCTGCGACTGCCGCACAGACAGCACCAGCTGGAGAGCGCCCGATGCATCGGCAATCCGGCCCTCGGCCGACACCGCACGCGCGGCGACCTCGACCAGCGGCCGGCTCGGCATGTGCGCCGAGCGCGCGAGTGCGCGCCCCGCCTTCTGCCCCGTGGGAGCACCATCGCGCAGCGCGAACACGCCGTTCACGAGTACGTGCCGGATGCCATCCGATGGCTCGGCCGGCTTCGCGTACGTGGCGTGATCGATGACCGTGGCCGAGTCGAAGACGACGACGTCGGCGAGCATGCCGGGCGCGAGGACGCCGCGGTCCACCATGCCGATCGTGCTCGCCGGCAGGCCTGTCATCTGCCGGATGGCCGCTTCCCACGTGAGGGTATGCAGCTCGCGCACGTAGTGGCCGAGCACGCGCGGGAAGGTGCCGTAGAAGCGCGGATGGATGCGACGTTCGTCGGGTGGCACGGCACCGCAGTCGCACGAAATGCTCGCCCCCGAGTACTGCATGAGCGCAATCAGGTCGGGCTCGGCACCGAAGCGCGCAATCATGCCGGGATCGCCGGTCTCGAGCACCCGTACGACGGCCTCGCCCGGCGTGGCCGCGCCCAGCTCGCGCTGGACGTCCACGAGTTCGCGCTGCGATTCCATGAGGAAGACGCCGCCGCCGCCGCTCAGGCGCGCCGTCATGCCGATGTCGGTCTCCTTGATGATGCGCGCGCGCAACTCCGGATCCTTGAATCGGTCGAGCATCTTCGCGCGACCGCCATCCTGCGCCCAGCCGGGAATGAGGAGGCCCGTGAGCGACGTCTGCCCGGCGAGGTACGGATAGATGTCCGTGGCCACGTAGTGCCCTTGGGCAGCGCTCTGCGTCATCCATGCGATCACGGCGCCCGACGTGCCCTGTTCGTGGCCCTGCACCTTCATGTGTGTGAAGAGCGGCAGGAGCCCCGCGCGCTCGCCGATGACCTTGGTTTCCTCCATCGCGGCGCGTGACGAGTAGCCGTTCTCGGGCGAAAGGCGATCGTGGTTGGTGAAGTTGGTGCGCCACGTGCGGGCCGCCTCGACGACCGCGACGACCTCGTCCACCTTGGCAAAGTATCCCGGCTTGTAGTCGAGCCCCGACGACACGCCGAACGCACCGGCCTCCATGCCGCGCCGGATGAGCGTGCGCATGCTGTCGATCTCGGTCGTGTTCGGGCGCCGGTCCGACTGGCCGACCACGTTCGCCCAGACCGAGTTGAAGCCGATGTACGTACCGATGTTGAGCGCGAGTCCGTTGTCGCGGAGCGCGGCGCGCTGCCTGGTCAGGTCGAGCGGACTCGCGCCGTCGGCGTTCATCAGCTCGGTGGTCACGCCTTGCGTGAGCATGTTCGCGGCGGTCCTGAGTCCCTCGGGGCTCGCGTGGCTGTGCAGGTTGATGAAGCCCGGTGCGACGATGAGACCCCGGATGTCGATCTCGGTTCGAGCGCGCGCCTTCGCCAGATTGCCGACACGCACGATGCGGTCGCCGCTGATGGCGACGTCGGCGACGCGCCGTGGGGCGCCCGTACCATCGATCAGCGTCCCGTGGCGGAGAATCACGTCGTATGGCGGCGCGGACGCCTGTGACTGTGCCTGCGCTGTCAGCAACGGCGCCCCGATCGACGCGGCTGCCAGCCACCAGCGGAGCGTGCGACGGAAGGCGGGAACGCGCACCATTGGCAAGGGCTCCGTGATCGGAACGTGGCGTGAGAGAGCGGACGACGGGTAATGTTGCCGCACGAGCACGGTCTCGCCACCGCGTGCCGGGATGTCCGGCTAGTGCACGTGTGGTGCGAGCGACGCCGGGATTGCGCGCTGCTCCAGGCCGCCGTCATCGAGCCACTGCGCCGTGGACGCCTCGGCCTGCGCCATGAGTCGTGCCGAGTGCGAGAAGTCGTACGAGCTCACTGACAGCGGACAGAGCGGTGGCACCACGATCACCGGCAACCGTGCAGCGAACTGTTCCGCTTCGTCAAACAGCTGGCGGGCGAGCATGACCGTCACGAGATGCACGCCCAGCGCGGTGAAGCCGACCGGCGCACTCCGGCTCGCGCAGCTGAATCCCGTCGGGAGCACGATGACGCGCTCCGCGCCGAGCTTGACGGCCGACGCGATGGCGGCGTTGCGCGCCACGGCACCGTCAATGAGCATGCGTCCTTCGTGCGCGACTGGGGGGAAGAGCGCGGGAATCGCCGCGCTCGCCAGTACGGCGTCGATGGCATTGCCGCGGGTCAGCACCACCTCGCGTCCATCGCGAAGGTCGGTAGCCACGACAGCAGCCGGAACCAGGGTGTCCTCGATGTGCTCGTGATGAAAGGCATCTTGGAGCACCCGCCGCAGGCCTGATGGATCCACGACGTACGAGCGTCGACGCACGAAAGCGCGCAACCAGCCCAGTCGCAAGTTGGGATAGATCGCACCAGCGGAGAGTCCGTTCCAGATCTCGCCGAGCCGGCGGATCCCTGCCGGAGTCGGGTCGCCGGCAAAGCAGACGCCGTTGACTGCGCCGACCGAGGTGCCGACCACGAAGTCCGGCCTGACGCCCGCGCGGACAAGTGCCTCCAGCATCCCCACCTGCACGGCGCCGTGACTGCCGCCGCCCGCGAACACGAACGCGGTGCCGCGGAACCGGGGCAGCGGGGCAGGCTGTTCGTCGGGATTGGTTCGCATGGTCGCCGTGACAGGGTGGTTCGCGCGGCCGCTCACGCTCGTCGTGTCGCCAGCGCGTTCAAGAGGTAGCCCGGGATCCGGCACTCGGTTCCGTGCACCGTCGTTGGCCCTCGCACGGACTGCACGGTAGCTTCTCTCATCATGAAACCGCCCGCGGTGCCCACCGCGTACCAGTCCACAGACCCTGACGCCGCGATGGTGGACGGTCGTCTCGTCGCGCGCATGCGCGATCGCGACGAGGCGGCGCTGGGCGAACTGTATGACCGCTGGTCGGGACGCGTCCGCGCCATCGCGCTACGCATCGTGCGGGAAGCTGCGGAGGCTGAAGACGTGGTCGAGGACGTGTTCTGGCAGGCATGGCGGCAGGCGGACCGGTTCGACGCATCGCGCGGCGGCGTCGGGACCTGGCTCGTCACGCTCGCCCGCAGCCGGTCGCTCGACCGGCTGCGCTCGCTGCGACGTGATGCGTCCAACGTCTCGCTCGACGACCCCGACGGTGGGGTGCCGCACGAATCGCTCTCCACGGGAGATGTCGATCCGTTTGCCGTGGCTGAGCACGGAGAGCGCGCCCAGCGCATCGCCGCGGCGATGGCCGAGTTGAGCCCGCAGCAGCGCGAGGCGCTCCAGCTCGCGTACTGGTCGGGACTCTCGCAGAGCGAGATCGCCGAGCGCACCGGCACGCCGCTCGGCACGGTCAAGACGCGCATGCGCCTCGCGCTCATCAAGCTGCGCGAGACGATGGGCGCCAACGGCCCCGCCGGGGGGCTCGCATGAGCGACGAGCCGTTGCGCCCAGACGACGCCGAGGAACTCGACGTGAGCGCTGCCGAACTCGGCATGCTGCTCACGCCTGCGCGGGCGCCTGTTGGCGACGCCACGCGCGCCCGCCTGCTGGCCCGCGCCGCTGCCGACAATGCGGCCATGGGGGCCCGTCGCGATGCCGCTGCGTCCAGTGTCACAGCGCCGTCGGTGCTGCCGGCGCAGGTCGCTCCGGCAACGTCGCCCGTTCCGCTTTCGCGCGGCATCCTCATGCCGCGTTGGGCCATCGCCTTCGCGATGTTCGTGCCCATCGTGGGTCTGCTGCTCATGATGCAGAGCCGAGACGAACTGGCGACCGTGCGGTCGACCTTCGCCATGGCCGACCGGGACCGCGCGCGCGCGATCGACTCGCTGAAGCTGCGGCTCACCGAGCGTGAGGCGCAGGTGGCCGCGCTCACGGGCGAGCGCGTGCGCGTCGTCGATCTGGCCGATGCCCGTTCGCAGCAGCCGGTGGGTCGCATGTTCTGGGATCAGGCAACGGATCGCTGGACCTTCACGGCGCATCATCTGCCCACGCCACCCTCGGGGCGGATCTACCAGCTCTGGCTCGTGGTCGCCGGGCAGAAGGTGAGTGTCGGCACGTTCATGCCAAATGCGGTGGGGTCGGCCGAGGTGCGCCAGACGTTCGCCGTGAAGCCCGGGACGCTACAGGCCGTCGCCGTGTCCGAGGAACCGCTGGGCGGCATGCCGCAGCCCACGGGGGCCATCATCGTGCTGGGGAAGGCCGCGCAGTAAGCGCGCGCTGGGGTAGCCGCCACCCCCGCGAGGGCGGTCCGGTCGGGTTCGGCTCCGGCTATCTTTCGGGGGTGACAAGTTTCTCACCCCCCGACTTTTCCGCCGAGCGCTTCGCGCAGGCCCCGGACGCCCGGTTTGTGCCCGCCGAGCAGGACGGCGTGCTCCCCGATGGCTTCTTCACGACGACCAACCTCCCCACGTACGTGCGCGTGAACGGCGCGTGGCGGCTGCCGCGCGAGCCGCGGATGGACTCGGCCGTCGTGCGCGACGCGCAGGGCGAGCTCTGGGTCCGAGAGGGACGTCGCGTGCGTGCCGGCGACCTGATCGCCGTCGGAGCCAAGGAGGACGGTTCCGAGGGGATCTTCGTGCACGCGGGTGCCTTCCTCGGCGGCAGCGGCGACGGTGAGTTCCAGTTCATGTCGAGCGAGGTCTCGCGCGAGAAGCCGATCGACTACGTCGAGATGGCGCGCATCCTGCTGGACCAGCGCGACCGCGGCGGTTATCCGATCTGGGTCACGGGTCCGGCGCTCGTGCACTCGCGCGCGCGCGCCGACATGACGTGGTTCATCGACAACGGCTTCGTCGGCGCGCTGCTGGCGGGCAACGCGGTGGCGGTGCACGACATCGAGGCGTCCATCTTCGGTACGACGCTCGGGATGACGGGGCAGGGGGTGCCATCGGCCGGCGGCCACGGGCTTCACATGCGCGCCATCAACCTGGTACGCCGCGCGGGGTCGATCGCCAAGGCGGTCGAGCAGGGGATCGTCACCAACGGCATCATGCATGCGCTGGTGCGCAAGCAGATCCCCTTCGTGCTCACCGGCTCCATTCGCGATGATGGTCCGTTGCCCGACGTCATCACCGATGCCGTGCTTGGACAGGACGCGATGCGCTCGCACGCGATCAAGGCCACCATGGCCGTGCTCATCGCGACGGCGCTGCACGCGATTGCCACGGGCAACATGCTCCCGGCGTTCACGCAGGATGCGGATGGCACGCTGCGACAACTCCCGACGATCTGCGTGGATTCGTCGGAGTTCGTCGTGAGCAAGCTGAAGGACCGCGGCACACATCAGGCGTTCGGTGTCGTCACCAACGCGCAGGACTTCATGCACATTCTCCGGCTCTTCGTCGAGCGCGAGCTCGACGCCCGCAAGGCGTCCATCGCCTCCACGCCCGCGCACCAGACAGTCTGATGATCTCCGAGACGACCCAGAAGTTCCTGCGCGCCGTGGCCGGCACCCTCGCGGCCGATCGCGTGGTCGAAGTGCATCTCTTCACACCGCGCCGACAGGGGCACGCGGAAACCGGCGTGGCCGTGATCGCCGTGGCGCCGCTCGACGGGGCGACCGAAGAGCGGCATGCCGTGTATACGGCGCGCTATCGATTGCTCATCAAGGGGCCGGAACGCGGACGCTGGGAATTCGACTGCAAGCCGGAAGCGGATGCGCCACTCCTCACGGTGGAGACCGTCGTGCAGGGGGTGAAGGAACGCTCGGGTGACGAGGGCGATCCGGAGCGTCTCGACCAGACGGCGTGGCGGGCCGCGCTCGAGGACAGCGCATGGGCGACCCCCGCATAACCGACGCCTTCGCGGCCTATCTCCGGTCGCACAACCTGCCCGTGACGGGGCAGCGCCTTGCGGTCGCGGAGGTCGTTCTCGGCGCGGGTGAGCACTTGTCGGCAGAGGAAGTGGAGACGCGGCTCGCGGGCCTCGGCGTGAGCGTCGGCACGGCCACCGTCTACCGCACGCTCGATGTGCTGGTCAAGAGCGGCCTCGCCGTCGAGCGCGACTTCGGTGAGGGGTTCCGGCGGTTCGAGTCGGCACGTGGCATGCCGCACCACGAGCACCTGATCTGCACGGTGTGTGGCGCGGTGGCGGAGTTTCGCGATGAACGCCTCGAGCGGATGACGACGCTCGTGGCCGAGGCGAACGGGTATGTGCGGCAGCGGCACCGGCTGGTGATTCACGGCGTGTGCGCGAAGTGCCGCACGGGATGACTACGGCGTGACCTTCGGCGCCAGCTTCTCCTTCACCCACTCCACCCACTGCCTCGTCCGCTCGCGTCCGTTCACCGGATCACTGCTCGCGTGCGTGCGCCCCTGGAAGCCGACGAACCGGGTTTCCACGCCGTTGTCCTTCATGGCGCGATAGAGCGCCATCGCCTGCGTCGGCGGCACGCGGAAGTCCTCCATGTTCGACATCACCAGCGTCGGCGTCCTGATCTTCCGCGCGTACGTGACGGGGGACTGTGCCTGATACGCCTTCTCCCGGCCCTCGGTCCATGGTGAGCCACCGAACGAGTGGCGGATCGTGAGCGATCCGTCCGCGAGATTGTACATCTCTTCCCAATTGGTCACCGGCGCGCCGGCCATCGCCGCGGTCCACTCGTTGGGATAGTTCCCGATCAGCCAGCTCGTCATGTAGCCGCCGTAGCTCCAGCCCGTGACCGCCGTGCGCGTGCGATCGATGAACGGCTTGGCGCGCAGCATCGCCACGCCGGCCATCACGTCGCGCCCGGGGCCTGCGCCTGCGTCGTTCCAGATTGCCGACTGGTACGCATTGCCGAGGTTGTCGGAGCCGCGATAGTTGGGCTGAAAGACGATCATGCCATCGGCGGCCATGATCTGCGGCATCGAACTGAACGAGAGCTTGGACGCCGAGGTCGGGCCGCCGTGGATGACCAGCACGAGCGGATACTTCTTGCCCGGATCGAAGTTGGGTGGATAGGTCAGCGTGCCGTCGGCCTCGAACTGATCCGCCTTCCAGGTGACGCGTTCCATCTTGCCAAGCGCCACCTCGCTGATCCATGCATTGAAATCAGTGAGACGGCGCGGCTTTGACGTGGGACTGTCCATCACGTACAGCTCGCTGGGTCGGGTGGGGCTGGTCGCCGTGAAGACGAGCGCACCGGTGCGGGCGACCACGATGTCGTAGCCGAACGCGCCATTGACGACCAGATCGCCGAGGTCGATCCGGCGCGCGGCACCGTCCACGGGCTGAATCCAGACGCCCGTCGTGGTGCGGTCGTTCCCCACGACGAGCAGTGACTTCCCGTCCGGCATCCACTCGGCGCCGAACAGGTTGCGGTCGAGGGCGCGCGTGATGCTGCGGCCCGTGCCGCCCGACGCGCTCACGATGTGCACCTCGTTCTCGTAGCCGATGTTTCCCTTGCCGTCGCGCGGCTGCCAGTACGCGATGGTCGTGCGATCACGCGACCAGACCGGGTTGTTCTCGAACAGGCGGGCTCCCGTCAGCGGCGACACCGTGCCCGTCGCGACGTCCACGATGGCGATGTGCGTCGAGTCCAGCTTGCCGCTCTCGGGGGCCACCGTCTGCGCGAAGGCAATCTTGCTGCCGTCGGGGGACCAGGAGAGACCGGAGGGCGGGCTGCCCGGCGGAAGCACGAACTCGAGCGTCCACGTGCCGCTGGTGATGCGCTTGGCGTCGCCGCCGTTCACGGGCATCACCCAGATGTGCTGCGCACGGATCGGCTTGCGGAGGAAGAGGTCCTGCGCTCCGACCTCGAACGTCGTCTTGAACTTCTCCTCACCCTCCTTCTTCGGGTCCTCATCCTCGGCGCCGTACGCGATCGCACCGCCGTCGGGACGCCAGCTGTACTGCTCGACGCCGGTGACGTGCGCCGTGAGCTTGCGTGCCTCGCCGCCAGTCATCGGCAGGAGCCAGACCTGCATGAGGCCGGCGGAGTCGGGGGCCATGAAGGCGAGGGTCCGACTGTCCGGCGACCAGTGCGGCGCAGCGACGACCTTGCGGGACGGCGTCAGCGCACGCGGTGCGCCGCCCGCGAGTTCGACCGCGTAGAGCTGCGACTCGTTCTTGTCGGTGATGTAGTTGGGTCGCGACACGACGAAGGCCGCGGTCTTGCCGTCCGGGGCAACGTCCACGCCACCGACGCCCACGAGCTTGCGCGTGTGGTCGAGCGTGTAGGGGGCCTGGGCCCGCGCGAGTGGCGCGAGGGCCAGACTACCGAGGAGCGCGAGGATGTGACGGCGAGCAGTCATGGGACTCCAAGAGTGAAACCAACGTCATCGTGAGTGAAGCGAAGGATCCGCTTGTGCCGTGTCGCGGGACGCAACTCCTTCGCCCCGCTCTCATCCGCTACGGATCTGCGTCCACGGCATCGGCGATCGCCTGCCACAGCATCGCGCGCGCGATGCTGCGGTCCCGACTCGTCGCCTGCGGCCATGCGCTGCTGATGGCAACCACGAGCTTCCGCTTCGGGTCGACGTGAATGGACTGCCCGTTGATGCCGACCGCGTTGAACCTTCCCTCGGTCTCCGTCCACCACTGGTAGCCGTAGCCGCGGCCGGGGTCGCCCGTGTTGACCTGATTGACGGTGGCGGCATTCAGCCAGCCATCCGGCACAATGGGTGCACCGTTGACCTTGGCACCGTTCATGATCCAGACGCCGATGCGCGCGTAGTCGCGCAGTCCGACCTGCAGGCAGCAGCCGCCCGCCTCATGCCCGACTTGATCGATCAGCCAGCTGGCGTCCAGTTCCATGCCGACCGGACGCCAGATCTTCTCGCTCAGGTACTCGGCGAGCGACTTGTGCGTCGCCTCCATGACGAGGTTGCCGATCAGGTTGGTCTCGCCCGTCTTGTAGACCCACTTCGAACCAGCGGGTGCCTCGCGCGTCAACTTGCGCATGTAGCTCACGGTCTGGTCGAGCCCCGAATCCGGCGGCGCGAAGAAGAGCATCGCGACGTCGGACTTGGGGTCCGTGTAGTCCTCATTCCACTTCACGCCGCTGGTCATCGTCAGCAACTGCCGGATGCTCACGCTGTCGTAGGCGCTGCCGCGCATCTGCGCGATGTACTTGGTGACCGGTTCGTCGATGCTCTTGATGAAGCCGTCCTTGATGGCGGCGCCAACGAGCGTGGAGGTGAATGACTTGGCGACGGAAAACGAGGTCCATTTCTTGGCGGGGGTGTGGCCCAGCGCATAGCGCTCGAGCCGCACCTTGCCATCCACCACGACCACGATGCCCGCGAGCTTCTGTTCGGCGACGTACCGCTCGAACATTGCGCTCTGGGCGCCGGTCGGCGTGAAGGCGGCGAGGGGCTTTCCGTTCGGGAGAGGCATGACGCGATCGCCGCGTCGCACGATGCGGCTGGGGAACAGCGTGTCCATCACGCTGTAGCCGGCTTCGCGCTGCGCCTGCGACCAGAAGAGGACAGAGGCAGCAGCCGCGCGCGCGACAGGCGGCGTGGCGGTGCTCTGCGCTCGGGCTGCTGGCACGAGTGAGACCGCAGCGAGAAGCGCGAGCGAGGCGAGGCGTGGCGTCATGGGCTCCCGTTGTCGTTCTGAGCGAAGCGAAGAACCTGCTTGTCGCACGTGGCCGAGCGCAAGAGCACACGCAGCTTCCAGCTGTTCGCCCGGAATGGCTAGCGACAGGCCGCAGGCCAGCGCGCGACGCCCGCCGAGACAGTCTGCGACGCACGCATGCCGCCCACGATCCACCAACTCCCGCGCCACGCGACGAGCCCGCGGTGATCCATCGTGGCCACGGGGGCGCTCGAGTCCGAGCGCCAGGCACGCCGCACCACGTCCAACGTCAGCACCTCGCGCAGCGGCGCTGCTGGCCGCTTGTCGTAGCCGACCCCATTGTAGTTGTACGGGTTGTCGGTGCCGCCCGCCACCACGAACGCGCCGGCACATCCCGCTGCCGCCGCACGATACCGGGCAGGTCCCGGGTGCGCGCTGACTGTGTCCCAGGTGATCCGCGTGGGGTCACGCGGATCGATACGTCCGAGCCACGACTGCGACGCGAGCACGTACGTGACCGGCCCCGGCGCGCGTCGTGCGCCGTCCATGACCAGGACGTGATCACCAGACACCGCGCCACTGCCGCCGAACACCGGCACGCCGGGGAAGGGGGTGCCGCGCATCCAGCGATCGTTGACGACATCGTACAACTGTACGTCCGCCACGTTGTCGGTGTCGTGCCAGCCGCTCACGAGCACAATGATGGAATCGCGCCAGACGCCGCCAACGGCGTCGTCCACGGCCACCGGCGTCGGTGCGCCGGACTGCCATGTTCGCCGCCCGGGGTTCCAGATGTCCACGTTCGGTAGCGAGCGCTCGGCACCCGCCGAGTCGACGGTGTAGCCGCCGATGAGGTAGACCTTGCCGCGGACAGCGAAGGCGATGGCAGCCAGCCGGCCGACCGTGCCCGGCACTGGCGGAAGCTCACGCCACGCGCGCGCGCCGGCGGGGAGGTGGAAGGCGCGACGCGTGATGCCGCTCCAGCGTTTGGTGGAGTCGATACCCAGCAGCGAGTAGAGGCCTGCGCCGGGGCCGCGTGGGAGGGCGGCGACGGCGTTGTTGGTCACCGGCATCGGGAGTGCCGGCGGCTGCACTTGGGCGTGCGCGTGCGCGGGTAGGGTGAGGGCAGCGGCGATGGCGAGAGGGACAAGCAGGTCCTTCGCTGCGCTCAGGACGACACGCAGGTCCTTCGCTGCGCTCAGGACGACGGGGGTCACGTCTGCGAGGACGGCGCGGGCACCAACTCCCCCATTGCGTCGCGCAGCACGTCGTCGTTGTCCACGCTGTCGGCCAACTGCTGCCGACGCAGCAGAGACCAGTACCGTCCGCGCGCAGCCAGCAGCGCCTCGTGCTGCCCCTGCTCGACGACGCGCCCGTGATCGAGCACGAGAATCTGGTCGGTATCACGGATCGCACTGATCCGATGGCTCGCGATCAGCGCCGTGCGCCCCGCAAAGGCCTCACGCAGCCCGCGCAGGATCTCCGCTTCGGTATGCGTGTCCACCGCACTGAGTGCGTCATCGAGCAAGACGATGGCGGGCTTGCGCGCGAGCGCCCGCGCCAGCGCCGCTCGCTGCTTCTGCCCACCGCTCAGGTTGATCCCGCGCTCGCCGAGTTGCGTGTCGTACCCGTCGGGAAAGTCGCGCACGGTCTCGTCGAGCTGCGCGAGACGTGCGGCCCAGCGCGCCGCATCAACGGCCGCACTGCCCGTATCGTCGTCCACGCCGTAGCGCAGATTCTGATCGATGGTCTCCGAGAAGAGCAGGCTCTCCTGCGGCACCATGCCGAGTTCGCGCCGGAGCGCGGCGAGGTCCAGCGACGGCAGCGGCACGCCATCGATCAGGATCGTTCCTTCCTGCGGGTCGAAGAAGCGCGGAATCAGGTCGAGCAGCGCACTCTTGCCCGAGCCGATCGCGCCGACGATGCCCAGCGTCTGCCCGGCGTGCAGCACGAACGACACGTCGCGCAGCACCCAGCGCGGTGTCTCTCCCTCCTTCACGGGATAGTGGAATCCCACCTGTCGGAACTCGATCGTGCGCCCGCCCCCCGCGCGGGCCGGCAGCGCCACCGGGACGCTGGCGGAGTGCACCGCGGGCGCGGCGTCGAGAATATCGAGCAGGCGCGTCATGCTGGCTGCGCCGCGCTGGAAGAGGTTGATGACCCATCCGAGCGCGATGAGCGGCCATGTGAGCATGCCGAGGTAGATGCCGAACGCCACGAAGTTGCCGACGGAGATCGTGCCCGCGAGCGCGAGCCGACCGCCAAGCCCGAGCACGATCACGGCGCCCAGTCCTGCCAGCATCGTGAACATCGGGTGCATGAAGCCGTTGAGCTGCGTGAGCGCCATGTTGCGCTTGAGGTACTCCTGCCCGAGCGCATCGAAGCGTGCCACCTCGCTCGCTTCCTGCCGGTACGCGCGCACGACACGCGCCCCGGCCAGATTCTCCTGAGCGCGCGTGGAGAGCGTGCTGTAGTGCTCCTGCACCGCCTCGAACCGGTCGTGCACCATCCGACCCAGCCGGACCATCATCACCGGGATGAGCAGCGCCGGCAGCACGGCGAGTCCGGCGAGCGTGAGGTCGATGCGCGACATGAACAGGAGCGCGAACAACCCGCCGAACACGGTGTTGGCGAGGTACATGATCGCCGGCCCCGATGCCATCCGTACGGCACCGAGGTCGTTCGTGAGCCGCGCCATGATGTCGCCGGTGCGCATGCGCGCGAACCACGAAGCATCGAGGGTGAGCAGCCGCTCGAACAGGGCGTTCCGCAGGTCATACTCCACCCGGCGCGACAGCCCGTTCATGAGCTCGCGCATGAGGTAGCGGAGCGCGCCGGTGCCGATCGTCACGGCCACCATCACCGCGCCGATGCGCCACGCAGCCCCGAGCGGTGCCCCTGCGCGAAGCCCCTCGATACCGATGGAGAGCAGATTGGGAATCGCGCTCGCGGACCAGGCCGCGATCACGACGCAGACGAGCCCGAGGAGCAGCTGCCGCCGGTACGGGCGGAAGTACGGCAGGAGTCGACGCAGGGTGCGCAGTGCGCCCTTGCTGGCCGGTCGCGCGCGGACCATCTAGCGCGCCACGGCGCCGCCTTCGCGGCGCGGTTCAGGAACGCCGATCCAGCGTCCGCCCTGGCGAAGCATGCCCATCGCGTTGACCAGCGAGTCCGTCAGCACGATCCGGTGCCCCATGCGCGCGAGCGTGTCGCGGACCGCCGCGCTGAATCCGTTGGTCTCGAGTTCCAGCGCATCGGGCCACGCCTGATGGTGCATGCGTGGGGCGGCCATCGCGTCCGCGATTCCCATGCGGTGGCCGAGCACGTCCAGCACGAGTTGCGTGACCGTCGTGCTGATGCGTGAGCCGCCGGCGGCACCTGTCGCCATCACGGCGCGTCCATCGGGGGCAACCACGATCGTGGGGGTCATGCTCGAGAGCATGCGCTTGCCGGGCTGGATCGCGTTGGCATCACCCATCACGAGGCCGAAGAGGTTGGGCTGGCCCGGCGCGGCGGTGAAGTCGTCCATCTCGTCGTTGAGCAGGAAGCCCGCGCCACGCACCACCACCTTGCTTCCCAACAGATCGTTGATCGTGGTGGTCGTGCTCACCACCATGCCCGACGCGTCGGCCGTGATGTAGTGCGTGGTGTGCTGCCCTTCGCGCGGTGGGAGCGTGGACGGGCTGACGCTCGCGCGCATCGGGTCGATCGTGGCGCGCAGCGAGTCCGCGTGCGCACGCGAGAGCAACCGGTCCACCGGCACGCGCACGAAGTCGGGATCGGCGACCAGCGTGTTGCGCTCGACGTACGCGCGCCGGAACGACTCCGCGAGCAGGTGCACCCCGGCCGCTGATCCGAACGGCGGCAGTGGCTCCACGCCGCCCAGGATGTTGAGCGTTTCCAGCATCACGATCCCCCCCGCCGACGGCGGCGGCATCGTGATGATCTCGTACCCGCGAAAGCGCCCCCGCAGCGGATCGCGCCAGATCGCGCGATAGCTCGCCAGGTCGCGCCTGGTCATGATGCCGCCGCCGCGCTGCATCTCGGCCACCAGCAGCTCCGCGGTTTCACCCTCGTAGAACTCGCGTGCACCGCGCGCCGCGATCCGCTGCAGCGTGCGCGCGAGGTCGGGCTGCCGCAACGTGTCACCAGCGGCCACGGCATCGCCGTTCGGCCGGAAGAACAGCTCGCCATTCCACTGCTTGAGCCGCGCAGCGTTCGAGCGGACAATCGCCGACAGCGCGCGATCCACCACGTAGCCTTGCTCGGCGAGGCGAATGGCTGGCGCGATCACGCGCGCCAGCGACAGCGTGCCGAAGCGCCGCTGCGCCTCGGCCATCCCCGCCACACTTCCCGGCACGCCGCTCGCCAGATGTCCGTGGCGGCTGCGGTCGCGCACGACCTGCCCGGCGGAATCCACGAACATGTCGCGTGTGGCGGCCGCTGGCGCCGTCTCGCGAAAGTCGAGCGCGAACGCGCGACCGTCGCTCAGACGGATCACCATGAAGCCGCCGCCGCCCAGGTTGCCGGCGATCGGGTGCGTCACGGCGAGCGCGAAGCCGGTGGCCACCGCCGCGTCGACCGCGTTGCCGCCTGCGCGCAGGATCTCGTCGCCGGCCGCGCTCGCTTCGAGCGAGTTCGACACGACCATCGATGCGTCGCCCTCGGCCACGCGCGTCGACAGCCAGCGCCATCCCTCTGGCCGCGCCATCGGGACGCGCGGCTCCATGACGAACGGCGCGCGGTCGTCGCGGATGGTGCGCTGCGACACGGTCCCGGGTGCCGGCGGGAGCGCGGCGTCACTGCTGGCGGGGGTCCGGGTGCACGCGCTGCCCACCAGGAGCGCGGTGCCAATCATGCCAACAGCACGCGAGCGAGCAACCACGAAGCGGACGCGCCGAGGAAACGACATCGGGGGGCTCAGTCGCGATTCCCGAAGCCGACCCGGACACCGAGCCGCGTGCTCCACTGCGTGGCGGCTCCGGAAAAGCCACCGCCGGCAAAGATCCACGTGTACTCCTGCACCAGCTCGAACTGGAAGGTGGAGCTCGTCGCGATCGCGAGCCCTCCGCCGGCGCCCATGGTCAGCAACGTGCGGTCGGGCGCCACCTGCGTTCCGCCCGCGCGCACGTCGCTCACGCGCAAACCGCCGACCGCCAGCTCCGCGACGGGCGCGGTCCCGCCCCGCGTCTCCCCGCTGCGGTAGGTCAGCTGATAGTGCTGGAAGTTGGCCGATGCCGCACATCCCGCCGGGCACACGCCCGTCGGGTTGGTGTTGATCGTCATGGACGGGTTGCTCCACGTGATCGTCGCCCCCAGCGTGGCGCCGCTCCCGTACGACTTGTCGATCGACACCCGGTACGCGATCACCTCGCCCACGTTCCAGACCGCGCCTCGCGAATCGTCGCGCATGCTCACGAAGTTGAGACGGGAGGCGCCGGCGCCGATCCAGTTGCCCGCGTCCGTGCGGTTACTCGGGAGGGAGAGGATCTGCGCGGCGACCAGGCGCGGTGCCAGCACGAGAAGGGCCAGGACGATCGGGCGACGCACGAGGCAGGCTCCGCATTGGCTGGGACGGCCCCGGCGCCGCCGCACGATGCGGCGACCCGCGCGCGCTTGGCGCGCCGCATGGGCCTCCGGTAACTTACCCCCTCGCGTGGAGGCACCACAGTCACGCGCGGCACGCCCAGGCAATCCGGGCCTGCCCTCCCGAGCCCCGTTCCCGTGCCTCTCGCGCGCGATCCCCGCATCACCGAACATCGCAATCCGCGCACGGCCGCCATCGATCTGGCCTCTCCGCTCGAGATTGTCGATCTCATCTGTGCCGAAGACGCGACCGTGCCGACGGCCGTCGCCTCACAGCGTGCGGGCGTGGCGAGGGCCATCGAGCTGGTCGAAGCGGCGTTTCGCGCGGGTGGTCGGTTGTTCTACGCAGGGGCCGGCACCAGCGGACGACTCGGCGTGCTCGACGCGAGCGAGTGTCCGCCCACCTTCGGTGTCGAGCCCGAGATGGTGCAGGGGATCATTGCCGGCGGGATGGCCGCGCTCACGCGGTCACAGGAGGGCGCAGAAGATCGGCCCGAGGACGGCGCCGCCGCCATCGATGCGGCAGGACTCACGGCGCACGATGTCCTCATCGGCATCGCCGCGAGTGGCACCACCCCGTTCGTTCGCGGAGCACTGGTTCGCGCGCGCGCGCGCGGCGCACGAACCGGGCTCGTGGCCTGCACGCCGCCGCCGCCCGACATGATCGACGCCGTGGACGTCGCCATCGTGCCCGTGACCGGTCCCGAGGTCGTGACGGGCTCGACGCGCCTCAAGGCCGGTACGGCCACCAAGCTGGTGCTCAACATGATCACCACCGGCGCGATGATCCGCATCGGCAAGACGTTCGGCAACCTGATGGTCGACCTCAAGGCCTCCAACGCGAAGCTGACCGACCGGAGCGAACGGATCGTGATGGAAGTCTGCGCGCTCGATCGCGACGCGGCGCGCGCCCTGCTCGCGCGCGCGGACGGCATGGTCAAGCGCGCCATCGTGATGCACGCACTCGCGCTGGATGCGAGCGCGGCCGACGCCGCCATTGCCCACGGCGGCGGCGTGGTGCGCCGGGTCACCGGGCAGGCGCCGCCGCCGGTCGCCTCCACATGACCGCGTCGCCCAAGTCGGTCATGGTCGGCCTCATGTCCGGCACCAGCCTCGACGGCATCAGCGCGGCCGTGGTGCGCTTCAGCGAGCCGCCGCTCGCTGCGCAGCTCATCGGCTTCACGCAGCGCGCGTACACGGCTGCCGAGCGCGGTGAGCTGGAGCATGCGATGTCGGGGCGTGCGACGCTGGCGCAGCTCACGGCGCTCGACTTCTCCATGGGTGAACGGCTCGCGCAGGCGGCCATCTCGGCGGTCGCGGAGGCCGGCGTGGCGCGCGCTGACATCGGCGCCATCTGCTCCCATGGACAGACGATCTGGCACGAGCCGCGCGTTGCCACATGGCAGATCGGGAACGCCGCCGTGATCGCGGAGCGCACCGGCGTGGATGTCATCAACGACTTCCGGGTGCGCGATATGGCCGCCGGCGGTGAGGGCGCCCCGCTGGTGCCGATTGCCGATGCGCTGCTGTTCAGTCACCCGACCACCTGGCG
This sequence comes from Gemmatimonadota bacterium, assembly GCA_031372565.1. Classification (GTDB taxonomy): domain Bacteria; phylum Gemmatimonadota; class Gemmatimonadetes; order Gemmatimonadales; family Gemmatimonadaceae; genus JACPPC01. Next base: position 10,703 of record JANMLN010000018.1, on the reverse strand, counting down.
CGCCCTGCAGAACCTCGGTGGCATGGCCAACTTCACCGTGGTGCCGCCGGGCGGCGTCATGGAGTCGGTGCGCGCGCTCGACACGGGGCCGGGGATGGCGATCGTCGACCTCATTGCGCGCCGCGCGCGGCCCGAGCTGCCGTTCGACGTCGACGGCACGATGGCGCGGGCTGGCATGGTCGTCGACAGCGCGGTCGTGAGCCGCCTCGCAGACCCGTGGTTTGCCGAAGCCCCGCCGAAGACCACGGGACGCGAGCGCTTTGGTGCGGCCTACGCCGAGGCGCTCTGGGACGACTGCATGGCGGCGCGCGCGGGATGCACCGCCGCCGACGTGGTCGCGACCGCGGTCGCCCTCACGGCACGCTCCATCGCACTCGCCTTCGAGCGGTTCGTGCCCGAGCCCGTGGATGAGGTGATTCCCTCCGGCGGCGGCACGCGCAATCCGGCCATGATGGATGCGCTCGCGCAGGCGTTGGCGCCGCGTCGGTTGCGGAGCTTCGACGAGCTGTTCTTCGACGGCGAAGCGAAGGAAGCGGTCGCGTTTGCCCTGATGGGATGGCTGCACCTCCAGCGACGACCGGGCAACGTGCCGGGTGCCACCGGCGCCCGCGGCCCGCGCGTGCTCGGCGCGTTCACGCCAGCGTGACCTCCCCGATCCTTCCTCGTGATCACGGCATGAACGTCCAGCTCGCGGAACTCCTCGTCGTTGCCGTGCACTGGCGCGATGGCACCGGCTATGCCGCCGACAAGGCGCTGATCGACCGCGCCTTGAGCCTCGGCGTGGGCGGGTTCATCATCTACGGTGGTGAGCCCGACCCGCTGCGGACGCTCACGCGCGACCTGCGAAAGCGCAGCAAGACGCCGCTGCTCATTGCGAGTGACCTGGAGCGCGGCGCCGGGCAGCAGTTCATCGGATGCACCGGGCTGCCGCCGTTGGGTGCGCTGGCGTCGCTCGGCGATGCCGATGCCATCCGCCGTGCGGCGCGCCTCACGGCCAAGGAGGCCCGCACGCTCGGCGTGAACTGGGTGCTCGGCCCCGTGGCAGACCTGGACCTGTCTCCCGAGAATCCGATCGTCGGTACGCGCTCGGCGGGCAGCGATCCGGTCGCGGTGTCGCAGACGGTCCGCATCTGGATCGAGGCATGTCAGAGCGAAGGGGTGCTGGCCACGGCCAAGCACTTTCCGGGGCATGGGCGCGCCACAGTGGATTCGCACCTGATGCTGCCGCGCGTGGACGCGACAGAGGAAGAGCTGCGCGACAGCGACTTGATGCCGTTTCGCGCAGCGATGGACGGCGGAGTCGCGGCGCTCATGACCGCGCATGTCGCCTACCCGAAACTCGATCCGAGTGGTGCGCCCGCCACGTGCAGCAAGGACCTGCTGAGCGGGATGTTGCGCACGGCGTTCGGATACGACGGACTCGTCGTGAGCGACGCACTGGGCATGGCCGCCGTGCTCGACGGTGCCACCGAGGGCGAAGCGGCGGTGATGGCCGCGACCGCGGGCTGTGACCTGTTGCTCGCGCCGCGCGATCTCGATGGCACGCTGGCGGCACTCGCACAGGCGCTCGACGAACACGTGCTGGACGCGGCCGCCGTGCAGCGCTCACTCCGGCGCCGTCGGAAGTGGGCGCAGTGGGCATCGTCGCCCGATGACTTCCGGAAGCCGAGCACGTCGGACATCCAGTGGGGGACGCAGCTCACCGACCGGGTGATTCACATCGGGCGCGGCATGCCGCCGCTCGTGCGCGCGCCCGTGGAGATCGTCGTCGTGGACGACGACGCCGATGCCACCGACCGGCCGAGCCGCGAGCCGCTGTTCACCACGCTGCGCGAACTGGGGGTGCAGGCGCGGCCGGTCGACGGTCCGACGCCGAGTGCGCGCTCGACCTTCGTGATTGCGCTCTATGGCGAGGTGCGCGCGGGCAAGGGACGTACCGGCTACACGGAAGCCACGTTGCAGCGCATCGACCAGTTGAGCCTTGCAGCGCGCAAGGCCAACCGCGAGGCGATGATCTTCCAGTTCGGTGATCCACGCTGGGCGCGCGCGATTCCCGGCGACCTGTGCATTGCGTCGGCGTGGGGTGGCGAGGCCGGCATGCAGGCGGCCGCCGCGCGGTGGTTGGTGTTGCGACGCGGGCGGTAGCGCTGGCTACTTCGCCAGCTCCGCGTTCAGCCGCGCCGCCGGCACCGCGTAGACGATGCGCCCTGCGGCTTCCGTCGGCCCGCCATACACCACGCCGACCACGAAGCCGCGGGCGTCCAGCACCGGACTGCCGCTCGACCCGTGCGTCGCGAAGGCATCGATCTGGACCAGCCGCCCGAGCACCTTGCTCACCGTGCCGACACCCAGCGACGCGGACGCGCGAATCTTCGTGCCCGTCCCTTCCTGCGCGAGATCCGTGCCGAGGGGAAAGCCGATGAGCGCCACCGGCTGACCGACCTTCACCTCATCGCCGCTGCCCGCGATGCCTGCGACCACCGGAAACGGTCCGGGCCGGTCGATCTGCAGTACGGCCAGATCATCCTCGCCGTCGTTCGTGCGCACGAGATGCGCGGGCAACCAGCCCTGTGTCTCGTTGAAGAGCACGGCGATCCGCGAGGGCGAGGTGCTGGCCGCGTCGCGCACGGCGTGCCGGTTGGTGACGATGATCCCCTTCTCGCTCACGCAGAAGCCGGTGGCCGCCGAGCGTGAGCCATCGGGCATTTCGACAATGAGCAGGGCGACCGCCTTGCCGCTCCGCTCGTTGATGGCGCTGAAGTCGACCTTCGCGGCATCCATCACGAGCTGGCCGCGTCGCCGCTGTTCGTCGAGCTGCAGCTTCAGCTGTTCGACGCGCGCCCCGCTGCCGCCCACGCTGATCTGCTCGCGCAGCCGCTCGATCTCGCCCTGGTAGCGCGCGAGCACGGTATCGAAGCCGCCCGCCTTGCCCGCCGCTGCCGTGATCGCGGTCGCGTAGGCCGACTTGGACGAATCGACCTGCGCCTGCAGCGCTCGAATCGCCTCGTCCGACTGCCGCTTGCCGTAGGCGTAGGCGCCGACCGCACCGAGTCCGAGCACCGTGGCGATGCCGATCATCGTGTACTGCAGCTTCTTGGTGCTCTTCTCGACCGCCGCGTCAATGCGCATCTGCGTGCTGCGCGGTGGTGGCGCGGCCGGAGTCGGCAGTGCGGTCGGCGGCGCGAGAGGTGGCGTCGCAACCGGCGCGGACGCGCGCGGCGTCTCGACCGACGGCGTTGGTGCCTTCACGCTGTTCGACACGCGGGTGGCCGGCGCCATGGGTGCGGACGCACTGGCGCCTGCGCGCCCCGGCCGCGCCCGGCCGGTCTCCGCGACGACGACCTGCGGCCCGTGCTCGCCAAATGCGATCACGTCGCCGTCGTAGATCTCGCTGTCGCTCTCGAGGCGCACGCCGTTGATCCACGTACCGTTCGTGCTCCCCAAGTCGCGCATCACCACGCGCGAACCGATCACCACGATCTCGGCGTGCTTCCCCGAGACGTCGATGTCGCGTTGCGCGTCGAAGGTGAGGTCGGAGCCGGGGGCGCGCCCGACCGAGATCATCGCATGCTCGAAGGTGAACGTGCGCCCCGCGAGCGCGCCCGTGCGCACCGTGAGCGCGAGCGCCACGCTACTTGCCCGAGAGGAACGACCAGGCCGCGAGGGCGATCGCGATCGCGGCCGCGATTCCGACCCAGGTCATCATCCCGAGACCGCCGGCCTCCTTGGGCATCGCGCTCACCGTGCCCAGGTCGAGCTTGTTGAGTGCCGGCGTCGCGCGAGGCGTGGGGCGGTTCGCCTCCTCTTCCGACATTCCGCCGCCGATGATGGCCGAGCCGGTGGGTGGCGTGACCGCCGACGGGTCAACGCGAACCGTCGGGACGCGGACTTCCGAGGTGGCGTTGGGCGGCAGTTGGTCTGCGCCGAGCGGCATGGTCGGCCGGGCCTCGCCACTGAACCGGTAGTTGCGGTGTCCCACGTCATCGCCGTCCGTGACGCGCCCCAGCCCCGCGCCCTCGAACCGCGCCGCGACGACGGTGATGTTGTCCGGTCCGCCCGCCGTGTTCGCCATGTCGATCAACTGCTTGCAGAGCTGCACCAAGTCCGGCTGATGGTTCACGCAGTCGGCGATCTCCTCCGTCCGCACCTGACCCGACAGGCCATCCGAGCACAGGACGAGCGTATCACCCTTGCGGATCTGCTGGACCGTGAGGTCAACCTTGATGTTGGCCTCGGGTCCCAGCGCTTGCAGGATGATGTTGCGGCGCTCGCTCTGTTCCGCCTCTTCGGGGGTGAGCTCGCCCGCCTCGACCAACTTCTGGATCAGCGACTGATCCTTGGTGATCTGGCTCGCCACGCCATCACGCACGAGGTAGGCCCGCGAGTCGCCCACCTGCGAGACGTACAATGCGTCGCCAAGGATGCCGGCGATGGTCGCCGTGGTCCCCATGCCGCGGTGCTCCGGGTGCTCGAGCGCGTACTGGTGGATCCGCGTGTTCGCGGTCTCCGTCGATCCCTTGATCGCGCTGGCGAACCCGTCGGCACTGAGGTCGGACCCATCCATCCACCGCCTGCGCATCTCGGCCAGCACCACCTCGGTGGCCATGGCGGATGCGATCTCGCCCGCGGCGGCGCCGCCCATGCCGTCGGCGACCATGAACATCGTGCCACGCTCTCCCAACCGATGCGTGCGCACCTCGGGCTGGAGCGTCGCGTTGTTCGTGGTCAGGTCGGCCACCACGAACGCGTCCTCGTTGTGCTCGCGCGTGCGCCCGACATCCGTGCGTCCGAAGACGTGCACGACGATGTCGCTGTCGGGGCCACTGCCGGGCGTTGCCGCGTCCGGGAGGGTCACAAGGAGGTTCGGGGGCGAGGGTGGAAAACGGTCAGATGGCGCAAAGCTGCCACACGGAATCGCGGGACGGAAGGACGTGGGTCACGAAATGCGGCGCCAACGGCTTCCCGTTCGTTGCGCGCCCGCCGCAGGTTTCAGCGGCCGCGCACCGTGCGTCGGACCCGGAGCGCATCTGCGCCGGCCTCACTTGCAGAACTCGAGGAAGCCGGTCACCGCGCCCTCGGCACTGATCAACCCGGCCTTGGGAGCGACTTGCCGCAGCAGTGGGCACCCGGCCGCCGTGTTGCTGGCCTTCATGTGGGCGAGGGCCCGCGCATACTGCAGCGTCACCCGGTCCGGCTCGGTCGTGGCGCTCCCCTCGAGGGCCGCGGCCCGCCGTAATACCTCGTCGGAATTCTCGAGCTTCTCGTTCTCGGCGTCCTTGCGGAGCGCGGCGAGCTTGCCCGTGATGGCGGTGCCGGCAGGCGAGGTCGTGCCCGGGTTCGCCACGGGCGGCTTCGTGCCTGCCGACGAGACGGGCGGCGTCGTGCCTGATGTCTTGGTCCCCGGATTGCTCGTCGGGGTGCCGGGTGGATTGACCGCCGGCTCGCCCCCGGATGGCTGCGTCGTCGGCGTGCTCTGCGCGGTCTGCGCGCTGCCGGCGCCCGGGTTCGCGGGCGGCGTCTTGCCCCCGCCCATCGCGAAGTAGGCCCCCCCGGCCACGACCGCGAGCCCGCCAACCACGGCCCCGATCATGCCCATCCCCCCCTTCTTTCCCTCGGTCGGCTGCGAAGCGGGGGGGCTGGGCGCGGCCGGCGGCACCGTCACGGCCGCCTGCGCCACGGTGGCGGCCGCAGCCGACGCGCTCGGCCGCTCCGCCTTGCCCGCCACACGCGTCGCCGGAATGGCACCGGCCGCGGGAGCCGTGGCCGCACTCATCACCATCGTTCCCTGTTCAGCCGCCTGCGCTGCCGTCGGCATCCCCTCGACCGCCTTCGAGAGCTCGCGCCCGAACTCGGCCGCGCTGGCCGTCCGGTTGACCGCGTCGCGCGCGAGCGCCTTGTCCATCACGGCCTGAAGCGCGGCGGGCCACGGCACGTCGCCCTTCATCTCGGCCAACGTCTTGGGATGGTCGGTGAGGCGCATGATCATGGCTTCCTGCGCCGAGTTGCTCGGGAAGGGCAGGGTGCCGGTGAAGCAGTTGAAGGCGACGAGCGCGAGCGAGTAGATGTCGGAGCGGCCATCCAGCTTGTCGCCGGCGAGCTGCTCGGGCGACATGTACTCCGGCGTGCCCACCACGAGCCCCGTCTTGGTCACCTTCTGCGCGTCGCTCGAGCTCGCCTTGGCGATGCCGAAGTCCACCACCTTGGCCACGTCGAGACCGTTGCGGTCCTTGGTGATCATGATGTTGTCCGGCTTCAGGTCGCGATGCACGATGCCGTAGTCGTGCGCAACCTGGAGTGCGTCCGCCGCCTGGTGCACGATGCTGGCAGCCCGTGCGGCCGGCAGCGCGCCCGCTTCCTCGATCAGCGCCGTGAGCGATTTCCCTTCGATGAACTCCATCGCGAGATAGATCAGCCCTTCGGGCGTCTCGCCGAAGTCGTAGATCGCGCAGATGTTCGGGTGATTCAACCGGCTGGCGTTCGCCGCTTCGCGGTTGAAGCGGGCGATGGCGTCGGCATCGTTGTGCATGCCGGGGTTCATCACCTTGATGGCGCTCTTGCGCCCCATCTTCACGTGCTCGGCCAGGTACACGGCGCCCATGCCGCCCTCGCCGAGTTTCTTGATCACGTGGTAGCGCTCGGCGATCATCGTGCCGACCAGGTCGTTCTGCTTGCTCTGCGAGCGGAGGGCCGATCCGTCGCGCGGGCAGAACCGCTCCGACATGGGGTACTCGGTCCCGCACGTCGGACAGACTTTCGGTTCGCTCACAGACTTTCCACGCGGAGCATCTGGTCGCCAAGGAGGATGCGGCTCCCCTTGTTGATCTGCCGCTCGCCGCGCACCGCCACGGCCACGCCGTTGCGGCTCCCGGCGTCCTGCACGTAGAAGTCGGAGTCCTGCGAATTCACTTCCGCGTGCCGGCCGCTCATGGTCTGATCGTACGGAAACACCCAGTCGCCATTCTCGCGCCCGATGCGCACGTTGCGTCCCGGCGAGAGGTGCAACGTGTCACGCACGGAGCCGTCGCCGCGCAGCTGCGCGAGCACGGCCACGTCCGCGTTCGGAATGAGCGAGCCCAGTCGGCGCGTCTGGTCCGCTTCTGGCGGATGCGGGCCCGGGTACCCGAGTCGGCGGAACCGCAGGAGCTGCGACCCCACGAGCATCACGTCGCCGTCCATGAGGCGATGCGGCGCGTCGATGAAGCACCAGGTGGCATTGCGCGAACCCAGGTCGCGGACGAACAGCTTGCCGTCGCGATGCGAGATCTGCGCGTGCAGCGGCGACAGGAAGACATCCTCGGAGAAGCGGATATCGCCGTCGTTGCGCCCGAGCGAGGTCTCGGGTCGGTCGAGGGTGAAGGTCTGCATCACCTCGCCATCTTCGGCCAGGAGCGAGAGCTTCGGACCGGTCACCGAGGAGCGCGCGCTGAACGTGGCCGTCGACCCGCCCACGCTGCCGGCCGCGTCGATGGCCGCATCGGTCTTGGTCCCGCAGCGCGCGCAGAACTTGTCCCCCATGCGGTAGCCCGAGCCGCACACCTTGCACGACGGCCCCGTGGCGACGTTGAACGACGTCGGCTTTCCGCAGAGCGGACAGAAGGGGAGCGTCGCGCCGATCAGCCGCGCGCACGTCGGGCAGGCGAGCATCGCGCCCGACGGGCGACTCGGCGCGGCCGACTGGACCTGCGCCCCGCTTGATGGCGATACGCCGCGCAACGCCGACATCACGCGCGCGCCGCTCGGACTCAGCGGCTTGCCGCAGTCCTGGCAGTGCTTCGCATCGGCCTCATTCTGAGCGCCGCAGAAGGCACAGGTCAAATGCGTGGTGGTCTCGGGGCAGCAGGACGATCGAGCGGATGGGGCGAATATAGGAATCGGGCCGGAGGGCGGCAACGCAAGTCCGTGCGGGACCGGAGGCTACCGCTTGGAATCCCCGTGCGTGGCTGACGACCCGTCAGCGCTGTAGAATGACATGATGCACCTCTGGGGACGGTACGGAATCGGATTGGTCACTTTTGTGACCGCCTGCGCCGGCGGCGCGCCTGCTCCCGGGGGCACGCCCACACCGGTGAGCCCCTCCCGCGGGGTCGTGCGCGCGCCGGAGCCCAAGGTCGAGGAGGTGCCGCTCGTGCCCCCCCCGCTGCCGCCGATTCCGCGGGTGACCGGGCCGTTGTCGCTGCGGGTGACGTACCCGAACCAGAATCAGCAGCTCACGGCCCGCGACTCGAACTTCCTCTTCGGGTCGGTGGGGCACGGCGATGCGCAGCTCACCATCAACGATCAGCCGGTCACCGTCGAGCCGAATGGCGCCTTCATCGGGTGGCTGCCGGTGCCGCCGGGGACGCCGACCCGCACGGGGAATCCGATCGCGAGTTATCGGCTCGTGGCGGTGCTCGGGGCGGACACGGCGCGGCTGCTGCTGAGCGTCCGCATTCCCGCACCGCGCGTGGAGCTCGTGAACACCGGCAGGCTCGAGATCGACGCGGGCTCGGCCAGCCCGCGCGGCACGCTGCAGCTCACCGCAACGGAGCCGGTGGCGGTGCGTGTGCGCGCCCCGTCAAACGCGGTGGTCGTCGTGCGCGATTCTGCCGGGACGCTCTACCCGCTGCGGAACGGATTCGCGAAAGCGCAGTTGCGCGGCCTCGCGAACGGCGATTCCACCGCCTGGGCTGCCGACGTTCCGGCCCGCGCGCTGGCGTCGGCCAAGGCGCGGCTGGTGGCGAGCCGAGGCGCGGACACCGTGACCGTGCCGCTCGCGACGGTACGCGTGGTGAATGACGAGGAGTTTCCGCTTGGCGCCCTCAAGGCGGCGCCAGGGGTCGGGGGCGACACGGATGCCGTCGTGGTGGCGCGACCGACCGCCGGAGGGACGTATCGGTGGCTGCTCTTTCCAGGCACCGTGGTCCCGATCACGGGGCGAAACGGCTCGGCGGTGCGCGTGCGGCTCGATCGGCAGCTCGACGCGTGGGTCGATGATGCCGACATCACGCCGCTGCCGAGTGGAAGCGTGCTGCCGCGGCGCGCGACCGGGGTGATTCGCGCGCGTGCACAGGCCGACTGGGTGGATGTCACCGTGCCGACCGGCGACCGACCACCGTACCTGGTCACCGAGGACGGGCGTCAGCTCGTCCTCACGTTGTACGCAACGGTCGGAGCCAGCGAGAACGTGATCGTGCCCGCCGGAGACGCGCTCCTCAAGTCGGTGCGCTACGAGCAGCCCGCGAGCGACCGAACGCGCATCGTGATCGACCTGCACGACGATCCCTACGGGTATCAGGTGCTGTGGAGCGGCACGGCGCTCGTGCTGCGCATTCGGCGGTGGCCGGCGGTGGACGCGGAGCAGCCGTTGCGCGGGCTGACGATCGCGGTCGATCCGGGGCATCCGCCGATCGGCTCAACCGGTCCCACGGGGCTGTACGAGGGTGACGCGACCCTCATGGTGGGCGAGCAGCTCAAGGCGGCGCTGGAGGCACGCGGCGCGCGCGTGTTCATGACGCGCACGACCGCCGGGCCGGTGCCGCTGGGCGATCGCGCGCCGCTCGCGCGTCAACAGAACGTGCACGCCTTCGTGAGCATTCACCTCAATGCGCTGCCCGACGGCGCGAATCCGTTCGTCAATCGCGGCACGGGCACCTACCACTACTTCCCGCACTCGGCGCCGCTCGCGGGACTCGTGCAGCGGCGGTTGGTGGTGAACCTCGGGCTCAAGGACGAAGGGGTGCTCTACCAGAACCTCGCGGTGGCGCGGAATCCGTGGTTCCCGGCGGTGCTGTGCGAGGGGGCGTACATCATGCGGCCCGACCACGAGTCGGCGCTGCGCGAGCCGACGTTCCAGGCGGCGTATGCGGCGGGGATTGCGGAGGGGGTGGAGGGGTTCTTCCGTGCGCGGGTTGCTCGGAGGTGAGCGGAGGTGATCGGAGCACAGTCGAGGAGTGCGGGGGTGGGAGACACAGAGCACACGGAGGCTCACAGAGGTCTTGGCGGCGCGTCCGGCGCGTGACGGCGCCTTTGCGCGCCTCGCGCGTCGCGGGGCTGGCGCTCGGTGCAGGATTTTTTTGTTGGTTCGTCCCGTCGGCGCCGCCCCAATTTCCCGTAGTTCTCTGTCCGTCTCGGTGTGCTCTGTGTCTCCCCCCCCGCACTTGACCTTCTCCAAACCGGACCACTCCCCCCCCATGCCCTATTTCCATCCCACCTCCTTCATCCACCAAGCAGCCATCGTCATCGGCGACGTGACCCTCGGCGCCCGCGTCTCCGTCTGGCCGACGGCGGTCCTCCGCGGTGACGGCGACGTGATCGTGATCGGCGCCGATTCGAACGTGCAGGACGGCGCCATCCTCCACGTGGACCTCGGCATCCCGGTGTCGATCGGCGCGCGCGTGACGATCGGGCATCGCGCGATCGTGCACGGGGCGATGATCGAGGACGACTGCCTGATCGGGATGGGCGCCATCATTCTCAATCGTGCCGTGATCGGGAGTGGCAGCGTGATCGGTGCGGGCGCGGTGGTGCCCGAGGGGATGATCGTGCCGCCGGGGAGCATGGTGCTGGGGGTGCCAGCGAAGGTGGTGAAGCCGGTGGACGCGGCGATGCGCGAGCGCGTGCGGAAGAACGCCGAGGCGTACGTGGAGTTGCAGGGGCGGCACCGGGCGGGGGAGTTCACCCTGCACCCGTCGTCAGCGATGTCGTCCTGAGCGAAGCGAAGGACC
>JANMLN010000143.1:0-9363 GCA_031372565.1 Gemmatimonadota bacterium | reverse complement strand
TTCTCGATCCGCTGCCCGACCGAGACATACGACTTGGCCGTCGGTTCCGGCTTCGAGTAGTAGGTGCCGACCATCGGCGATTTGACCTCAAGCAGCGCCGCCACGGGTGCCGCCTTGGGCGCCGCCTCGGCTTCGCTCGCGCTCGTCTCGCCGGAAATCCGCAACGGCGGGCTCGGCATCATCGCCGGCATCGACATCGGGGCCGCCACCTGCACGGTGCCCCGCTGGGCGGGCGTCTTGGAGATGCGGAGCTTCATCCCCTTGTCGGAGGAGATCTCGATCGAATCCACGGTCGAGCTGTCGAGCAGCTCCACCAGCTTCTTGACGTACCGGAGGTCAATCATGGTCCCGGGGCGGGGCGCGACTACCCGACTTCGAGCAGATCGCGCGTGAAATCCGTGAGGAGAACCGGGCCATGTGGGCTCAGATGGACGTCGTCCTCAATTCGGACGCCCCCCCAACCCGCATGGTAGATCCCCGGTTCGATGGTCACCACCGCGCCAGCGGGAAGCGGACCCTCGGACAGTCGACTCAGGCGGGGCGCCTCATGCACCTCGAGACCCAACCCGTGACCGAGACTGTGCCCGAAGGCGGCCCCCTCACCAGCGTCGTCAATGTAGCGCCGCGCGAGCGCGTCGGCATCCTTCCCGGACATTCCGGCCCGGATTCCCACCCGCGCCGCGGCATTCGCGCCCGCCACGATGCCGTGCACGGTGCGCTGCCGTTCGTCGGCCGTCCCGGCCACCACGGTGCGAGTCACGTCGGAACAATAGCCCGCGTACACCGCGCCAAAGTCGAGGAGCAGGTACTCCCCGCGCTGCCACGTCCGCGCACTCGCGCGCGCATGCGGCAGCGCCGTCCTGGGACCCGACGCCACGATGGTGGCGAACGGGAAGTCCTCGCTCCCCGCCTCGCGGAGCGCCCCCTCCAACACGCCGGCGATCGCCAGTTCGCTCATCCCGGGACCGACGCGCTCGAGCGTCGCTCCCAACGCATGCACCGCGATCTTGGCCGCCTCCGCGTGTCGCGCGACTTCATCCGCATCCTTGACCTCGCGGAGCGACTCGACCAGGTCCACGGCGGGTCGCCAACGCCAACGTGTGCCGGACTCGAGCAGCCGCGAAAAATCCCGGTGCAGCAGGTGCGCGCTTTCGAACGCCACGGTCTCCACCCCGGTGCAGAGCGGGAGTTCACGCCACAACGCGCTCCACAGGCTGTGCGTCTCGATCAGCACGCGCGCGAGGTCGCCACTCTCCTCGCGCGACTGCTCCGTGTACCGGATGTCCGTGATCAGCACGCACTCGCTCGCCGTGATCACGGCCAGTGCATTCGACCCGGAGAAACCGGTGAGGTACCGGATGTTGGGCAGCGACGACACAAGCAGCCCGTCGAGATGATCGGCCAGCAGGGCCGACCGCAGCGCCGCCTGACGCGCCGGCCGAGCGTCAGGCACGCGCGCCGCCCAGGAGTCCGACCAGTCCGCGCAGCGCGAGTTCGTAACCGGCCGCGCCAAATCCCACGAGCACCGCCTTGGCACCGGGCGCGAGCATCGAGTGACGCCGCTCCGGCTCACGCGCGTAAATGTTCGAGAGGTGCACCTCGACGTACGGCACCGAGACCGACGCAAATGCGTCGCGGATGGCCAGGCTCGTGTGGCTATAGGCGCCCGCGTTGATGATCGCACCGTCACACGCGCCCCGCAGCGCGTGAATCGCGTCGATCAACTCTCCCTCACCGTTCCTCTGCACGCACTGCAGGGTGCACCCGAGCGACGACGCCACTATCGCCAGCTCCGCCTCGATGTCGGCCAGCGTTCTCGTCCCGTACACCGCCGGTTCCCGGACGCCGAGGAGGTTCAGATTGGGTCCGTTGAGGAGCGCGATCCTCACGTCCGCTTGAGACCCTTGAGCCAGTTCTGGAACTGCTCCGCCTCTTCGGGACTCGGCTGCGCGGGCAACGGAGCACTCGGCACCGGCTGGGCCGGCGCCGACGGGGTCTGCGCCGTCTGCGAGAAGAACTGGTCGAAGGAGAACGACGCCGACTTGCGCGACGGGCGCTGCGGCGGCGCCTCTCCGAACACCTGATCGAGCGACAGCTCGTGCGAGGCCGGGCGCGCCGGTTGTCCGGGCAGGTCGGTCGGTGCGGAACTGGCCGGCGCGGGACTCGCCGCGACGTCGACCGCCATCGACGCGAGCGTCGCCGTCCCGCCAGCGGCCGCACCGTTCGCGTCCGGATACATCGCCGCAAGACGCCGTCCCGCGGCCTCGTCCGCTTCGCCGATGGCCGCACCGACAAAGACGCCGAGATCGAAGGCACGTGCCGTCATCCAGGGCGCCGCCTCGTCGGTCGACGTCGCCGCCATGACCATCGCAGACGCGGGCACACCCGCAGCATCAGGAGGCGCCCCGTCCGGTGCCGCCTCCTGAGCCGCCTCGACGTCCGCCGGGTGCGGCTGCTCTGCGAAGCCCGCCGAGCGCCATCCCGCCAAGGCCGCGAAGAACGCACGCACCGGCGTCCCGCTCATCGGCGGCACGGCCATCACTTCGAGTGCGCCGATCTTGCCCAACAACCCCGCATCCCCCGGCCGCGACTGCAGGAGCTGCCGATACATATCCAGCGCCTCCGCGGTGTGCCCCTGCTGCGCGTACAGGTCGGCCATGGTCTCGGTCACGAACGGCTCGGGCTCCGGCGCGTGCTCCTCAGGCACCGGCTCGGCCCCCGTCGCCGGATCGACGAGGTCGAAGACATCAGCCGGGGGCAGCAGGCTCGCCTCGGTGGCGGCCGGCGGCGCAACCTCGAGAGGCGCATCGAACAGCACCGACGGCGGTTCGAAATTCGCGGTCGACGCCCGCACCGCGCCCTCCGGCACAGCAGGCGCAGCATCTTCCGCCATGTCCTCCAACGTGTCCCACAAGCCCGTGGGCTCGGGACGCGGCTGCGGGGCGAGCCCCAGCTCCATCGTTGGCGGCGTCACGCGCAGCGGCACGTGCAATTCCGGCGGCAGGTCGACTTCTGTGGCGGCCTGCTCGGGCTGCCCGAAGGGCGGCGTGATCACGAACGCATCGTCACGCGGCTCCGACTCAGTGCTGCCGAGCAGACTCGCTGCCGACGATTCGTCGCGCGTCTCGATGCCTTCGATGCCCGCGAGCGGATTGGTGTCGACTTCGATCTCGCCGTCGAACTGCGCCGAGTTGAACGGCTCCGAGGTCTCGAACCCTTCGGACGACGCGGATACCGTCGGCATGAGGGTGTTCGTGCTGTCCGCCTCCGACACGCGCGCCATCGACTCGAGATCGAGGCCCATGATCGAGAGGCGCGGTGGCGCCACGTCCTCGGACGCGAGCGGCGGCAGCTCGACCGGAGCGTCCGGCTCCGCTGGCTTCGCCCAGGGCGGCGGCACGCGCTGCATCTCCATCGTCGGCGCCTCATGCACAGGCGATCCGGTTGCCGGGGTCGGCGGCAAGGTCGATACGCGGCGCGGGTCCGGCACGGCGGCCGTGACGATCGTTTGTGGCAGAGGCTGGCGCGCCGCCTCGATCACCGCGCGCTGCTCCGCTTCCTCGACCTGCTTGAGCTGGGCCTGAATGTCCTCGTTACGCGGATCGGCGTCGAGCACGCGCTGGTACCAGCCGCGGGCGGCCGCGTAGTCCCCGGCATCGGTCGAAATATCGCCCAGCAGCCGGAGCGCGATCAGATTCTCGGGGTCGAGCGCGAGCGCCGCGGTGAACACCTTCTGCGCCTCTTCGAACTCCTTGTTCTCGAAGAGCGCTTGCCCGTACACGATGTGGCCCGACATGTGGCCAGGCTGGTCGGCCAAGTGCTGCCGACAGATCGCGATGGCCTGCGCGAGATCTCCCGACTTGCGGTACTCATTCGCCAAGGGGGCGAAGTACCGACGGGGGTTCTCGTCGAACTTTTTACGCAGGTCGTCGATCCGGGGGGACGTCGCCATGGCAGGCCCTGAAGGAAGTTCCGCCCGCGGAGGGGGTGGTGGACGGCGAATCATACACCCGCTCCGCGAGCATCGTCAATTGGAGAAGTGTAGTTCTGGCTTGATCTTACGGCCTCCGCGTCAGTACATTCAGAGGCCAGAGGCTTTTTACCAATCGTCGGGGCACTCCCCCGTAATTTTCCTAATTCTCGCGAGGTTGTCCGAACCGTGCTGCAGTCAATGCGGAGCATGGCTAAGTGGATCTGGATCGGCGTGGCCGCGGTATTCGTCGGCGGCTTCCTGCTCTATGAAACCTCCGGCCTCGTGGGTCGTTCGCGCGTCACGGTCACCACGGCCGTGGCCAGCGTTGAAGGGACAGACATTCCGTGGCAGGCGTGGCAGACCACGGCCCTGCGGTTGGTCCAACAGCAGGAACAGCAGCTGCGACGCAGCCTGACGCTTGATGAACGTGCGCGGATCGATGATCGCGCCTTCGAGCAGCTCGTCGGCGACGTCCTCCTGCAGAAGGAATACGAGAAGCGGGGTATCCGCGTCACAGATGCGGAGCTGATCGACGCCGCCTCGTACGCCCCCCCCGAGCAGTTCCAGCGGTCGCCGGAGCTCCAGACAGATGGCCGCTTCGACATCGAGAAGTATCGCCGCCTCCTCGCCTCCCCGGCGGCGCGGCAGCAGGGCATTCTCGTCAATCTCGAGGGCTACTACCGCGAGGAGATTCCCCGCCAGAAGCTGCTCTTCCAGCTCGCCGGTGAAGTGTGGGTCTCGGACGAGCACCTCTGGAGCGCCTGGCAGGACACGCACGACTCGGCCACGGTGACCTTCGTGGGCTGGGAGCCGCCGCTCATCAATGAGAAGGCCGTCGCGGTCTCGGATGCCGAAATCGAAGCGTTCTTTTCCAAGAACGAGAAGCGCTTCGATCGCCCGGGCCGTGCCGTCGTGTCGGTCCTCCGGGTCCCCCGCTCGCTGAGCGCGGCGGACACGGATGCCGTGCGCTCGCGCATCGGGGCGCTGCGCGCCGACATCGTGTCGGGCAAGCGCACCTTCGAAGATGCGGCCAAGGAGCTGTCGGCCGACTCCGGCTCGGCCGTCAATGGCGGGGACCTCGGCAAGGCCACCAAGGGGAAGTACGTCAAGGAGTTCGACGAAGCGGCGGCCAAACTGAAGGTCAAGGAAATCTCCGCTCCCGTGCTCACGCAGTTCGGGTTCCACATCATCCGGCTCGATGAGCGCAAGGGCGATACGCTTGCCCTCCACCACATCCTGCTCCCGCTGCGCCAGAGCGACTCTGCCGCGACGCGCAGCGATCGCCGGGCCGACTCCCTCGCCTCGATTGCCGCGAGCCAGGACAAGCCGGCGCGCTTCGACAGCGCGGCCAAGGTGCTCGGCCTCAAGGCGGAGCAGCTGAGCGCCCTCGAGGGCGAACCCCTCATCGGTCCCGATGGCAAGTACGTGCCGAGCGTGAGCGCCTGGGCGTTCGGCGGCGTCCGCGTCGGCGAGACGAGCGACCTGTTCGACGGCGAAGACGCGTACGTCCTCGCACGTCTCGACTCCCTGCGCGCCGGCGGCAAGTCGTCGCTCGCGGCGGTCAAGGACGAGATTCGCTCGTACCTCGCGCGTGAGAAGCGGATCGCGATGCTGGCCGATACCGCGAAGGCCTTCGCGAAGGCGGCGTCCGCTGGTGGGTTCGAAGCGGCGGCCAAGGAACGCGGCCTCGTGCCGCAGACGGCGGGTCCGTTCACCCGCGTGACGTCGGTCGCCGGCCTTGGTCAGGCGAACGAAGCCATCGGTGCGGCCTTCGCCCTGCCGGTGGGTGCGATCAGTGGCCCCGTCGCCACGCGCGAGAAGGTGATTGTCCTGCGCGTGGACAAGCGCTCGCTCGCGACGCGCGAGGTGTGGGTGGCGCAGAAGGCGCAGCAGCGTGAGCAGCTCCTGCAGGCGTTGCGTCAGACGCGTGTGCGCGAGTACCTCGAGCACCTGCGCAAATCCGCCAGCATCAAGGATCGCCGCAAGGAGCTGCAGTCGGCCAACCGCCAATCGGCCTCGTAACAGCCGACTGACGCGGCATTGCCGGCAGCGACGTGAACGGGGGGCGACCACACAGTGTGGTCGCCCCCCGTTTCACATGCGGACGGATCGCGCCGTCCGCTGCCGCGCAGATCGCGCGCAGCGGGCGCGCCAAGCGCCACGAGCTAGATCAGGCGCTTCGGCTCGGGCCGATCCTCGCCCCCCGGCACGCTCTCGGCTCGCGGGCGCTCGCTCAATCGCTCCATGCGCGGGGCATCGCCCGGTCCGGTGAGTTCGCGGTCGACGTCGTTCATGCTCTTCTTGAACTCCTTGATTCCCTTGCCGAATGATCCGGCGATCTCGGGGATGCGCTTCGCCCCGAAGAAGAGGAGGATGACCATCCCGATGAGGATGACTTCGCCGAAGCCGAGGTTGAATGGCATGAGATTCTCCTAGAAGAGCGAACGCGCGATGAGGTAGGCAACCAGCACACCGACCAAGCTCAGAAGCGAGACATCGAGTGCGACCGGTCCGAGCGCGAACCGGATGATAACGAGATCAATCGGGAGCGGCCCGACTGACGTGGTGACGCCCGTGGTCAGGAACTCCTTGACGGCTCCCACGGGCAGGAACTTGCGGGCGAACTGCGTCAGGAACCCACCCACGACGAAACCGGTGGCGAGCACCCCCACATGGAACATGGGGCGATGGCGGGACGATCCGACAGGGGGCATTACGACCGCCGGTCCATCACGTAGCTGAGCGCATCGGCCAGCGCGGACCGCGCCGGCGAGGCGGGCAGCGTGGCAAGGGCCGCTTCGGCCTCCTGCGCGTACTCCTCGCCCCGGCGACGCGCGTAGTCGAGTCCGCCAGCCTCGGAGACGATCTCGACCACGACCTCGACCTGCGCGTCGGTCGGTGCCGGGGCCGCGAACAGCTCCTCGACTTGTGCGCGGGCCGCCGGGGACACCGTCCGGAGCGCCGCAATCAGCGGGAGCGTCACCTTGTGCTCCTTCAGGTCGTGGCCGCCGGGCTTCCCGGTGGTTTCCTGCTGCTCCGTGTAGTCGATCAGGTCGTCGGCCACCTGGAACGCCATGCCGAGCCGTTCGCCGAAGCGCGCGAGCGCCTCCCGATGCCCGGGCGCGCCGGACATCGCGCCGACCTCACAGGCCGCGCGAAAGAGCACCGCCGTCTTGTGACGGATCAGCTTCTCGTAGTCCTGCTCGGAGAACGACAGGCGGTCCACCGCACCCAGCTGGCGGATCTCGCCCAACGTCAGCTGGTTGGACGCGCGCGTGAAGACGCGCAGTGGCTCCAGCTCCCCGCGCTCGACGAGTTCGAGCAGCGCGCGCGAGTACAGGAAGTCACCGAAGATGACCGAGACCTGGTGGCTGAACAGCGCGTTGATGGTCGGCATGCCGCGCCGCAGCACCGAGTGATCGACCGCATCATCGTGCACCAGCGTGGCCAGATGGATCAGCTCGACGACGGCGGCCATGGTCACCGCAGCCGGCGAGGCGTGCCCCTCCACCTCGCTGGACAGCAGCAGCAACGTGGGACGGAACATCTTCCCCTTCATGCCCATCAGGTGCTGCGTCACGTCCGGCATCAGTTCGCCGTCCATGGCGACAATGCGCCACATCTCGTCCACGGTGCGGTCGAGCTGCGCGCGCACGGGCGCTTGAATCTCCAGAAGCGCCGCCTTGAGCGCCTCGGTCCCACGCGTTGAAGGCATCACTTGGAAGCTCGGGTGAGCGCGTCGATTCGCGCGGCGACGTCGCGGAAATTGATATCTACGGCAAAGACACGCTGGTACGACACCAGCGCATCGGCCGGGCGCTCGAGCGCCTCGTTCGTCTGGCCGAGCAGGTACAGCACGCCGACGAGCTGCGCGTCATCGACGCCGGGCTCGCTCGTGGCGCGCGTCAGGATCGTGCTGGCGACGGGATAGTGCCCCTTGTCCACAAAGCACTGCCCCAGCGATTCGTACGCGCGGGCACGGTGCTGCTGTCCGCGCAGCGCCTTCTGGAACTCGGCGATCGCTTCGTCGAGGAGTCCCATTTCCTTGTACGCGACACCCAGATCGTAGTGCGAGTCGTAGTCTTCCTCTTCAACGTTCTGCGCGACCCCCTGCTTGAACTTGGCCAGCATGTCGGCAAAGTCGGCCGCCTCGTCGCCCGACGGCTCTTCCTCGTCGACGATCATCCGCGTGTCCTTGGTCGGCTCGTCGTCGCGCAGCCAGTCACCCAGATCCACGAAATCGTCGTCGCCCCCAGCCGCCGTCGGCGCGGGCGCTGCGGGCGGCTGCGGTTCGGCGGGCGGATGATCCTCCGCCCCCGTGTACCGCTTCATCGTGGTGGTCGTGGCACGGATCGCCGTTGTCGCACGCTTTGGCGTTTCCGACATCACCGGCGCGGGCGGCGCGCCGATCGAGCCGAGCGCCGCTTCGGCGCGCGCATTCCCGGGCTGCAGCTCGAGCACGCGCTGGTACACCGATCGCGCCTTCTCGGCCGTGCCCTCGCGCAGCAAGGCGTCGCCCAACTCGATGTACGCCTCGACCAGCCCGCCCCGATCGTTCAGGCGGAAGCAGTACTCGACGCGCTTCTGGTGGTGGCGCACGGAGCCCGGATTGACGCGAACGATCTCGTCGGCAAGCGATCGGGCGGCGCTCAGGTCTTCCTGCTTTTCGAAGCCCACCATCACGGCATCGAGCTCGATCAATCCGGCGTCGCGCTGCCCATCCTCGAGGAGCGCTTCCGCGTACGAACGCCGCAACGGCCAGTTTTCCGGCTCGTCGGCCACGCGCACGGCGAGCCCGTCCACCGACCGCGCCAACAGCGACGTGCTCTTCCGCGTGATCGGCGGCTCCGGCACCAGGTCGGAGGCGAGCGGCGTGAGCGCCGCGGTGAGCATGTCGTCTTCCTCGATGCTCGTCGTCTCCGTTTCCGGCACCACCGGGACGATGGGCGGGGTCAGGAACGCCGCCTCGATCTCGTCGGCACCCTCGGGCAACTCGACCGGCGGTTCGGTCTCGAAGCCATACTCTGCGCCGAACGCAGGGATTCCGGCCGGCGTCCCCATCGACACCATGGGGGGACCGAGGTCGGCCTGCGACGCGCGCTTGGTCGGAGGAGCGGTCGGCGACGCGTCGTCGAGCAGTGGCAGGTCGACAACGGGCTGTTGCGCGGCCGGCTCGTCCGCTGCGGGTAGCGGCAGCTCGGTCGCGGCGGGCGCGATCGTCGGCTCGTCGACCAGGAGCGGCAAGTCGGTCACCGGCGACCCTGCCGGCGGCTCGTCGACCAACAGCGGCAAGTCGGCCGTGGGCGGCCTGGCCGCCGGCTCGTCCGCGAGCAGCGGCAGGTCAGCCGTGGGCGACGTGGCCGCTGGCTCGTCGGCGAGCAGCGGCAGGT
>JANMLN010000182.1:0-18365 GCA_031372565.1 Gemmatimonadota bacterium | reverse complement strand
CCTCCCATGACCCGCGACGACTGGGACTTCTCCAAGCTCTTCTCCGGCTTCGAACCCTCCATGTGGCGCGAATGGGGAGCCCGCTCAAAGCACACCGGACGACGCCACCGCGCCCAGATGTTCGAGTCGGGCGAGGTCAAGTTCGTCATCCTCCGCCTGCTCCGTGAAAAGCCCCGCCACGGCTACGAGATCATCAAGTCGCTCGAGGACAGCCTCCACGGCTGGTACACGCCGTCGCCCGGCACCATCTACCCGACGCTCCAGCTGCTCGAAGACCAGGGCTTCGTGCGCGGCGTCGAAACCGATGGACGACGCGTCTACCACCTCACCCCCGAAGGCGAGCGCTATCTCGACGAGCACAAGAACGTCCTCGACGACATCGCCGATCGCCTCCGCGACGCTGTCCACGACGTCGCTGGCGGCGCCATGGGCGAGCTCCACACCGCCTTCGCTGCGGTTGCGCGTACCACCTATCCGCGCGTCTTCAAGACCGGCGCCGATCACCCCGCGCTTCCGAGGATCACGCAGATCCTCAAACAGGCCGCGGCCGACATCGAACAGGCCTGGAAGGGCGACGCGCCGACCTCCGTGTAGCACCAGCGGCAGCCCCGACAACAGAACGGCGCCGCATCACTGCGGCGCCGTTTCGTCACCCGTCAGCACTGGTCTCTCGCGCGTTACGACTGCTCGCGCAACCGCTTCGACATCTCGTCCAACAGCCGGCGCTCTTCCGCGTTCAGGCTCGCCAATCCGTTCTGCGAGATCTTGTCGAGCACATGATCCAGCTCGGCTTGCACCACGGGCGTCACCTTCGGCGGTGGCTTCACCACCGGCACGCTCGTGCGCTTGGTCGCGGTCCCCTTGCGCGCGATCAACTCGTCGATCTCGCTCAGCTTCTCGCGGCCACGCGGCATGCCGCGCGGGACCGCACGCGGCGGCTCATCCGGCATGTCCGGCGCACTCGCCACCACGGGGCGCGCCCGCTCCGGTGACAACGCATGCGTCGCCCGCAGGTACATCCACGCCGTCACGATCCCGCCCACGTGCGCCAGGTACGCGGTGCCGTCCCCTTCGCCCGGCGTCAGCCCCTGCACGAGGTTCATCACCACCAGCGCCGCCACCAGCCAGCGCACGCGCATCGGCAGAACACCGAACAGATACACCTCGGTGTCCGGCCACTTGGCCGCAAACGCCAGCATCACGCCGAAGATCGCCGCGCTCGCGCCAATCAGCACGCCGCTCCGCACGAACAGCACATGCGCGAGCCACCCGCCAAGGCCCGCAATCACGTAGAACCGCGCGAACTCCCCGCTCGACCGCATCGCCCGCTCCACGCGCGGGCCGAACAGGAACAGCGTGTACAGGTTGAGCGCGAGGTGCCAGAACCCACCGTGCACGAACATGTACGTGAACACGGTATACCAGGCCCGGCCCAGATCCTTCATCTGGAAGCCGAGCGCCAGCGCCATGTCCGAGGGCTGCACCACCGTGCGCTGCACGAAGTAGATCGCGATGTTGATCGCAATCAACGCCTGCACCGCGGGGGTCAGCCGGGGCGCATCCTGGTCGTCAGCGGGGGTCCACGCCATGTCAGGAGTATCGTCGCGAGCGGTCGGGTCGCGCTAGCGCAGCCCCGCCGGGGGCGGTACGCGCAGGATCAACCGCACATTGGCGTGCAGCGAGCTCGTCGACTCGAGCAGCGACGCCCACCGACGCTCCAGTGTCCCGCCACGCTCCACCGCCGCCGGGCTCGGGTGGATCACGATCGCCGTCTCCTTGCTGATCGTGCTCGCCCGCTCGATCACGCGCAGCATCAGCGGGTCCGGCGTCTCGTCGCGCGGCGCCAGGACGAGCGCATGCCGGTAGCCGTGCTGGACCGCCACCTTGAGCGTCTCGAGCGCCAGCTCGTTGGCCGGCTCCGACACGAACGGAATCGTCACCTGCACCAGCGTCAGGAGCCCCTTGAGCGGGCCCAGCGCCTCGGGCCGCTGGCCGTCCGTGTCGAGCATCACCGGCAGCTGCGGCTTGAGCGCCGTCAACGATTCGGCGAGGAACGCGCTATTGCCAAGCACATCGCGTCCGCCCGCACAGAGCGAATGGAAGGTGGCGCGCCCCGCAATCTTCGACAGCTCGCGCACCAGCGCTCCCGACGTGTACATCGTCGCCGTCTCCGCTTCACCGGCAAAGCGGATGAACAGCTGCCGACGTCCCGCCCACACCCCGGACGACTGGACCCCGCTCGGCACGCCGGCCAGTGCGGCGGTCTGCATCGTTGTCGTCATGCGATGCCCTCCGATGTCAGCGCCGACTCCGCGATGCGTTCACAGAGTACGTCGAATGGAATCCCGACTGCGAGCGCAGCCTGCGGAACCAGCGAGAGCGCCGTCATCCCCGGCAGGGTATTCGCTTCCAGACAATAGAACACGCCGTCTTCTCCCAAGCGGAAATCGATGCGCGCATAGCCGCGCAGCTTCAAGGCACGGAACGCAGCCAGCGCCAGTCGCTGAACCGTCGTCACCTGCGCCTCCTCCAAGTTGGCGGGAAATTCCTCGCGCGCCATCCCCGCCGTGTACTTGCACTCGTAATCGTAGATCTCGTGACGCGGGATGATCTCCCCTACAGGGAGCGCCACCCCGTCCAGAACCGCCACGGTCAGCTCCCGCCCGGCGATGAACCGCTCGACCATCACCTCGTCGTCGTACAGCGATGCCTCGGCAATCGCCGGAGCCAGCGCCTCGGCCGACTTCACCACCGTCAGGCCCACAGTCGACCCCTGCTTGCTTGGCTTCACGATGACCGGGAGTCCGAGCGCCTCCAACACCTCACGCTCGGCCACCGGTGCCATCCGCCAGTCTGCCGTTGGCACATTGGCCGCCCGGAACAGGACCTTGCTCACGTCCTTGTCCATCGCGAGCGCGCTCCCGACATGGTTCGCCCCGGTGTACGGCACGCCGAGCAGGTCCAGCACCGCCTGCACCCGCCCGTCCTCGCCAGCACCGCCGTGCAGCGCGAGGAACGCGACTTCGGCGTTCCGCACCTCCGGGCTCAGCAGGTGCACCGGATCGAAGCCGCCGGACGAGCGCGCCAGCGCGGCCAACGCCTCGCGCGTCGGCGGCGCGGTCCCGATCACCCGGTCGAGAATCGCCTGCTCCGCCGCCCTCGTGAGCAGCCCGGTGGTGGGGTCCACGCAGGTGACCGTGTGGCCGCGGCTCCGGAGTGCCGCCGCGATCCGCGTCCCCGACGTCAACGATACGTCCCGCTCCGCCGAGGACCCGCCGAGCAGCACGACGATCCGTCGAGCGGTCATCGCGCCATCAGGAACTGCAGGACATCCGAGCGCGTCACGACGCCGGCCAGGTGCCCATTCTCCAGCACCAGCACCGCCGGGTTCTGCTTCGAGAGCACCTTGGCCACCTGATCCACCGGATCGCGCACATCGGCCACCGGGAGCGGCGCCTCCATGACGTCCGCCACGGTCCAGTCGAGCAAGCGTGTGTTGTCGAGCGCCTTGGCCGTGAGCGTCGTCTCGTCCACCGCGCCCACGCACACCACGCCGTCCATCACGGGCAGCTGCGACACGTCGTGCGTCGCCATCAGCTTGAGCGCCTGGCGCACCATCGCCGTCGGCGGCACGCTGACGAGCGCCGGCAGGTCGCCGCGCTTCGACGCCAGCACCTGCTCGAGCGTCGCACGATCGGGATCGAGCAGCTGGTTCTCGCGCATCCACTCGTCGTTGAACACTTTCGACAGGTAGCGCTCGCCGGTGTCGCACAGGAAGGTGACGACGCAGGCGTTCGGATCATCGAGCTCGCGCGCCAGCTGCAGCGCGGCATGCGTGATCAGCCCGGCCGACCCGCCCACGAACAATCCTTCCTCGCGCGTGAGGCGACGCGCCATCGCGAACGCATCCTTGTCGTTCACCGTGCGGTAGTCATCGATCACGCTCATGTCGAGCGTGTGCGGCACCTTGTCCTGTCCGATCCCTTCGACCTTGTACGGCGCACCCGGACCGTGCTCGACCCCCTTGGTCCGCCACATCTCGGCGAGAATCGACCCGGCCGGATCGGCGGCCACCATGCGCACGTTGGGGTTCTGCTCCTTGAGGTAGCGCCCCGTCCCGCTGATAGTGCCCCCGGTGCCAGCCGCCGCCACGAAGTGGGTGATCTTGCCGGCCGTCTGCGTCCAGAGCTCGGGCCCCGTGGTCGCGTAGTGCGCGTCCGGGTTGGACTGGTTGTCGAACTGGTTGGCGAGAATCGCGCCGGGGGTCTCCTTGGCAATCCGCTTGGCCATCATCACGTAGTTGTCCGGATGATCCGGTCCCACCGCCGTGGGGGTGATGATCACTTCAGCGCCGTACGCCTTGAGCAGCCGCACCTTCTCCTGCGACATCTTGTCGGGCATCGTGAAGATGCACTTGTAGCCGCGCAGTGCCGCCGCGAGCGCGAGCCCCACGCCGGTGTTGCCACTCGTCCCCTCGACGATCGTGCCCCCCGGCTTGAGCGCCCCGCTCCGTTCGGCTGCCAGGATGATGGGCAGTCCGATCCGGTCCTTCACCGAGCCGCCCGGATTGAAGAAATCGGCCTTGCCGTACACCGGCGTGCGGATCCCGCTGGTGACACGCGACAGGCGGATGAGGGGCGTCCAGCCGATCGTGTCGAGGACGCTGTCGTACGGGATGGTGTGGCGCGGCGCGGACGTCATGACGCGGTGGGCGTGGGAGGACAGACGCCGCGAAAGCTACACGCCCCCGCCGCGGGCGGCGCGGGCCAGCTCGTCGAGCAGCCGCAGCGCCTCGAGCGGGGTCACGGTGTTCGCGTCGAGCGCCGCCAGCCGCTCGACGAGCGGGTTCGGTGCCACGCCAAAGAGCGGCAGCTGATCGGGCGGGGCCACCGGTCGGCGCGCCGGACCCTGCCCCGCCAGCGCCGGCACGAGCGCCTCCCCCTCGAGCAACGCCAGCACCTGCTTGGCGCGCGCGATCACGGCGGGGGGCAACCCCGCCAGGCGCCCCACTTCGATGCCGTAGCTGCGGTCCGCGCCACCGGGCTGCAACCGGTGCAGGAAGAGCACCTGGTCGCCGGTTTCGCGCACGGCCACGTTATAGTTGCGCACTGCACCTAATTCATCGGCCAGCTGCACCAGTTCGTGATAGTGCGTGGCGAACACGCACTTGGCCCCCGTCACGTCGTGCAGGTGCTCGGTCACGCTCCACGCGATCGAGACGCCGTCGTACGTGCTCGTGCCACGCCCGATCTCGTCGAGCAGGATCAGGCTCCGCGCCGTCGCGCCATGCAGGATGGCGCTCGTCTCCGACATCTCCACCATGAAGGTGCTCTGCCCGCGCGCCAGCTGGTCGCTCGCCCCCACGCGCGTGAACACCCGGTCCGCGATCCCGATCGTCGCCGAGGTCGCCGGCACCCAGCTCCCGACCTGCGCCATCAGCACGATCAGGCCAATTTGTCGCAAAATGGTACTTTTTCCGGCCATGTTCGGTCCGGTCAGCACGATCACGCGGGCGTCGGCCGTGAGCGACACGTCGTTCGGGATGAACCGCTCGCGCGGCATCATCCGCTCCACCACCGGATGTCGCCCGGCCGCAATCACCAGCGAGAACTCGTCCGTCACCACGGGGCGGCAATACCCTTCCGCCACCGCGCTCTCCGCGAGCGCGGCCAGCACGTCGAGCGTGGCCACCGCCTGCGCCACCGCCTGCAGCCGCCCGATCGCGAGTCCTGCCTCCGTGCGCAACGCCTCGAACAGCGCGCGCTCGCGCCCCGCGATCTGGTCGGTCGCGTTCATCACCTGCTCTTCGTGTTCCTTGAGCGCGGCCGTCACGTACCGCTCGGCCCCGGTCAACGTCTGCCGGCGCTGGTAGTCGTCGGGTACCAGGTGCCGGTTCGCGTTCGTCACCTCGATGAAGTACCCGAACACCCGGTTGTAGCCGACCTTGAGCGAGTTGATGCCGGTGCGCGCGCGCTCCGCCGCCTGGATCGCCGCGATCGCATCGGTGCCACCCGTGCGCAGCGAGCGCAGTTGGTCGAGATCGGCGTCGACCCCGGCGGCAATCGTGTCCTCGTCGTCGCCCACCGCCACCGGAGGCCGCGCCACGAGTGTGCGGCCGATGCGCTGCGCGAGCGCTTCGCACGAATCCCACCCCGCCGCGATCGGGCCCAGCACGCCGACGCTCGGCAGCCGCGACAGCGCCTGCTGCACGGCCGGCAGACGACCGAGCGAGTCGCCGAGCGCGCGCAGCTCCCGCGGGTTCGCTCGGCCCGCAGCCGCCTTCCCGGCCAATCGCTCCACGTCGCGCACGCCATCGAGCGCTTCGCGCAGCGCCTCGCGCGCGATCGCGTCATGGACGAGCGCGCTGACCGCATCGAGTCGGGCGTCGATGTCCGAGCGCTGCAGGAGCGGCGCGAGCAACCAGTGGCGCAGCAACCGTGCGCCCATCGGCGTGGTGGTGCGGTCGAGCACCTCGAGCAGCGTGTCCGCCGTGCCGCCCCCCTGCATCGACTCCACCAGCTCGAGATTGCGCCGCGTCATCTCGTCGAGCGGCATCTGCGTCCCCGTGCGCTCGAGCACCGGGCGCGCCAGATGCGGCAGCCCCCCCGGCTGCAGCGCGCGCAGGTAGCGGAGCAGCGCGCCGGCCGCTCCGACGGCCACATCGTCCGCGCGCTCGAGCCCGAACCCTTCGAGGCCGCGCACGCTGAACTGTCGTGCCAGATCGTCGGCCGCGAGCGCGGGATCGAACTCCCAGCCATCGCGCTCCGTGACCAGCGCGCGGTCACCCAGCGACGGCACCGCCACCGGCGGCCACGCACTGCCACGTGCGATCAGCAGCTCGCGCGGCGTGAACCGCCCCATCGTCACGTCCAGGGCGCGCAGCGGGAGCACCGCGAGCCGGAACTCGCCCGTCGAGAGATCCGCCGCGGCGAACCCCACGCTCGCACTGCCGACCGGCGCGTGCACCGCACACAGCCAGTTGTTGCGGCCGCCATCGAGCAGGTCGTCGCTCATCGCCGCGCCCGGCGTGATCGTTTCGATCACGGCGCGCTTGACGATCCCCTTGGCGAGCTTGGGATCTTCGATCTGCTCACAGATCGCCACGCGGAACCCGCCTTGCACGAGGCGGCGCAGATAGTCGGTCACCGCCTTCACCGGCACGCCGGCCAGCGGCACTTCGGCAGCGCCGCCATTGTTGCGCGATGTGAGCGTCAGCCCCAGCACGCGCGATGCCACCTGCGCGTCCTCGTAGAACATCTCGTAGAAGTCGCCCATCCGGAACAGCAGGATCGCGTCCTGATGTTGCGACTTGATCTCGCGGTACTGCTGCATGAGCGGCGTGGCGGTCTCGGTGGTACCGCTCACGGCGCCTCCACGCGCACCACCCGCGCGCCCTTGAGCCCCTTCTTCTTCGCGCGTGCCTGGTCCTTGAGTGCCTCCGCCTCGGTGGCGTACGCACCGATGCGAACGCGAAACGGTGCGGTGGTGCCGTCGACGCGCGCCGCGTAGCCGCGGTTCGTGAGCGTCCGCGCCGCCCTGGCCGCTTCAGCGCGTGAGCTGTGTGCGCTGACCTGCAGCGCCCAGGTGGCGGTTGGCGCACGCGGCTTCGCACGTGGCGCCGGTGCTGGCTCAGCGCCCGGTGGCACAGCCGTCGCTGCCTCCGCGCGGCTCGCCGATGCCGCACCGCCAGTCGACGAAGTCGCGCTCGTCGGCGGCACGGTGGGGGACGTTGCGACGGCCGTCGACGGAGCCGGAGCGGCACTCCCCACGTCGCGGCAGCGCTGCGCATAGAACTCCACCTGATTGCGCAGCTCGAGCGCGTTCGGCGCCGCGCGGCGCGCCGCATCGCGCAGCGCATCGCAGGCGGGCCCCAT
Organism: Gemmatimonadota bacterium; assembly: GCA_031372565.1. Classification (GTDB taxonomy): domain Bacteria; phylum Gemmatimonadota; class Gemmatimonadetes; order Gemmatimonadales; family Gemmatimonadaceae; genus JACPPC01. The sequence goes on along the minus strand of JANMLN010000182.1, from coordinate 10,491 downwards.
CTCCCCTTGCTCCAGCAGCACGCGCCCCTTCCAGAAGAGGCCCACCGGCGCGATCGGCGTCTCGGCCTGCTCCACCACCAAGCGCGCGAAGGCGCGCAACGCCGCCGTCCGCTCGCCACGCGCATACGCCAACTGTCCGAGCCGCAGCAGCGCTTCGCCCGACCACGGCGACAACGCATGCTCCACCGTCACGCGCTGGTAGTCACGCTCGGCCGTCGCGGCCTGCTCGGCCAGCGCGGCACGCCAGAAGAGCGCCTCGGCCATGCGCGCAGGCTGCGTGGCCGCCTGACTCACCACCGTGTCGATGAGCGCGCGCCCCGCCGCGCCTTGACCATCGGTCACCAGGCGCTGCGCACGACGCAGCACACTGTCGGTGGGCGCGCTGGCCTGCGCATGCGCGGACGCGGACAGGCTTGCCATCACTACCGCCAGGCGTACGACCGCTCGCACGCGCGCGCCGAGCACCCGCGCTGGCGTGTACGTGTGTTTGTGCGTGTACGTGTGCGTGTGCGTCGTCACGCCGCGCGGCGGCGGTTCGACGCCGCCCCCATCGCGAGAATGGCCGACGACACGATCTGTTCGACGCTCGAGACCTTGGTGTCCTTGAGCGCGAGATCCGCAGCGAGCAGCGCCTCGATGGCACGATCCAGCTCCGGGAGTGTCCACTTCATCGTCATGCTGCCCCACGCGCTCACGGCATCATTCCACGGCCGACCGGTGTACGCGCCGCTCCCCTTGAGCAGGTCCCAGTATGCACGCTCGAGTTGCGGTGCTGGCATGCCGGCGTCCCGCTTCGCGCGGCCCCACGCGAGCGCCAACGTCTGGGTGGCCAGCGCCATCACCACTTGCACCCCCGTGAGCTTGGGCTGTGTCAACACATGGTCCACGAGCGTGAGCGCGCGCGCGGTCTCCTGTCGCCCCACCGCATCGAGCAGGTCGCCCAGCGTTTCGCCACGCCGAATGCCGACGATCTCGGCCACCGCTGCTTCGTCGATCAGTGCGCCATTGGTGAACGACGCCAGCTTGTCGAGCTCCATCGCGATCGACCCCGGATCGTTCCCCACCGCACTGACGAGCAGCGTCACCGCCTCCGGCGCGATGTCGGCGCCCAGCGCCTTGGCGTGCCGCGCGACCCACGCGCCGATCTTGTCGCCATCGAGCAGGTCGAAGGCGACATCGTCGGTGGCATCCACGAGCTTCTTGTCCGCCTTCGCGCCGGCCGGTGAGACGAGCACGAGCAGCACGTCCGGCTCCGGCTTCGCGAGCCAGCGGTCGAGTGCGTCGCGCGCCACTTTCTTCATGGCGTCGGGGTCCTTGAGCACCACGACGCGCCGCGTGGCCATCATCGGTGGCGTGGAGAGCAGCGACGCGATCGTCTCGGCGTCGACCTCGGTGCCGCGGCGCACATCGAGATTGAAGTCCCGCGTGCTCTCGTCCACCGCCGCGCGCAGCAGTCGCTTGAGCGCCTCGTCTTTGCGATAGTCGTCGGCGCCGTGCAGCAGATACGCGCTCGGAAAGCGCTCGGCGGCGATCGCATCGGCCAGCTTCTTCTGGGACTTGTCGGCAGCGGCGCTCATGGCGCGGAAATTAGCCCCCCGTCGTCCTGAGCGAAGCGAAGGACCTGCTTCTCCCCGTCGTCGTCCTGAGCGAAGCGAAGGACCTGCTTCTCCTCCTCCCCCTACCGCGCCCCCGCTCTATAACTCACCGCCACCATCGTCGGCGCCAACCCCCCCGACGTCACCCCCAGCGGCGCGGGCGCCCACACCGGTTCCGACGCGCGCTGCACACTCACCACGCGCACCGCCGCCGTGCCGCGTAGCGGTGCCGATCGCACATCCGCACGCGGCATCTCGACCGACGGCACCTCACGCGGCAGCGCGAGCGCGGCCTGCTCCGCCATCGGTAGGCCCGCGGGTGGCCGGCGCTCGCTCAGCCAGGCCATCGCGATCAGACTCGCCGCGACCACGATCATCGCCCGCCCGGTCGGCGGCCGATGCCGAGAGACCGAAGCGCGATGCGCCTCCCGCTCACCGGCGAGCCGCTCTTCCAGCGACGCCATGAAGTGCGCCGACGGACGCATGTCGGGCATGTTGCGCATGACCAGCAGGGCACGGCGCACACTCGTGTCGTGGGTGCGACAGGCGGGACACTCCGCCGAGTGGCGTTCCATTGCGAGCGCCTGCTCGAGCTTGAGGTCGAGGTCCACCCATTCCGCGTGTTGAGCGCGGAAACGGCGACAGGTGAGGGCATGTGATGAATGCATGGTCGCGACCCAATACACGAGGCTCGCGTGGTGGTTCCGGCCAGGAATTCGCCTTGGCATCCGGCGGCACGCGTCGGGTTGTGGTCCCGAGTCGGCACGCGGTCGGCACGCGGTCCGCGCGCGGTCGGCATCCGTCCGCGCGAGTCCGGGGTGCTCTCAGACCGCGCGCGGGGCGACGTCGAGTGCGCTCTTCCGGGCGGTTTTCCGGCCTGCACGCAGGGCCAACCGCCCACCGCCCTGCGTGCTGTCACCAGCCAGAAAGTTACATGTGTTTACGCGAAAACAGTGCAGCGAGAGTCGTCTAAACTGCTGTTGAGCAAAGCTTTATGGCCATCACATATTCCAGCACGTGATGGCCATAAAGCGAAACCCCGACCCCGCTCACCCGCGCGCCCCCATCACCTACGTCAGCGACGGCCCGATCAGCGCTGCAAAGCTCGTCCGCGCGCGATTCAGTCGCGACTTGACCGTGCCCAGGTTGCACGAGGTGATCTCGGCGATCTCCTCGTAGCTCTTGCCCTCGAGCTCGCGCAGCACGAACACCTCGCGGTGATGCACCGGCAGCTGCGCCACGAACTTGTCGATCAGCTCGCGCAGGTGCCGCTTGCGGAACTGGTCGTCCGGGCGCGCATCCGGATCCTCGAACTCCAGCGGCCGCTCCTCGTCGTCCCAGCCCTGCGTCAGCGTCTGGAAGAGCACCAACGGATTGCGCGACCGATTGCGCAGCTCGTTCTTCGCCAGGTTCGACGCGATCGTGTAGATCCACGTCGAGAACTTCTTCGTCTGGTCGAACCGCGCCATGTGACGGTACACCCGGATGAAGACCTCCTGCACGAGGTCCTCGGCGCGCTCACGATCGCCGATCGTCCGGTAGATGAAGTTCAGGAGCCGCGACTGATACCGGGTCACGATCTCGCGGAACGCGCGCTCATCGCCGGTGAGGCACGCGCGCACCAGCTCGGCGTCCTCCGTCGCGACCACTTCCGGCCGAACAGGCGCGGAGGGCATCGGGGACAGCTTGCGGGCAGCGTCTCGCATGGCGGGCTCCTGAACAAGGGGCATCGATCGACCCGACCGGGCCAATCATGTGACACCTCCTTGTAAAGCACGGTTCGTGCCGCCGAGGCCAATCTCAGGAACTTTCTGCTAAGTCGTAGTTATGAAACGACTTACACGTGATGATTCACGGCGGACCGCCCAGCCAAACACGCCCGAATGTCCTCTTTAGTGGGCGCCATTTCCAGAATCAGGACACCCGCGTCAGCTCACTTCCCTGCCCGGAACCCCGCGGCATACAGGATCGCGAGCGCCGTCTTGGCATCCTGGATGATCCCCTGCTCGATCATCTCCAGCGCGCGCGACAGCCGCACGCGCTCCAGCTCGATGAACTCGTCCGCCTCGCGCTTCGACTCGCCCACGGTCAGCCCGACCGCCATGAAGAGGTGAATCTTCTCGTCGGTGAATCCAGGCGTCGTGAACATGCTGAACAAGGGCTCCATCCGCTCGGCGCGGCACCCCGTCTCCTCCAACAGCTCGCGGTGCGCGCAGGCCAGAGGCGTTTCTCCGGCATCCAGTCGGCCGGCCGGCACCTCGTACAACACCGATTCGGCGGCGTAGCGGTACTGCTTGAGCAGCAGCAGCTGCGGGTCCTCGCCGGCCGGGTCGCTCAGGAACGGGACGATCGCGCTCGCCCCCGGGTGACGCACCATCTCCAGTTCGCCGGTGCTCCCGTCGGGGAAGCGCACCGTATCGACGTCCAGGGAGATGACGCGCCCCGCATAGGCGCGCCGCGTGCTGATCTTGCCGGGCTCGAGGCTTGCCATGATCTACTATTTGTGTAGTTGAGTGACTTATTCTGACTTCATGCGATCGGTCGCGGGGGCGCCCGTCGGGTCCCACTCGCGCACGGGACCCAGCTCGAGACCCGCGAGCGCCTCCCGCACCTGCGCCGGATCACCCACCACCACGATGCGTAGCTCCGCCGGACGCAGCAGCGTGCGCGCACCCGCCAGCACGTCGGCCGTCGTCATCCCGCGCACCGAGGCGCGATACGTGTCGTAGTAGTCATCGGCCAGGCCGAAGATCACGAGGTTCGCGAGCGCCCCCGCCACCGCCGACGTCGTCTCGAAGCGGATCGGGAACACCCCCTCGAGGTACGCCGTGGCCAACGAGAGTTCGTCTGCCGACACCTCGCCCTGCGTGATCCCCGTGATCTCGGCAAAAATCTCGCGAAGCGCCGGGGCCGTGACGTCCGACTGGACCGCCGTCGACACCTCGAAGCAGCCCGCATGCCGCCGAGCATCGACCGAGGAGAACGCGCCGTACGTGTAGGCGTTCTTCTCGCGCAGGTTGAGATTGATGCGCGACGAAAAGAGTCCGCCCAGGATCGCGTTCATCACGTGCACGCGCAGCCACGCGGGGTTCCCGCGCGCGATGGCGACGTGCCCCACGCGCAACTCCGACTGCGGGGCGTCCGGCTTCACGATCAGGTCGATCCCGCGCGCCACCGTGCTCGGTGCATCGGGCGCGCGGCCGTCAGCCGTCGTGGTTGGCTGCGCGCTCCAATCGCCCAGCTGCGCCACCACGGCACACAGCGCCGCATCGGCGTCGATATCGCCCGCAATGATCAGCGTCGTGGTCGACGGTGTGTAGCGCGCCGCATGAAACGCCACGAACGCATCGCGCGTGAGCGCTCCCACCGACGCTTCGTTGCCCCCCGCCGGCATCCCGTATCGTGCGCCCTCGGCGTACGCGAAGCGCGCAAACATGTCATCGGCCAACCCACGGGGCTCGGCGCGTTGCTCGAGCAGCTCCGCGAGTCGCTCACCACGCAGGCGCGCGACCTCGCGTTCAGCGAACGCCGGCGTACGCAACACCTCGGAAAGCAACGCGACGAACGCCTCGAACCGCTCGCTCAGTCCGGTCACCTCGAGCGCCGCCGAATCCCAGTCGGCACCGACTTCGAGCGTGGTGCCGAGTCGCTCGAAGCGATCGGCGAGTGCCGCACCATCGTGGGCCAACGTGCCTTCGCCCATGAGGGCGGCCGTGAGCAGCGCCACCCCTTCCTGTCCGCGCGGGTCGTGCGTCGCCCCGGCATCCACGAAGGCGTGCAGCGTCACCAACGGCAGGTCACGCACGGGCGCCACGATCACGCGCAGTCCGTTGGACAGCGTGGTCCGCGTGAAGCGCGGGAAGTGATACGGGCGCGCCGTTCCCGGCGTCGGCTTGTTGAACTGCACACCTCCCCCGTCATCCTGAGCGAAGCGAAGGATCTGTTTGTGGTCCACTCTCACCCTTCCCCCCGCTTCGGCACGTACATCAAGCTCGCCCGATTGTCCGGCCCCAGCCGCTCGCGCGCAAACGCCGTCACCTGCGCCGCGGTCACGCCGCGATACCGCTCCAGTTCACCGTTCACCCGCTCCGGCTCACCGAACAACGTCGCATGCATGCTGAGCTTGTCCGCACGATCCCCGGCCGACTGCAGCGCCAGCACCATATCGGTCTCGAGGAGCGCCACCGCGCGCGACACCTCGTCCTCGCGCACGCCATCCGCGACCACACGATCCAGCTCCACCGCCACCGCCGCTTCCAGCTGCTCGGCCGTCACCCCCGGCCGCGCCGTGGCGTCGACCACGAACAGATCGGCCCCCTTGGCCAGGTCCCACGTACTCACGCTCACCGCACTCGCCACTTCCTGCTCGCGCACGAGCGCGCGGCGCAGCCGACTCCCGCGCCGCAACCCCAGCACGGCCGCGCACAGGCTCGCCGCGTAGTACGCCTCCGTCCCGAACGCCGGCGACCGGCTCGCGAGGAAGAGCCGCGGCACCATCACGTCGTCTTCCACCGTCTCGCGCAACCAGGTGCCGAACGTGGCGGGCAGCGACATGTCCGGCAGCGCGGGACGTCCACCACCGCGCGCGATCGAGCCGAAGTGCTTCTCCACCAGCGCCCGCGCCTCGGCCGCCTCGAAATCCCCCGCGATCGTGAGGACGGCGTTGTCCGGGGTGTAGTACGTCGAGAAAAAGCCCGCGATATCCTCGAGGCTCGCCGCATCCAGATCGGCAAACGATCCGATCAGCGAGTGATGGAACGGATGTGACGCGGGAAAGCACAGCGCCGGCAACTTCTCCCACCAGGTGCCATACGGCTGGTTGTCCACGCTCCACCGCCGCTCGTTCTGCACCACGCTGCGCTGCGTATCGAGCTTCTCCTGCGTCATCGCCGGCAGCAGCCGCCCCATCCGGTCGGCCTCAAGCCACAGCGCCGTTTCGAGATGATGACTCGGCACCGTTTCGTAGTAGTTGGTGCGCTCGAGCCATGTGGACCCGTTGAGCGTCCCCCCCGCGCGTTGCACCAACTCGAAGTGCTCGTTGGCCCCCACATGCTCACTCCCCTGGAACAGCATGTGCTCGAAGAGGTGCGCAAACCCCGTCCGCCCCTCACGCTCGTTGGCCGAGCCCACGTGATACCACAGGTTGACCGCCACGATCGGCGCGCGATGATCCTCGCTCAGCGTCACCCGCAGCCCATTGCTCAGCACGTAACTGTCGATCGGAATTCGCATGAGCGAAAACTCTCACCCGCGCCACCCCCCGCCAATAGCCCTCTCAAGTACTCCAGCCGTTGCCGTAGCAGTTGCCGTTGCCCTTGCCCTTCCCCCACCCCCTCTCTGTGCGGCTCCGTGTGCTCTGTGTCTCCCCCACCGCACCTCTCCCACCCTCCTTCCCCCTCCCTCGAACTCTCAGTCTCCGAACCGCCCCACCCACGCCACCGCCACCTTCACCGACTCCCCCACCACCTGCCTCCAATCCCTCCTGATCTCCCCCAACCGCGCCGGCGACATCACCGGCTCCAGCCCCCCCTGCCGCGCCAGCACCGCCACCCGCAGCACATGGGACGCGTCGCTCACGACGATCACCCGCTTGATCCCCCGCTCCCGCGCGATCGTCACCACCGCGGCCACCGACTCCCGCGTCGACCGCCCCTGCGTCTCCGCCAGCACCGCCGTGTCCGGAACGCCGGCCCGCTCGGCGTAGCGTCGCCCGACCGCCGCCTCGCTGGTCGTGTCGCCCGGTCCGCGCCCGCCCGTGAAGATGATCCGCGGCGCCGCCTGTCGTTTCCACAGGGCAATCGCATGATCGAGCCGGAGCTTGAGCACCGGCGACGGGCGCCCGTCGTACTGCGCCGCCCCCAGCACCACGATCGCATCTGCGCTGCCCACCCCCGCACCGGCGGCTTGGTCGGTACTCCCGGCACGCAGCACGGCCACCATGAGCCCCAGCCAGACCAGCAGCCCCATGGCCACGAGAACAACCGCCACGCGCCCGACTACTACTATTATACGCTTCATGATACTTAATCGGCGCGCTCAGGCGACGTGCAGACGATCGCCCGGGGCTGGCACCTGCACGCGCACCCCGTGCGAGGCGAGGGCCGCCGACAGCGCGTCCTGGGCCGCGGGTTCGCCGTGCACCAGCGCCACCTGCTGCAAGCCCGGCGAGCCGGCGCGCACCGCATCCAGCCACTGGGTGAGTTCGGTACGATCCGCGTGCGCGCTGTACCCGTTGAGCACGGCCACCTGGGCGCGGCGCGGGACCTCGTCGCCGAAGATGCGCAGCACCTCGCGCTCCTCGACGATCCGGCGCCCGAGCGTGTGCTCGGCCTGGAACCCCACGATCAGGATCGTGTTGCGCGGATCGGGCGCCCCGTGCGCCAGGTGGTGCAGGATCCGTCCGGACTCGGCCATGCCCGACGCCGAGATGATGACGGCTGGTCCGCGGAGTGCATCGAGGTTCTTGGACTGTTGGACATCACGCGTGAACTGCAGCAGGTCAAACGCAAAGAGGTCGCCGAGTTCCCGCACCGGCGCTTCCGTCTGGTCGTACAGGTCCGGATGTGCGGCGAAGACCGCCGTGGTGTTGGTGGCGAGCGGCGAATCGACGAAGATCGGGATGCGCGGGATCTGGCCATCGCGGGCGAGCACGTGCAGGTCGTAGACCAGCTCCTGCGTGCGTCCCACCGCGAACGACGGCACGAACACCTTGCCGCCGCGCGCCGCGGTCTCGCGCACGACCGTCCCCAGATGCTCGCGCGCGCCATCGATCGATTCGTGGTCGCGATTCCCGTACGTGCTCTCCATGATCACGACATGCGCACCCGTGGGCGGATCAGGATCACGAATGATCGCGAGTCCCTTGCGGCCGACGTCACCCGAGAAGACGAGCCGTCGCGCGTCGGTGCCCTCGCCTACATCGAGCACCACGGACGCCGACCCCAGAATGTGGCCCGCCTCGTGGAAGGTCACGCGGATGCCGGGCAGTATGTCGACCGGCCGCCGGTATCCGACACCGATCATCTGCTCGACCGCCTTGACCGCGTGCGCCATGCTGTACAGCGGTTCGGCGTGCGCTTTGCCGCGCTTCGAGAGGAAGCGCGCGTCCTGCTCCTGGATGTGCGCACTGTCGGCGAGCATCAGGCCACACAGGTCGCGCGTCGCGGCGGTGCACCAGATCGAACCCGTGTACCCGCGGGCGACGAGGTAGGGCAAGCGCCCCGCGTGATCGATGTGCGCGTGCGAGAGAACGATCGCGTCGATCTCGCCGACCGGGAGCGGCAGCCGCTCGTTCTTGGCGCGTGAGTCGGCACGTCGTCCCTGGAAGAGCCCGCAGTCGAGGAGCACGGTGCGGCCGTTGACGCGCACGATGTGACACGAGCCGGTGACCTCGCGCGCGGCGCCGCTGAACTCGATCTGCATGGGGGCAAGTTCGTGCGGCGTGGCAGCGATCGCAACGGGCGGGAGGCCTTGCGAGTGCTCGCCGCTGCCCTATGTGGACTGGTTCAAGGGCGCACGTGCGTTGCGGGGCGGGCGAAAGCGGTGAACCTCCCGGCTATTGAGGTCACATCACGAAGCTGCCTGACTCTCCTCATTCGCTGTCTGAAAACGGGGCCAACGGCAAAGCATCTTCTAGCCCTTCGAATCGTGCTTGCGCCTCGCAGCTCTTGCTGTCGCCGCTGCTACGATTACATCCCCATAGGGAAAAGACAACATGATGCACTCGAGCAGCGCAAATGCCGCGATCGCGCCAGGTGCAAGCTCCAGACTCCGGTTGAGAACGATCGGAATGCTCACCATCACAGGGGCGAGAGCGATGAGGGCGATGCCACGGCGCGGCCACTTCCGCGCTCCCGGGGGGGCGAATAGACCGACGAACAGCCCGGCAAGTCCGAATCCGCCAACGAAGACACCGAAGACAGAGGGAAGCGATGGTGGATGCGTCAATGCCCGTGCAGATCGAGCAGTCACCAACAAGCCGACTGCGACGATCAGGAAATAGAAGAATCCCATCATAGCACTTTCCGCCGTCGCAAGCAGACATTCCGCAATCGCGCGGTTCGAAGGAGTAGACACGATGGATCTCGCTTCGGAGGTACGAGCTGAGGTGCGATGGGAACCGAGCGGTGGATACAGGACGGTGTCGAGGCCGCCAGTGGCGGCGGAGTACGTGAGCGATGTCGCCTTTCCGTTCGGGGCGCCGATGTTGCGGTAGCGACCGTATCCGTCGAACGCGCGATTGATCGTATCGGCCGCACCCCCTGCAAGAGACCAGACCGTCTGTTGTACGCCGCCGCGCTCGCCGTCATACGTCCAGCTCGTGGTCAGCCGCGTGCTGCCACAAATCGCTCCCGGCGCCACGGTCACCGCGGGCGCCTCGGCCCTGTCCAGTTCGAGGCCGCGCACACGTCGCCACGGCGCGGTGTCCACTCAACACGGGCAAGTCCAATCCCACTACTTGGCTCTGACCCGCTTGCGCTTCGCTGCGCTTGAGGCCGCCGCGGCTACCTGAATGTCGCCGTATGGAAATGAGACCATCAGACACTCAATGAACGCAAAAACTGCGACGGCGGCAGCCGGAAGCTGCGTGTCTCTGACGAACACGATGGGCACCGACACCATCACAGGAACAAGGGACACGAAAGCGATGCCTCTCCTGGTCCACTTGCCTGCGTTCGCGGGAGTGACAACTCCCGTTATGAGGCCAGCGACGGCAAAGCCGCCCACCAATACGCCGAAGACGGCGGGGAGCGGAGAGAAGTGGCCGCACTTTTTCGGACAGTGAAACGGGCTCGGCTATGTAGACCGCGGGGCGGTCAGGCTGCGGCGGCGTGCCGCAGCGCGGTGGAGGTGAAGTATGCCTGGTCGGGGGTCTGCTCCGCGAGGCTCGAGTGGG
>JANMLN010000180.1:0-5916 GCA_031372565.1 Gemmatimonadota bacterium | reverse complement strand
CCCACTCGAGCCTCGCGGAGCAGACCCCCGACCAGGCATACTTCACCTCCACCGCGCTGCGGCACGCCGCCGCAGCCTGACCGCCCCGCGGTCTACATAGCCGAGCCCGTTTCACTGTCCGAAAAAGTGCGGCCACTTCTGACATCGACCACGAGTGGCACAGTCGCCCTGACCTGTATCTGTCGACGCACAAGCAGCGGCTCACCAGTCGGTGAAGGCACGACGCACGTGTGTCGTTCTTCGTCCGTTAGTGCGCCAACGCTCCGCTCGTCGCCTTCGCCGAGCGCGCCTGTCGCCACAAGAAGGCGGATAGCACGAACAGGAGGGCGACATACGTGAAGTGCCGGTACGCCACCGGACCAAAGCCAAGGCGCTGTGTGATCCCCAGATATCGGCGAAGGGCAACAACGTGGCGAGCGAGAGCAGCAGCGCCGCCGACTGAACGCGCTGCTGAATGAGCAGCAGCAACACGAACGACGTAATCAGCACCGTGCGGGAGCCGTACACCTGCACGAATGCCGTCTCGTTGGCGCTCACCATCGGGAGCCCGAACCCGATCGACAGTTTGTCGGGAGCGAACATCCCCTGCGGCCGGGCGTGCCATGGCCAACAGTGCGATGGCCAGCGTGAGGCAGACACGGAGCGGAGGCGCGGCGATCATCGTGGAGAGTTCAGGGGAGAGTGTCACGGCAGCGCTGCCGTTCTTCACCGCCGAACTGTCTCCGTCTGCCCGTCCTCCCGAAGCGCCGTCATGTCACGACGACGTATCAGATGATGAGCGGGCCGATCTTCGCGCAGTTGAAGCCGGGGGCGCGCCGGGTTCTAGCGCCGCTCACTCTAGGTAGCGGGTGCGGGCGACACGGTCGTGAGCGCGGTGACTGGGCGGTGCCAACGACACGGCGGCATGTCGCCGCTTCGGATGACGGAGATGGGACCACGGGATAGGGCATTTGCCCGATGCGAAGCGCCGCCAATGGCGTGACAGGCAACCGCTACCGATCGTGCCATGTTATGTGCGGAGCCTTGGACCGCCCTCCGCCCTGAGCCCCCGCGACGCTGCGGGGCGCGACGTCACCGTCGCCGGGCGATCTCGCGGTGAGGCTCGTCGGAGGCGATATGCGCCTGCTCGTGGTGGGAGCGCTCGTGGTGGCAGGTCTCGTTCCGCTCGTGAGGGACGCTCCCGTGCGTCGCGCCGGGGGGGTGGGGAGACCGTCAAGTGAACTTGCCGCGATAGCGGGCGACCTGCCCGACGCGCGCGCTGAGGATCGAGCGGTGGTGGTGCCACCGCCCGATGCACGGCTCGCCTGTTCCACGCCGCAGTCGGCGATCAACCCGTGTACGCAGGCCACGAGCGCATACACGAACCGCTCGGGCAGTACGCAGTACACGATCCAGAACAAGATCATTGAGCCGGTCGCCTACATCATCACGCTCGCGTGCAGCGGGCAGGTGAATACCTGCGTGGGGCCGAGCTCGGTAACCGTCCCGCCGAAGTCGTCTCGGAGCTTCGTGGTGACGTGGAAGACCAGCAGCACGGTCGGGAGCGGCTCCCTGTCGGTCAGCGCCGACGACGGGTTCACGCCGGTCGCTTCGACCAACACGTTCACGGTCACGGTGCCGCCGCCGACGCAGCTCTTCGTGGCTCAGGTGAGCCCGCACTTGCAGCGGCACCTGGTGGACTCAGGGCAGGTGGATACGGCACGCTTCGTGGTCCGGAATGCTGGCGCCGACAGCACGGGGTGGAGCTGGACGGTGGGGTGCACGGGCAGCGCCATCGTGGGTGCGTCGTGCAGCCCCACCTCGGGGTCCGTGAACCTGCTCCCCGGCGCTCAGGCAACCGTGGCGGTCGCCTTCACGACGACCGGGGCCAGCACTGCCGCCGGGAGCGTGGCGCTCACCTTCTTCCAGTCCGCTGATGCGACGCGCCGCGACAGCGGCACGGTCGACGTGCGCGTGACGCGCAACGACTCGCTGGTGCAGGTGAGCCAGCAGAACCCGGGCGAGTCGGTGGATCCGGACCAATGTGTCACGGTCAGCGTGGCGCGCGGGCTCGCGGCGGAGTGCGGCGCGCTGCGCGCCACGTGGACTTTGCCGAGCCTGCGGACCATGAACAAGGTGCGGGCGCCGGTGCTGCTGTACAACAGTCAGCACGCCCACCCGCGGCCCGTCGTGCGCGCGGACGTGACGCTGCCGGACACGCGCATCCCGGACTCGGTGACGGCCATCCTGAACGACTCCAGTGGCAATCCGATCACTGGCGCGCGCGGCGTCTGGGCCGGCAGCCAGTGGCGCGGCCGCAGTACGCGGCGCGTCGCCGTCAGCTTCGACGGTCTGGCATGGCCGCACGGCTATCACCGGTATGCGCTGCAGGTCCGTCGCTGGTACAACACGGGGGCAGAACTCGTGTCCGCAACGGGAGCGCTCGCGATCACCAATCGGAGCACGAGTGCCTACGGCGCCGGCTGGTGGATCGCGGGCGTCGAACGCATTCTCCGCGACGTTGACGGCTCGTTGTTGTGGACGGGCGGGGATGGCGCCCGGCGTCGCTACGCGTCGGTCGGTGGTGGTGCCTTCGTCGCACCCACGCTGGACCGGCCCGACACGGTCATCCAGGTCGGCACCAGCTGGTATGACCGGCGGCTCCCGCACGGCGTGACGGTGCGCTTCGACTACAACACGGGCCTGCACGTGCGCACCACGAATCGCCTCGGCCATGTGACACGGTTCGTGTATTCCGGAAGCACCGCCTACCTCGACTCGATCGTCCCGCCCTCGGGGGCGCTCGCGGTGGCCTGGACGTTCCAGTATGCCGCCAGTCGGCTCAGCGCGGTCGACGCCTCGGTCGTTGGTCTCGCCGGTCGCAAGGACCGCTTCGTCGTCAACGACAGCGGGGACCTCGCGACCGTCGTCCAGCGCGACTCGAATACGGTGCAGTTCACGTACGACGCTGGCGAATCCCACCGCTTGATCACCCGCGCGGATCCTCGGGGAGTTCGGGACTCGATCAGCTTCGTCGCCGGCAGCGTGGTCAGCAAGGCCAAGGTGGCGCGCGATCTCGGGAACACCGTGTATGACTCGCTGCTACTCTTCGTGGCCGAAACGCGGGGCTTGGCGGGCGCCGCGGCCACGCCACTCGATCGGACGTCAACGGTGATTGACGGCTTCCGCACGGACGTCGCGGACACCACGGCCTATCTCGTCAACCGCTGGGGCGCTCCAATCCGCGTGCGCAACGCGCTGGGCGACGAAACCCAACTCACCCGCGCAAATGGCACCTTTCCCGCGCTCGTGACGTCGCTGCGTGCGCCGAACGGCCGCTCGTTGGTGGCCAGCTACGACAACCGCGGCAACATCGCGACCCTCCTCGACTCCGCCACGGTCAAGGCCGGACCGGTGTACGCGATCACCCAGTACGCATGGGATCCGGCCTGGGACTTCGTCACCAGGGTGATCAACCCCGAAGGCGACTCGACCAGGAGCGCCTACGATGCCACGAACGGCAACCTGCTGTGGCGCGAGGACGGCCGCGGGTTCGCGACGCGCACGACCTTCACCTATGACGCCACGACCGGCCTGCTCATCCGCTCGCTGACGGCGATGGGCGTGATGGATACGCTCATGTATGAACCGACGTACCGGAACGCGTCCCAGCGCACCAACGTGCTTGGCCAGTACGAACTCTGGACGCAGGACGGCGCCGGGCGCATCTACCGCACCGAGCGTCCCATCGTGAGCGGCGGCGCCGTGCTCGTGGACAGCGTCGTGTACGATGCCATGGACCGCCCCACGCTCACCACCACGCGATCGGGCACCGACGAGCTGGTCGTCACGCAGTCGTATACCGCCGCGGGCCAGCTCAGGCGCCTGACGAAGCGCAGCGCCGACGACGCCTCCAAGGCCAACGTCGGCACGATCGCGACCGCCTACGTGTACGACGGGCGCAACCGCCTCACGACCGAGTCGCTGCCCAACTTCTACACCCTCCTCTATTCCTATGACCCCGCCAGCAACCTGCTGTTCGGCGGGCGCAACCCCGCCACGGTCACCTACGATGCCCTCAACCGCCCGGCGGTCACGATGGGCAGCGACGTCAACAGCTTCGTCTACGACGAGGTGGGCAACCTGCGCCACGCCTACAATTCGGTGGGCCGTGTGGCGCGCACGTACGGCAAGAACGGCACCCTGATCACCGACTCGCTCCGCATCGCCACGCGGCGCTTGAGCGACCGTGCCTTCTCGTCCAACGTCTTCGGCATCGGCGCGCGCTACGACCTGAACCTGCGGCGCGTGGCGTTCCGGCATCCGCAGACGGTTGCTCCGGCCATCGACAGCCAGCGCGCCTGGTTCAATAACGCCACCGGCTTCATGGACTCGGTGGCCGACGTGTTCGGCAACAAGTTCCGCTTCCTCTACGACAACGACGCGCGGCCGATCAAGACGATCCGCTTCGCGCAGAGCGCCTCGGCGATGGCCGAGACGCTGACCTACGACGTGGTGGGCCGCCTGAGGAGCCGCCTGCAGCGCACGGCCAGCAACCTCGACACGCTCCATCGTGACTCGCTCCTCTACGACCTCCGCGACCGCATCACGCGCAACGTCAGCACCAACGACAACGCCGGCTACAACCCCCTCGGGCCGCTCGACACGGTGGGCTATGGCCAGGGCGGCTACGAGGCCTACCGCACCGACGCCCTCGGCCTCCGCTACTACGGCAACGGCAACGCCGCCCTGAACGGCACCGCCACGTACAAGTACCTGACCGGCTCCGAACGGATGACCAACATGGTCATCGCGTCCCAGACGCCGACGACGGTCTCGCCCGACAGCACGCTCTACTCCTGGTTCAACGGCGGTGCCTTGGGCAGCGAGACGCGCCGCAAGTGGTTCTTCTCCAACTGCTCGCTCTGTAGCCCGCCGTTCAACACGCGCGAGGTGCGCACCACCACGAACAACATTGATGCTAGCTGGCGACTCATCTCGAGCGCCTTCCAGCTGGAGACGCTGCCCGCCCCGGGCGGTCTCTACAAGGCCTACCAGCGCAAGGAGACCCACCGCTACGACCCGCTCGGCCGCCGGGTCTGGAAGGAGATGATCCGCGACACGGCACAGAGCGTCTGCGTCTTCCACGACGCGAGCTCGGGCTGCCGCAACGAGGTCACGCGCACCGTGTGGGACGGGGCGAACATCCTCTACGACGTGCGCATGCTGGCCGACACGACGGGGGAAGGGAGCGAGGGCTACCCCTCGGCGAGCACTTTCACGGGGAGCGTGGGGTACACGCACGCCGGCGGGATCGACGTGCCGCTCGACCTTTTCAAGGGGAGCACGGTGGTGGTGCCGTACGCGGACTGGCGCGGCACCTACGACGTGGGGACGTGCCCGACGACGCGGTGCACGGACAACCAGGCGTACTTCCCGCTCAAGAACTCGACGTCGTTCGGGGATGGGCCCACGCTGCCGAATGGGCCGCCGAACTGGTTTGGGGAGGTGATTGGCGGGCAAACGGACGGGAGCGGATACAAGTACATGCGGAATCGGTACTACGACTCCCGCGCCGGTCGGTTTACGCAGGAAGACCCTATAGGATTGGCGGGAGGATTGAACGCGTACGCGTTTGCCGCGGGAAATCCGATCTCATTCACGGACCCGTTCGGCCTTTCCTCGCTGGACGAAGGCAAGCCCACCGGCCCGGCCCCTGCCGGAGTAGAAGGAGCGGCTAGCACGGCCCCCGATTGCCGAAAGATCGCGTGTCCGAACGCAGAGACTATCGTCACCTTGGACTTACCCCGGTTTAGTGGACACGTGACTCAGGCCGCAGCGGCCTGATCGTGCAGGAACCGTTCGTACTGCATCGGGGAGCGATAGCCCAGCGACGAATGCAGCCGCTCCAGATTGTACCAGCGATCAATGAACTCG
>JANMLN010000179.1:0-26232 GCA_031372565.1 Gemmatimonadota bacterium | reverse complement strand
CCCACTCGAGCCTCGCGGAGCAGACCCCCGACCAGGCATACTTCACCTCCACCGCGCTGCGGCACGCCGCCGCAGCCTGACCGCCCCGCGGTCTACATAGCCGAGCCCGTTTCACTGTCCGAAAAAGTGCGGCCACTTCTGCCTGCTGCGCCACACCTCCTTGAGCCAAGCGATCGCGAAGCGCATGCGCGTGGTGCTGGCCCTAGCCGACGGGCAGCCCTATGAAGATGAAGCTCCTCCATTGCATTGGCCTCCACGACCAAACCTCCAGCCCTTTGTGAGGCGGTACCACGATACCACCCGTCGCATGCGCGCTACACGTATTTCCCATACGGACCACTAGTGGCGACTCACCGCTCTTCGGCGGCGTCCAGCGGCTCGACACACCGCGGGTCGTCGTGCGCGGGCGCATTGACCCAGGGACTCACACGCACGGTGCGCATGCTGTCGCCTTCCCAAGGGCGCAGGAGTTCGGCGGACAGCGCGGCGGTTCCATGCTCCGCGCCGAGCCACCGCGCCCACTCCCGTTGGGGCACGATCACGGGCATCCGGTGATGAATGTGCGACGTCGCCGCGTTCGCCTCCGTCGTGATGACGGTCGTCGTCACGACCGTCGTGCCGTCCGGCGCACGCCATGACTCCCACAGGGCGCCCATCGCGAACGGCGTGTCGCCGGCCAGCGTGATGAACCACGGCTGCTTCGCCTTGACCCCCGGCAAGATCTGCCACTCGTAGTAGCCGTCGGCAGGGAGCAACGCACGGCGCATCTTCCACGCGGACCGAAAGCTCGGCTTCTCCGCCACCGTCTCGCCACGCGCATTGGCGAGCTTGTGTCCGATCGCGGGATCCGTGGCCCATGACGGAACAAGTCCCCAGCGTGCCGCACCCGCGGCGCGCGTGCCATCGACTGCGTGCACCACCAGCACCTCCTGCCCCGGCGCGATGTTGTACCGCGGCGGCATCGGCGGAAACGACGCGACGCCGAAGAGCGCGGGATCAAGCCGGAGGGGATGCCGAAGGGTGTAGCGTCCACACATGGGGAATCCTCAGGTCCTGGGCGATAGACGCTGGAGCGGCGCGGCGGCGAGCACGAGCGCTGCCACGAGCGCAAAAGCGGCACCGGTGGCGAAGGCGACCGCGGGTCCCGCGGTGGTCCAGAGCGTACCGAAGAGCACGGACGCCGGCAGTGCGCCGATGCCGATCACGAGATTGTACCACCCGAAGGCCGCGCCGCGCCGCGACGCCGGCGTCAGGTCCGCCACGAGCGCCTTCTCGGTTCCCTCGCTCAGGCCGAACGTCACGCCGTAGGCCGCGAAGAGCGCCCACACCTGCCACGCCTCCGTCGCGAACGCAAACCCCGCGTACGTGGCCGCGTACACCATCCAGCCTGCGAGGACCACCGGCCGTCGTCCGATCCGGTCCGAGAGCGCACCACCGGGCGTCGAGGCCAATGCCTTGACGCCGTTGAACATGGCCCAGAGGAGTGGAAGCTGCGCCACCGTCACGCCAACCGTCGTCGCGCGCAGCAGTAGAAAGGCGTCGGTCGAATTGCCGAGGGTGAAGACGAGAACGGCCGCCATCACTGCGCGAAAGCCGGGGGCGAACGGCGCAGGCGGCGAGATCGACGGTGCGAATGCAGGCTGCGGCGGTTCGTCGCTCGCCTCCTCGTCGCGACCCACCGCCAGCGCTGGCGGCTGTGCCTGCACGCGAGCCGCTCCGTCGCGCACGCGCAGCACCAACACCAGCACGGCAAGCGCTCCGGGAATCGCGGCAATCGCGAACACCGTGCGCAGCGACAAGCCGCCCGCACCCAGCAGGGCAAACGCGATCAGCGGCCCCGCCACGGCGCCGGCGTTGTCCGCGGCACGGTGCATCCCGTAGGCGCGCCCGCGGTCCCGCGGGTCCACCGCATCCGCAATCAGCGCATCGCGCGGCGACGAGCGAATCCCTTTTCCCACGCGATCTGCCACGCGAATCGCCAGCACCTGCGCACCGCTTGTCGCGAGCGCCACCAGCGGCCGAACCGCCGCGGCCAACGCATACCCCGCCACGACCAGCGGCTTCCGTCGCGTCAACCGATCCGACCACCATCCACTCGCCAGCTTGAGCAGCGCAGCC
Source organism: Gemmatimonadota bacterium (assembly GCA_031372565.1). Taxonomy (GTDB): domain Bacteria; phylum Gemmatimonadota; class Gemmatimonadetes; order Gemmatimonadales; family Gemmatimonadaceae; genus JACPPC01. The sequence goes on along the minus strand of JANMLN010000179.1, from coordinate 24,114 downwards.
GTGCTCTCGGCGGCACCTTCGATCACACCGAGAAAGGCGGCGCTGACGCCGAGCGTCCCGGCGAGAAAACCCGGCAGGAGCGGATAGATCATGTCGGCGGAGACGTCCGTCAGGAACGACACCGCCGACAACGCAATCACCGTGGGTGCGAGCGGGCGCCGAGCGGGCGAAGGTGCATCGGACATCTGCGCAATGTCGCGACTCACTTGCGTCAGCGCATCCCTCGGAGCGACCGTTCGGCGTGACCATGCTCCCGCCCACGCACGACGCCACGCGTCTCATCCATGGAGCGCTCGCCACGGCCCACGCGGCGCTCGGCGCGCGGGCCCCGCTCGTGCTGCTCGATCAGCTCGAGGTGCACGCGATCCCGGCACCGACGGGGCTCGAGGGAGCGCGGGCCGCCTGGGTCGCCGATCGGTTCCGCGCGCTGGGCATGGAGCACGTGATCGTGGATGCGGCCGGTAATGTGCGTGGTGAACGTCCGGGCGAGCGCGGCCTGGCGCCCGTGGTGATCGGCGCGCATCTGGACACGGTGTTCGATGCCACCACATCGCTCGCCGTTCAGCGCGACGGCCTGCGCTACGTGGCGCCGGGGATCGCCGACAATGCGCGCGGTCTGGCGGCGTTGGTTGCACTGGCAGCGGCGTGCAACGGCACGCTCGTGCGCACCCGTCGGCCACTGCTCTTCGCGGCGACGACGGGTGAGGAAGGGGCCGGCGACTTGCGAGGTGCCAAGGCGCTGTTCGACGAACTGGGCACGCATGTGGCGGCGGCCGTGATGATCGATGGCGCGGGCGACGAAGCGATCGTGCATCGGGCGCTGGGGGTGCGGCGGCTGCGCGTCCACTGGCAGGGGGCAGGCGGTCACTCATGGAGCGCGTTCGGCACCGCCAACGCACTCCACGCGGCCGCGGGATGCGCCGCCCGGCTCGCCTCGTTGTCGATGCCGCGGTCGGCCCACGCGACGCTCTCGGTGACTCGCATGGCAGGCGGCCACGCCATCAACGCGATTCCGGCGGACGCGTGGCTCGAGGTCGACTGTCGCTCGACGAGCGCGGCCGCACTCGACCGCCTCGCGCGCGAGGTCGAACGCGCGGCCGCGACGGCAACGGCCGACGAGAATGCGCGATCGCGGCGCGATGCGCCGCCGCTCGTGGTGACCGTGTCCACGATCGGCGCGCGCCCGTGCGGCGAACTCGCCGTCGACCATCCCCTGGTTCGCGCGGCGGTGAGCGCCACGCGCCTGACCGGAGGCACCCCCGCACTGGAGGTCGCGAGTACCGACGCGAGCATCCCGATTGCACGCGGCATTCCCGCCATCACCATTGGCGCCGGGGGAAGCGCGGGCGCCGCGCACACCACGGACGAGTGGTACGACGACCGCGGCAGCGCGCGCGGACTGGTGCGGGCGCTCACGATCGTTGCGGCGACAGCCGGGCTCGGCTGATCGCGCGCCAGCTGGTCACGTTCGGGAGCGCCGCACGTGGTGTAAGCTTCGCGCATGACTGACCTCCCCAGCCGCGGCCACGCGCGCGCCCGACTCATCGTCGCCGTCGTGTTCGTGCTCGCCGGCGTCCTGCACTTCGTCATCGCCCCGTTCTACCTGGCGATGATGCCGCCGTGGCTGCCCGCGCACGCGCTGTTGGTCCAGGTGAGCGGCGTTGCCGAGATTGTGCTTGGACTCGGCGTGTTGATCGATCGCACGCGCGTGATGGCCGGGTGGGGGCTCCTCGCGTTGCTCGTCGCCGTCTTTCCGGCCAATGTGCAGATGCTGCTGAACGCGATCGATGCGCAGGCGTCGGCGGTGTCGATCACGATGCTCGTGCTGCGGCTGCCGTTGCAGTGGGTGATTGGGCGGTGGGTGTATCGGGGGGTGGTGCGGGGGTAGGAGAAAAGCAGGTCCTTCGCTTTGCTCAGGACGACGGGGTGGGGACGCGCACCTCTGAGTGATCGCCGATGGTCAGCTCGCCGTGGACCCCTTCGACCAGGGTGTCGTCGCCCACGAGCGACTGCGAGAGCGTCGACGAGATGACGCGGCTCCGGCTCCCCACGATCGTGTCCCGCACCGACGATCGCTCGACCACGCTCCCGGTGCCGATCGACACGTTGGGCCCGATCGTCGCGTCACGCACGGTCACGCCATCCTCGATGTACACCGGCTCGATGATCGTCACGTCACTACCGAACACGGGCCGCCGTGCACGCCCCTTCTCGAGCACCGCGCGGTTGGTCTCGAGCAGCGTATCGAGCTTCCCCGCGTCGTACCACGCGGCCACGTCGAGCACCTTGATGCGCGCGCCGTGTTCGATCATGTACTGGAACGCATCGGTGAGATACCACTCACCGCCGTTCTTCTGGCTCGCGAGCACATGACGGATCCCCTCGAACAGGAGCTGCCAGTTGCGGATGTAGTACAGCCCGATGTTCGCCCGCTTGCTCACCGGCGTCTTCGGCTTCTCGACGATTCGGGTCATGTACCCGTCGGCATCGGTGACGACCACGCCGAACCGCTGGTAGTCCTCCACCTCCTGCGTCCAGATGATCCCGTCGGCATCCGTCGTGTGGATGACCGACAGGTCGGCGTCGAAGATGGTGTCGACGAAGATGATCAGGACCGGGCCGTCGACATACGGCGCCGCGAGTTGCACCGCGCCGGCCGTGCCGTCCTGCACACGCTGCTCCACGAACACGCTCGGCAGGTCGGCGTAGGCCTCGCGCGCATGGCGCTCCACCACATCCTTCAGGTGCCCCGTCACGTACACGACCTGCTCCACGCCGCCCAACTTCCGCACGTCATCCAGCACGTAGTCCATGACGGGTTTCCCCGCCACCTTCAGCATCGGCTTCGGCGTGACGTGCGTGTGCGGACGAAGGCGCGTTCCCTTCCCCGCGAGCGGGATGATCACCTTCATGCGGCGCTCGTACCCTCGCGGCCGTAGCGATCGGTGAGACGAACGACATCGTCCAGATGCGGGGTCGACGCCTCGAGCACCTGGCAATCGGTGACCGCCTCCATCTGGTGAATCACCCCCGGCGTGTTCCGATACGACTCCCCCGCCTTGAGTCGCTGGTCGACCAGCTGCCCGTCCACCTGCACCCGATAGATCATCTCCCCGGACAGCAGGTGGATCGTCTCGTCCTTGAAATCATGATACTGCACGGAGAGTGCCTGTCCCGCCTTGATGTGGAGCACCTTGCCCACATACAGGCCGGTGTGCGCCCAGATCACCTCGTGCCCCCACGGCTTCTGCACGATGGTGATGTCGGAACGGCCGGCGCCCTCCTGGGGCTTTGATACATGCGTCACGAGCGTTACCAGAGGTCTGAGAAGGAGAAGGTGCAACGAAGCGCCACGCGATCCGCGCCCGGCGATGTCCCCACCGCACGGGTCGGCCGCGTCACGAACACGGGAAAGTCCACGCGCACCTGCACGAGTCGGTCGAACAGATGGCCACGCGACACGAGCCCGACGCCCGCATCGCCCAGGGTGGTGCCGGCCGCAAAACTTCCGTCGCGCAGGATGACCCCACCCTCCGCGAATATACTCGCGCTGATGACGAGCGGCTGCGCAATCCCGACCGTCGCGACGCGCACATCGTGTTCCAGCGTCGCGCTGGCCACCGCGCCGACCGGCAGCCGTTCGTAGCCGCGAAGCGCCGCCCCGCCCAGCGGCACGAAGGGGACGTCGCGGCGTGCCAGCGGCGCTCCGGCCCCCCGGTACCAGTCCAGTTCGTAGGCCTCCAGCGGCGACACGGTCGACGTCCACACCTGACGCTCGCGTGGCACCGCTCGGCTGGTCCATCCGACATACGTCCGTGCCCAGCTCTCCTGTGCCCCGTCGCGCCACGCCACGCCACGCGACGCCTGCACCTCCATGCGGGCATACGCAGCCGCCGCGCGCTGCGCGCCCACGGCCGCGTGCACGCTCCAGCGCAGTGCGCGGGGGTCGGTCGCACGGGCATCGTACCGTGCGGACAGCTCCATCGCATCGGACCCGGTCCATCGCGCCGGATCGATGTATGCGAGCCCCCGGGCCGACCACGCGACCAGGTCCAGATCCAGCTGGCGGCGTGCCCCCGCCGCGAAGGTGAATGGACTCAGCTCCCAGCTCGTCCCCACGTGCGCCCGCGCGATGCCGTCACGGAACGCGAGCCCCGCGCGCGATCCACTGCGCACGGTGCCGCCCACGTACGGATCCTCCCATTCGAACCAGAGCGACGGCTGCCACTCGGCCATCCGCCCCAGCGTGTCGGCCCGCGCGAACGGCGTCACCGTTGCCGTCCGCGCCCGCGTCGGCGTGGCCACGCCCCAGCGCACGCGCGACAACCAGCCATCCGTCGACTCGCGCACCGACCAGCCGACCGTCGCACTGCCGTGCGCAGTGTACCAGACCACCGGCCGATGCAGGTGCAGCGTGCCACCGCGCGTCGCCTGATCGAGCAGGGGCCAGTCCCAGTTCCATCGGTCGAGCGACGGCCGCCACGCATCGCCGAACCCCACGACATCGTTCTCGGCGCGCCAGTCGCCGCTCGTGCGAAACGGATCGAGCTGCACCGCACGCGGTTCGAGCGTCGTCGGAATCGTCACCAGCTGCTTGGTCGCCGTGCCATCCGGAAGCGGCACGACCACCCATCCGCTATCGGTCCGTACTCCGATGCGGACCGGGTGCTGGTACGTGCCCACCCGTCGCACCGTGACGTCCGTCTCCCAGCCATCGCTGCGCTTGCGCTTCTCGGCGCGCTCGGCGCTGTAATCGACCAGACCCGTGCGGTGCACCCACTGCCCGAAGAACCAGCCGAGATCGCGACCGCCCCACGCGCGCTCCGCTTCAGCGCGCATCGCCTCCTCGTCGACATGGCGCATTCCCCACCGGGCGTAGTAGCCCCGCAGGAACCGGCGGAACGCGGAGTCCCCCAACACGTCGCGCAGCGCACCGTACATGTCGCTGGCGCGCGTGTAGGCCATCTCGTTGTACAAGGCAAACTCGCGGAAGTCGTGCGCGGTGACGCCGATCGGCTGGGCGCGCTCTTCCGCTTCGAGCCGCGCCGCATCCACCGCCAGCGCATCCTCATCCGAAAGCACGATGGCGCGCGCACGATAGCCCACGCGCGACGCCGCGCTCGCTGACGCCGCGCTCGCCGTCGGCGCTTGCGCACGCGCCTGCGGCACCTGACCGAGCGCCCATGCGGTCTGATAACTCGTGAGCCCCTCGTCCATCCACGCCGAGCGCCACTCGTTGTTTGCGAGGATGCCGTACGTGAACATGTGCCCGCCTTCGTGGAGAATCAGCTCCTCGTCACTCGAGCCGTTCATCATCATCATCGGAAACTCGGTGCCGCTGCCGTCGAGCCGCCGCACGTTGCTCAGCTGCGGCCAGCCATACGGGCCGTAGACCTGCTCGAGCCAGGCCAACGCCGCGCGTGTGCGCTCGAGGGCGAGCCCCTGCCCCCAACTCCGCGCATCTGCCGCCTTGTACAGGACGTGCACGGCAACGGTGTCCCACGTACGGAACGGCATGCGCGGTGCGCCGGTCGGTCGCACCCACGCACCGCCTTCGTAGAGAAAGTCGGGGCTCGCCGCCCAGGCGAAGTGATGCACCGAACGCGCACGCCAGCGCACGGCGCGATAGCCTACGGGCGTGGTCGCTGGCGTGGCCGAGGAATCGGGCGCGTCGAGCCACGCATCCGGCCGGTCGCCCTCGTACGCGACACTGACCGCGGGTGGCACGCGACCATGCTGTGCCACGCGCGCCCAGCCGGGGTCGCCCGTCATCACGACGCCGGTCGCGCCGAGCACCTGGTCGTCGCGCACCGTCAGCGTGACGTCGAAGGTGCCGAACTCCCCGTACATCTCGCCTGCCGGGACCAGCGGATTCTGTTGCCAGCCGCGCCGGTCGTACACCGCCACCTTGGGGAACCACTGCGCCAGGTCGTACGTGCGCGCACGCCGGGCTTGCCGCCGCGGCACGGTGCTTGGCCGCGCCTCCCAGGCGAACTCCGCAAAGACGGTGTCGTGCGGTGCTATCGGCGTCGGCAGCACCAGTCGCGCCACGGTGCTGTCGGGGGCGTACGGATACTCGACGCGCACCGGCACCCCCCGCACGCGCGGCGGCGCCGTGAACCGCTCGAACCCCTGATCGCGCTCGGCCAGCTGCTGGAAACGGACGCGCCCTTCGCGCGCATCGGCCGCGCTCCAGCGCGACCCCGGGCGAAAGGCGTTCAGGTATTGATGGACCCAGAGCACGCGGAGCGTGTCCGGGGAGCGGTTGACGTAGCGGAGCGTGCCGCGGGCGCGTACGCGCTCCGCTCCCTCATCCAGCACGGCGGTGATGCGATAGTCCGCCTGCTGCTGCCAATAGCCGACCGTGTCGCGGCTTGGCGGGGTGGTCGCGCCTCCCTGGAGGAGGGCGACCACCGCGAGCGCGCCGATCACCGCGCGCCGTGCACCATGCGCTGGCGCAGCAACGCGAGGCGGCGCTTGACCGATCCATCGCGCACCCGATCGCCCACGCGCACGATCACGCCACCCAGGATCGTCGGATCGATGACCACGTGCGGGACGACGGTCTTGCCGAGCGCTGCGGAGAGGACCGCCGCAATGCGCGCGCGCTCCGCCTCGTCGGCCTCACGCGCGAGCGTGACCGACGCATGCACGCGTCCAACGGCGGTGTCCACCAGCGTCGCGTACTCGATCGCGATGGCGGGGAGCAGCATCTGGCGCCCCCGCTTGATGACCGCCTGGAGGAAGTGCACGAACGATGCGGGGAACTGCCCGGTGAGCGCCTTGGCGACCAGCGCGCCCTTGGTCTTCGCGTCCACCTTGGGGGACTCGAGGAAGGTGCGCAGGGTGTGGTCGCTCTTCATCGCGCTGGCGAGCGCATCGAGGAGCCGCCCCCATCCTTCGATGTCGTTCGCCTTCTGGGCGAGGACGAGGAGCGCTTCGGCGTAGTTGCGGGCGATCGTCGGTTCGCGCATCAGCTCGCCTTGACGGTCGCGAGGAAGTTCTCGACCAGCTGCCGGTTGGCGGCCGAATCGAGGTTCTGCTCGATCACCTTGCCCGCGCCGCGGATGGCGAGGTCCACGGCTTCGCGGCGCAGTTCGACGATCGCGCGCTCCTTCTCGCCGACGATCTCGCGACGCGCGCGCTCCAGCAGTTCGCCCTGCTGCACCTTGCCGGCCTCGAGGAGGTCGGCCTTGAGCTTCTCGCCCGCTGCGCGGCCATCGGCGACGATCTGCTGCGCCTCGCGGCGCGCGGCGTCGAGTGCGGCCTGCTGATCGGCCATCAGCTTGGAGGCGGCCTCGCGATCGGCCTTGGCCTGCGCGAGGCTGGCCGCGAGCGCCTGCTCGCGCGCCTCGACCGCCGCCACGAGCGGCTTGAAGGCATAGCGCGAGAGGATCAGCACGAGCGCAATGAAGATCAGGAGCGTCCAGAACATCAGGCCGCCGTTCGGTGCCAGCAGGTTCACCGGCTGCTTCCCTTCGGCTTCGGAGGCGAAGGCGGGAGCGGCGGTGAGCGCGACGGACGTCAGCGCGGCGACGAGGCGGAAGGACAAGCGCGGCATGGGGCGGCGTGAAGGCGAGTGAAGACGACGTGCGTGATGATGGTGCGTGATGCTGGAGCGTGGCGTGACCACTGCGGGAGCCCGGGCCCCCGCAGCAGCCGGTGGAGCCTTAGAGCGAGGTGGCCTTGCCCTGGATGACGAACGCGACGACGATCGCGAACAGCGCGGCGCCTTCGATGAACGCCGCGAGGATCAGCGACGCGGTCTGGATCTTGGCAGCGGCCTCGGGCTGGCGGGCCATGCCCTCGGCGGCCTGGCCACCGATGCGGCCGATGCCGAGACCGGCACCCAGCACGGCGATACCGGCGCCGATGGCAGCGCCCATGAGGGCGAGGCCGGCGTTGGCGGGCGCGCCGGCAGCGGCGGCCTGGAGAAGCGGATAGAAGCTCATGTCAGTACTCGATAGGTGAAACGTGAGTCGATTCGGCTCGCACTCGAAACCGCAGCGCGGCCCGCCATCGGGTTCCGGGACCCAGCGGGCATCCCCAGCCATCCGGCCGGGTACGGGGCACACCGCGCGCGAGCCCGTCGCGCGGTGCGTGGGACAACGGGTGTACAGCGACTAGTGGTGCGCCTCCCGGACCTGGCCGATGAAGACCGAGGCCAGCAGGGTGAAGACGAACGCCTGCAGGAAGGCAACGAAGAGTTCGAGGAACGAGATCGCGATCGCCATCAGGAACGGGGCCCCGCTGGCCGCGCTCTTGAAGTAGAAGATGAGGCTGATGAAGGCGAGCATGACGATGTGCCCGGCGGTCATGTTCGCGAACAAACGGATGGCGAGTGCGATCGGTCGCGCGAACTTGCCCACCAGTTCGATCGGCGAGATGATGATCGACATCGGGATCCGCATCGCGATGTGCATGTCGTGCGGCCAGAAGAAGATCGTGTTCAGGTAGCCCATCCCCTGCGCGCGCATCCCCGCCGTCTCGACGACCACGAAGGTGATGGCCGCGAGCGTCGCCGTCACCGAGATGTTGCCGGTGGCCGTGGACCCGTACGGGATCAGGCCGAGCACGTTGGCCGCGAGGATGAAGAAGAAGAGCGTCAGCAGGAACGGCACGTAGCCGTTGCCGTGCGGACCGACGTTCGGGATGATGACTTCGTTGCGGATGTAGAGGACCATCGCCTCGATGCCGCCGGTCCACCCCTTGGCGTGCCCGTGCGAGGCGTGCTGCCGGGCCTGCGCGCGCGCCGTGAGGATGAGCAGGGCGCTCACGAGGAACGCCGCCAGCAGCATCATCACCACGTGCTTGGTCGGCGAGAGGTCGAGTTCAAGACCGCCGATATGGATGGGCGCCCAGCGCGGCAGCTTCACCTCGTGCACGAACGGCGGCGAGAAGGTCGGGATCTCGATATACCGGCTGTCGGTGATGTGCGGCGTGATCATGTCGTCGTCGTGGCCACCCGAGGCGGCATGATCGGTGGCCGCCTCCTGGTGCGCCGCGTCAGGCGCGGCACTCGACATGGCACTCGGCGCGTGCGACTCCGCAGCGGTGACGGTCGTCGGGGCGAGTTTCTCGGTGGCCTGCGCGCCAACCGTCGACGCAGCGGAGACCAGCAGGGCGAGCGCCGCGAGGCGCGAAAGCAATCGAAGCATCAGGTGAGACAGAGCGGTTCGAGCGTTTCAGTGACGAAGAAGAAGCCGGCGAGACTCAACAGCGCAGGTTCGAGCGGCAGCCCCAGCGGCCCGACCGCAAACCCGTAGAACATCAGCGTGACCACGCAGAGCAGTGCACCTGCCGCCCATCCCGCGAGGGCGTTCGACCGTCGCATCCGCCACGCGATGGCGAACCCCACCAGTTGCACGACCACGGCGAGCACCGCACTCGTGAGGATCGCGCGATGGGCGGCCGGGCCCGTGAAGAACAGTCCGGCAAACCATCCCAACCCCGACACGGCCACCAGCACGATCACCGCGTACAGCACGGCCCCGCGCATGGAGCCCGATGCCACGTCGTTCATTGTTTCCGCCGAGCGTCGTCTGCGCGTTGTGCCGCCATCAGCTTGCGATACATCGCGTAGAACGCGCCCCCGGCCCCAGTGAAAACGCCGATGATGAGCCCCCACGGCGCCGTGCCGATCCGCTTGTCCACCCACTGACCCAGCCAGAGGAACAGGAGAATCGATGCTGCGAATTGGACGCCAATCCCTGCGAATTCGGCCCCCGTTGGCCCGTCATGCCCGTCGCGCGGCCCCGGTGGCTGGGGCGGTTGCGGCGGTTGAGAGGGTCCATCCTGCATAGCCCGATAAACTTAAGGGGGTCTCGGGGGGTGGTTCAAGCGAGGGGGGCCCGAGCCGCCACAATCGGGCAGATCGTCAGCCCCCACCTGCCGCGCGCGCCCGCGTCATTTCAGGCGGCGCTCGGCTTCAACCGAACAGATACCGAATGGGACGTGAATCCACGCAAGTCACGACTCAGCATCCACTTGCGCGTGACCTTCGCTTTGACAGTTCGTCCTCATGTGCATAAGTTGGTGATCCGTTCGATTCGTGACGCCCTTCACGATTCGGGCCCCCCCGCTGCCGCCCCATTCCGATGGACAAGCGCCTTCCCGTTGCCTTGCTGGTTGTCGCGAGCATCGTGTATGCGTGTTCGCCGCGTTCCCACGCGAGCGAGCGCTCGGCCCAGCATGGAAGCGCCACAACGCAGTCGCACGGCATCGATGCGCGCGTGGACGTGACCACGGGGCCCGCCGTGACCTTCATGCTGGAGCTCACGAATCACACGGGCAAGCGCGTCGAACTGCAGTTTCCGAGCGCGCAGACGCACGACTTTGCGGTCCTCGATGCGCGAGGGGAGACGGTGTGGCAGTGGAGTCACGATCGCATGTTCACGCAGGTGATGTCGACCGAGACGCTCTCGAAGAACGCGCAGCTCACTTTCTCGGAAGAGTGGCGCGATGCGAAGCCCGGGACGTACACCCTGGTCGCAACGACCACGAGCGCGTCGCACCCGGTCGAGGAGCGGATCGGCTTCGTAGTCCCCTAGGCTGCGTTCGCTAGACACCACAAGGCACCATGACGCACGGGCGGGGGTCCCACACGGGGCGGCCCGCCCGTTGTGCATCCGCCGCCGAACGCGACTTGGCGGGTGCGCCTTGCGCTCACCCATCGTACCTTTCGCGACCTTCGACCCCGCTGCCGTGACTGCACCTGCCGCCCGATCGGGCCAAGCCGCGCCCACCACCGACGCCGACCTCGAGCTGCTCGTCAAGCTCAAGCAGGCGCACGCTGACCTCAAGACCCAGATCGCTCGGCGCATCGTCGGGCAGCAGGACATCGTCGACAACCTGCTCGCGGCGATCCTGGCCGGTGGTCACTGTCTGCTCGTGGGGGTGCCCGGCCTGGCCAAGACGCTGCTGATCCAGACGGTGGCCGAGGCGCTGCATCTGTCGTTCAACCGGGTGCAGTTCACCCCCGACCTGATGCCCGGCGACATCACGGGGACCGAACTGCTCGAGGAGGATCAGGCCACCGGCCGCCGGATTTTCACCTTCGCGCCCGGTCCCGTGTTCGCGAGCATCGTGCTGGCGGACGAGATCAACCGCGCCCCACCGAAGACGCAGGCCGCGCTGCTACAGGCGATGCAGGAGCGCACGGTGACCGTGGCGGGCAAGACGCATCCGCTCCCGAATCCGTTCTTCGTGCTGGCCACGCAGAACCCGATCGAGCAGGAGGGGACGTACCAGCTGCCCGAGGCGCAGCGGGACCGGTTCATGTTCGAATTGAACGTGGATTATCCGTCGCGCGAGGAGGAAGAAGCGATCGTGACCGCGACGACCGGCGCCATGACCGGCGTGGTGGAGCCCGTGCTCAGCGCCGAGCAGCTGGTGGCGTTGCAACAGCTCGTGCGCCGCCTCCCGGCGGCACCGACGCTGGTGCGGTACGCGGTGGATCTGGCGCGCAGCACGCGTCCGAGCGATCCGACCTCGAGCGCCGACGTGCGCAAGTACGTGGGGTTTGGCGCCGGCCCGCGGGCGAGCCAGTATCTCATTCTCGGTGCGAAGGCGCGTGCGGCGATGGACGGTCGGGCGGCGCCGGACATCGACGACATCAAGGGGGTGGCCCTGTCGGTGCTCGGGCACCGGTTGCTGCTCAACTTCCAGGCCGAGGCCGAGGGGATGACGGTGCAGAGGTTGCTGAAGCTCTAGCCGCCGCGCGGTCGCGACGGCGATTCTTGCGTCTCGGATAGGTCAAGTGCCCCACTTCTGCGTGAGCGGAAGTGGGGCTTATTTGTGTGGCGAGACGGCCGGAGGTGGGTTGAACTGACGCCCGAGTGACGTCGCGCGACAACGTGCAGGGTCCGAGCGACGCACCTGCTTTTATATCAGCCACCGACAGCCTCTGAACGCCATGCGCATCGAGACGCTGGGCCCCCCACGACTCATCCTGAGCGAGCGGGAGGTCGGGCCTGACCACGAGATCGTTTTTGCCCTGACCTTGGCGCTGCTCGAGAGCGTCCCTCGGCCACTGTCACGGGCCAGCGCCTGCGAACTGCTCTGGCCAGAGGCGCCGCGTGAGCGTTCGGCCCACAATCTGCGCCAGACCGCGTACAAGTTGCGCCAGCTCGGACTGCTCATCGAGACACGCGGTGAGCATCTCTCGTTACCGCCGGGGGTGGTCTGGGATGTGGATGAACGGTTGGCGGTTGACGGAGCGCCGACCGACTTGACGCAGCACTGGAGCTTCCTTGACGGGTATGAGCCGCGCGTCTCGGCGCCCTTCGCGTCGCTCATCGAGCGTTGGCGCGACCGCGTGCACCGTCGCCTGACGGAACGGCTGATGGCGGGACTGCGAGAGACCCGGATGCGCACACAGTGGATGCGGGCCGTGGCGTACGCGCAGGCGATCCTCGGCATCGACCCGCTGAACGAGGAGGCCACACTGACCCTTGCAGAAGGGCGGGCCGTTCAGGGGAACAAGGCCGAGGCGGTCGCGCTCCTCGACCGGTACCTCGAGGCCATGGACGGCAAGCCGGGGGAGTTGGCCATCCAACCGACGTTGCTCAAGCGGAGAATCACCGAGCGGATGCCGGCAGCGGTGCGCAACCGGGCCGACTGGAAGTTGTTGGTCGGTCGAGACGCGATGCTGGAATCGTTCGCTCACCACATGCGGCGTGCGCGCGACCAGGTCGGCACGATCGTCAGCATGTGGGGCGAGCCCGGCGTGGGAAAGACGCGCCTGGTGCGCGAGATGAACGCGCTGGCCGCGCTCGAGGGGTGGTCGTTGGTGACGATCTCGTGCGAACCGACCTGGCCGGACCGACCGCTGTGCGCACTCGAGGTGATGACGAGCACGATGTTGATGCAGCCCGGCGCGTTGGGGGTGGATCCCGCGGCGCATCGGGCGTTGATGCGCCTCACCAAGCTCGATCCTGCCGACGAGCCGCTGCCTCAGGGACCGGAGGACTCGGCGTATCGGCACCGGTTGCTGCGCAGTTCGGTGCTCGACCTGATCGATGCCGTGAGCTCAGAGCGGCCGCTGCTGATTGCCGTGGACGATGCGCAGTGGCTGGACCCGTCGAGCATTCCCTTCTACTCGATGGCGGTGGAGCACGCGGCGTCGCGCCGGGTCGCGTGGGTATTCGCCGCGCAGCAGAAGGAGCAGTTGCCAAAGATGGCGTCGGGTGGCTCGCGCGCTCTGGTCGTCCGCGTACCGCCGCTCACGGAAGAGGAGAGCTTCGAACTGCTGGGCGCGCTGGTGCATGGTCAGCCTCCGGCGGACCGACCGGCGCTGCTGCGACGCGCGGCTGGGGTGTCCAATGGTAACCCACTCTACGTGCACACACTGGCGACGCATTGGCTCAGCACGGGCGACCTGAACGAGTTGCCTCCCAGCCTTGACGCGTTGATGGAGCAGCGCCTCGACACGATCGTGCCCTCCGCGATGCGGTGCCTGCAGGTGTGCGCCCTTCTGGGTCGCCACGCGACGGTGGGTCGAATCGAGTCCGTGATGCAGATCGCGCGCGATGTCCTGCTCGAGGCCTTGGACCAGTTACATGCGGCCGGCTTTCTCGAGACGCTGGTCGATGCGCCGCTGGTGCGCCACGGGATCATCGCGCAGCGGGCGGTGGGGCGGGCGAGCAAGGCGGCGGTGGTGTTGCTGCACCGGTATATCGCGGACGTGCTGGAGCCGGTCGCGCGCGAGGGGACGGACGCGGGGGTGTTGGTGGCGTGTGCGAAGCACCTGCGCGCGGCGAACATGGAGCAGCGGGGGGTGGAGTTGATTCAACAGACCGCACGGCGCCTCATGCTTGCTGGGTCTACTAACTCTGCTTGGTCCGTTGTGCGTGAGATCCAAGAGAGCGCGTCCGCGAGCGACGGCGCCTTCCTCTCTCTCGCCAAGAAGCTGTCTGTTGAGATCGCGTTCTCTGAGCGTGACCGCGATTTAGTTCGCACGCATGCTACCGAGCTCGCCTCGCTTACGGCGGGTGGCGACAACAACAGCGAACTCGCGACGTTTGCTGAGGTGATGCTCATCTGGTCACGCACCAATGATCTTCCCCACACTGTCAATGATCTGCCGCGTGCAGTAGCCTTGGCGAAAGCAACAAGATCAGACAGTCCGATTCGTGCGCAGGTCCTGATCAACACCGTTGTTTTGGCAGATCAGCACCTAGCTAGGAGTGCAATGGGGCCACTCCTCTCGCTCCGAAGCAAGGAGACCGACTCAGATGACTTTCGCAGCGATAGCCTGCTCAAGGCTCAGATGCTACTCGCATACTACTCGGGCGATCTGCAGTCGGCTCGACTCCTCGCAGATCAGCGCATCGCCTTAGCGAGGCGCCTTGGTGCACCCGTTCCACTTCTCTCTGCCCTCATGGATGCCACCGTTGTATTGCGTTCGATCGGCGACCGCCCGCGTGCTACCGATTTCTTTGCCGAATGCATGGATCGTCTTCGCGAGTTAGGGGCTCACCAAATGACAGGATTGGTGCTCGCAGCTCAGATCAACTTTCATCTAGATGTCGGCGATATAGCGCGGACCGTGCCATTGATGGCACAGTTGCATACTCATCAAGCCACAGGCGAGTTGCGAATCGATGCGACATCGCTCGCACTCGTGATAGCCCGCTGTCATTTACAGACGAAGGGGGAGCTTGAGCACACTGTGCATCCAGCGGTAGATACTCTGCTGCACGGTAAACTTCCGTCGGACCACCGAAGCCGAGGAAATGTTCTCGCTACCCGCGCTGCCGCGAAGCTGAGCGCCGCCGGGCGTCACATCGAGATTGATGAAGCGCGGATGCTGGTCGCTTACGCGTTCAGATTTAGGTCGTGGCCCCGTGCTGACTTCGTCCAAGCGACCGCTGCGCGCGCCATTGAAAGTCGAGTAGGGTCGACGAGGGCGCTGAAGTTCCTACTGAGGCTGTCCGCACACCGGTTCGAGATCGGACCCGCTACCACCGAACTAGCGACGACCATCGAGCAGCTACGAAAGCGGGCGACCAAGGTTCGAATTTAGGGGCGATCGAAATCAACAGATCACAATCGCGTTGCACCTGAACTCGCGGGTCAGGCAGTGCGAACTCGCTTGGCGCGATCGAAAAGTCGCGTCACGTCGCGTTCAGGCAAGTCGTCCGCGTGATACGACGCGACCGCCTCAAACAGTTCATCAGGACCCGTTGTCGTCACAAACTTTCTCGTTATCTCGGGGTCGAACTGGATGCCCGACATACGGTCAAGCTCGGCGAGAACAACTTCCCTAGGAAGCGCCGGGCGATAAGGCCGATCAGATGTCATTGCATCGATCGTGTCCGCCAACATGATCACTCGAGATCCCAGTGGGATATCCTGACCCGCGAGGCCGCCTGGATATCCGCGCCCATCCCACCTCTCGTGATGGTGCCGGACCACAGGAACGATATCCTCAAGCTGCGAGACGGTGGCGACCAGCTGGGCCCCGCGGTCGGAATGGCTCTCAATTGTCGCCCGTTCTTCATCCGTAAGTGCGGAAGGCTTCCTCAAGATTGGGGCGAAATCTTCGTGAATTTTTCCGACATCGTGGAGGATGGCCGCGGTAAAGATGCGGTCCACAGTCTTCTTCGGCATGCCGACCGATCTTGAGATTATCGTAGCATAGTGGGCGACTCGTCGCGAATGCCCCGAAGTGTACGGGTCACGTGCTTCGATCGCGTTAACGATGAGCTGAAGGAGCTCTTCACTCGACCTTTGAAGTTGCCAGTTAGTCCGATACAGTTGCCGCACACCGAGCAAAGGCAAAGAGAGCGCGATTACCCATTGCCAGCCCAGATCGGCGAAGACTTTGGCGTAGCCGTAGGCGAAAGGAAGCGAGAGAACGTCGTAGAGAATTGCGGTATCTGTAATCCGACGCCACACCGACCAACCGTCGCCTCCCTCGGCGATGCCAATGACTGCGCTTACGGCAACCTTGTTGACAAGCAGATATGCAGCGAACGCCAGCACCAGAGGCATCGCCATGTCCCAATCCAAAGCCTGATGATCCAGTGGTGTCACTCCACCAAAGCCGTTGAACACCAAACCCGCTAGGCTGGCAGCCAAGGCAAACTGCGACGTGTTGAAGACAGCCTTGATTGCGGCTCTCTTTGATTGAATCTCTACGAGCGCCGCGGCGGCGGCGATCGTCATGACCGTAAACCAGTTTGGCGCAACAACGACCCCTGCAAGGAACGGTATAAATGATACCGTCCCACCAACGCTGCTCGTGGTGCGGTAAAGCAACGCATGCGAGAGGAGCCCGACGAGAGCGAAGACGACCGCTGCCGAGACCTGCTCGCTTGACACTTGGGGTGAGGTCACGGCGAGGAAGCACGCCGAGACTACCGCGAGAATGGTGGTGGTTGCTACGAACTTCAGTAGCTTCGGAATCGGATTCACGATTTGGGATTTGCGTTCTTCATGGTGTGTGGACCCCCGCCCACAGCTACAACCACACGCTGCTGTCTCCAAACATCTTGCCGATACAGCTGGCAATCAGACCGAAAAAGAACGTCATTGCGCGTCACCTCCTTCGTTGGAGTCACGCCTGCGCTCGCAGGTCCGTGCTACCACCAAGGGTGGGCTCCGCTCGTCGTGCTGGCCCGAGTTGGCCTCGTACTCAGCTCATCTCCGCTTCAGAGCTGAGGACGGGGGGTCACATTTCTGCTGTACTTCTCCGCGCTTGTGGAACCTCGTGAAAGGAAGCCAGATCGCTGGTCCTGAGACACCGAGAGCCTGACCGCGTCGGCCAGGCTCATCAGGATCATCCCTTTCTGTTCGAACTACTGCACGTCAGCTCACGCGTGGTGCGTCATCCATCTGTTCGTCGCATCCAGCACGGCCAGCACGCTCGCCGTCTCCGAACTCTCCCGAACCTCGCAACTGCCCGTCAACAACATCGTGTCGCGCCCGAGCTTGACCGTCACCCCCACGAACACGAACTCGCGCTCGAACGCCTCCACCAGCTTCGCACCATACAAGGCCAGCGGCACCGCGTCGGACCCGTCCACCTTGCCGATCGCCGAGAGCGCCGCCTGCGCCGCCAGATCGATCCAGGCGCGGTCGTGCTCGACCCCCTCCGCCTCACCCGCCACCACCTCGTCACCACGGCGCAACGTCACACGCACCGTCACTCCCTTGGTCCGCGAGCGACGCACCTCGACATCCTCGAAGTACAGCCGCCGACGCACCCCCAACTCCTCAGCCTCCAACGCCCCGCTCCCACTCCCGCCACCACCACCCGACTTCCACGCCTTTGCGGGTTCCACCGACGTCGCGACCGAGATCTTCCGGTGGTCAACCTTCATCCCGAAGTGCGCCATCAGCGCACTCTCGACATTCCGCACCGTCTGCTTCGGCGGGATCTCCGCGCTCGTGAGCACGTGGATCGCCTCCAACTGCCCGTTCCCCGTCGTCACGATCCGCGAACTCATCACCCCCGCCAACGACGAGAGCAACTCCTCCGCCGCGGACACCGGAAACACACTCCCGGCGATCGGTGACACCGACTTGCCGCCCGCATCAGCCGGCAACGCCATGGCTCACCTCCGCTCGCAGATGAAAACAGCAGACGAATCGACCGTTACGCGCCACGTAACGCAACTGACGCGTTATGAGACGGCGCGAATATGTAGGGAGACTCCTACAGGCGCAAGATAGGGTGTTTTCGGTCATTTAGTCCTGTTCGACCTCGCCGTCGAGATGGTACTCCTTCAACTTTCTATACATCGTCCGCTCCCCGATCCCGAGCATTTCGGCCGCCTTCCGCCTGTTCCCCCGCGTCTCCTTGAGCGCTGCCTCGATCGACGCGCGCTCGATCTCGGCCATCGTCATCCCCGGGGTCACCGTCACCACGTTCGGCGGCGGCGGCGCCCCGGGCGCCTCGATCCCCCCCGCCCCACCGGTGCCGACGGCACGCAGCTCCCCCACCCACCCGGCCCCAGTCACCCCACCAGACGACCCATCCTTCCGGGCGGCACGCTCGCGATCGTCATCCGCGCGCCGACGCAGCTCCTCGACCTGCAGCTTGAGCTCGACCAGGGAGCGCACGATGAACTCGAGTTCGCGCCCCTGCGACCCCTCCGCGCCGCGAACGACCGGCCCCACATGCACCGGCAGGAACCGCGCCCCTGCCCCCTCCCGGATGGACGCCGGAATGTCGTCCGCGCGAATCTCCCGCCCCGGAGCGAGCACCACCATGCTCTCGATCAGGTTCTTGAGCTCGCGCACATTGCCCGGCCACGGGTAGTGCACGAGCATCTCGATCGCGTCCCCCGAAATCCCGTGAAAGGCGCGGTCGTGCCGAGCGGTCACCTCGCGAACGAACCGGCGCACCAGGAGCGGGATGTCATCGCGCCGCTCGCGCAGCGGCGGCAGGTAGATCCCGAGCACGTTCAGCCGGTAGTACAGGTCGGCGCGGAAGTGCCCCCGCTCCACATGCTCGCGCAACGGCCGGTTCGTGGCCGCCACGACGCGCACATCCACCGGAATGGCCGCCGTGCCGCCGACGCGCGTCACTTCCCGCTCCTCGAGCACGCGCAGCAGCTTGACCTGCGTCGACGTCGGGATCTCGCCGATCTCGTCGAGAAACAACGTCCCCGTGTGCGCCAGCTCGAACCGGCCCAACCGGCGCTCGGCCGCCCCCGTAAACGCCCCCTTCTCGTGGCCGAACAGTTCGCTCTCGAGCAACGTCTCCGGCAGGGCCCCCACGTTGACCGCGATGAACGGCTTGGCCTTGCGCGGACTCCGCTGGTGGATGGCCCGGGCCACCAACTCCTTGCCCGTCCCACTCTCGCCCTCGATCAGCACGGTGCTCGTGACCGGTGCCATCTGCTCGATCTTGACCAGCACCTGGCGAATGGCCTGACTGTCCCCCACCAGCCCCGTCGACTGGGCCACCTCCCGTCGTTCGGCCACCCGCCGCACCACGGCGGCGATGTCGGCGGGGAGCACCGGCTTGCCCAGGACTTCGGCATAGCCGACGCCGTGCAGCCGGAGGTTGATGTCATCGTCGAGGATGTCGGCCAGGCCGATGACCGGCACCTCGTCCCACAGCAGCTCTCGCACCAGCGCCACGTGCTGCGCGTCCATCAGGGCGCCGGTGATCACGACGACGTCGGGACCGAGCCGGCGCAGCGCGGCGCGCGCGTCGTCCATCGGGGAGACCAGCTCCGTGATCGTCCCGCCCCCCTGCTGCTCGAGCAGGGCGTTGAGCCGCACGGCCGGCTCGAGATCGGTGAGCGTGATCAGGACTTTCATCGGAGCGATGGCGCATCGAGCGCGCCGGAGTGATCGGTGGACTCGCCCCGCGCGATCCGGCTGGCGTGCGCGAGGATCGACGCAAGCGCGCCGAGCCCTTCGGTCACGCCGGACGGGGCGCCGGGGAGGTTGACGATGAGGGCACGACGCCGCACCCCCGCACGCGCGCGCGAGAGCGCCGCACGGGGAAAGGTCGCGAGCTTCGGGATGCGCATGAGCTCGACCAATCCCGGCATCTCGACATCGAGGACGGCCTGCGTGGCCTCCGGGGTCACGTCGCGCGGTGACACCCCGGTCCCCCCCGTGGTGAACACGACATCGGCCATGTCGGCGTCACACCACCGGAGCAGGTGCCGCACGATCTCCACGGTGCCGTCGGGTACGGCGGCACGCGCCACGACCTCGTGATCGTGCACGGCGGCCCAGGTCGCGATGGCATCGCCCGAGCGGTCATCGCGACGCGCGCCCGAGGCGAGCGCGTCCGACACGGTGAGAATCGCGATGCGCATGGCGCGCGGATCCGGATGCAGGACTACCGACGCGACCCCTGGGTCCAGAACGGGAGTGCGGTGGTGCGCGCACTCACACGCTTGCCACGCACCTCGATCTCGATGGGGGTGCCCGGCGCCTTGCGGGCGAACGGCACATAGCAGGTGCCGATCGGCAAGCCGACCGAGGGACTCATCGTCCCCGAACAGACGACGCCACTCGGCGCACCGTCGACGAAGACCGGGTAGCCGTGCCGCGGGAAGACGCGTTCATCGCTCGTGAAGCCGACGAGCGCACGGGGCACGCCGGCCGCCTTCTGCGCCTCGAGTGCGGCGCGGCCCACGAAATCGCCCTTCTTCATCTTGACCAGCCACCCGAGCTGTGCCTCGAGCGGCGTGACGGTGTCGTCGATGTCGTTGCCGTAGAGCGCCATCCCCATCTCGAGGCGCAGCGAGTCGCGACAGCCAAGCCCGGTGGGAGTGACGGCGCCGGTGGCCAGCAACGCATTCCAGACCGTGTCGGCGTGCGCCGCGTCGAAGTAGAGCTCGAAGCCGTCCTCGCCGGTGTAGCCGGTCCTCGAGATCGTGGCCGCGATGCCGGCCACATGCCCCTCTTGAAACCAGTAGTACTTGATCGACTCCAGGTCGATGTCCACCAACGGCTGCAGCACCCCCTGCGCCTTGGGGCCCTGCAGGGCCAGCAGCGCGACCTCGGCGGTGCGATCCTCGACCGTGCAGTCGAACCCCCCGTGATAGCGGAGGATGTGCGCGAGATCCTTGTCCTTGTTGGATCCGTTCACGACCATCATGTAATGATCGTCGTACCGGTAGACGAGGCAGTCGTCTTCGAAGGTGCCGCGTTCGTTGCAGATGGCCGAGTAGTGCACCTGGCCCACGGCGAGCGCCGCGACGTCGTTGGTGGTGACGAAGCTGACGAACCCCTGCGCCCCCGGCCCCCGGATGAGAAATTCCCCCATGTGGCTCACGTCGAAGAGGCCGCAAGCTTCGCGCACCGCCTTGTGTTCCGCCGTGATCCCGGTAGGGTACTGCACCGGCATTTCGTAGCCGGCAAACGGGACCATCTTTGCACCGAGGCCGACATGCGCGGCGTGGAATGGCGTCTTGAGCAGGGTGTCGGCGGCAGTGCTCATGGGGATCGCGAATTCGGGGGTCATCAGCCAGCTGTGCTCGTGAATATGCCGAGTTGGCAGAGGGAGGTCTAGGGTGAGCACCAAGCCATTGATCAAGCATCTGGGCGCATTCACGATCGGTCTCTATGTCGCGGGACTGGCGGCGGTCGGCTTCGCGAGTTGGCAGGTGTGGGGCAAGGCCAAGCGACTGTCGGAGTGGCCGGAGACGCGCGCGACGGTCGCGGGTCGGCGCGTCATTGGCGACCCGGCGGGCTATCGCGGCGAAGTGGATTTCTCGTACGCCTTGCAGGGGATCAAGTACGTGTCGCCGGCGCGCGATGACGTGGCGCTCGGCACGCCGGCTGCGGTGCTCGATCGATTGACGCAATGGCCGGTGGGGGCGGCGCGCGTGGTGCGCTTCAACCCCCAGGATCCGGGCGAACTCGACATGGACGCGCGCGAACCGTTTGCGCGCTTCGTGTGGCCGGCCCTGCTGGCGCTCTCGGGGCTGCTGCTGGTGATCGTGGGCATCGTGCGCACGAGCGAGCGGTTCGACGAGATCCGCGCCGCCAACGCCGAGCCCGAGCCGCTGCCGATGGGCGGACCGTTGCCGGACATGGACTGGATTGCCCGCGCGACCGAGGCAGCGGAGAAGCGCCGTCAGGAAGCGATCGTGGCCAAGAAGACGAACGCGAAGCTGCGCAAGAAGGTGCGGCGCGTCCGGTTCGGCGCGCTCACGCTCGGCGTTGCCGGACTCGCGCTCTGCGGTGCCGGCTACGGCGTGGCGCGGCCCGAACTCGCGCAACGGTCGGCGTGGCGACGCGCGGACGCGTCGTCGGTGGGGGTGAGCATCGTGGACGTGGAGCGCTCGGGGAAGACGCTCTACTCCGTCGATGCCCTCATGGCGGTTGAGCGGTCAGCGACCGGAAGCGCGGTCCTCGTGACTGCCGGCGACTGGCACGCCGACCGGGCGAAGGCCGAAGCGGACAGTGACAAGGTGGATTACGGCAGCCTGCATCAGGTGCTGCTGGATCCCGCCGAGCCGTTTCGCGCGCGACTCGCCTCGTCGCTCCACTGGACCGACTTCGCGTGGACGATCGTGTTCGCGCTGCTGGGGCTCGCGGCACTGGGCGGCGGCGGATTTTTGGCCCGCGAGGCGCAGGCGATTCACGCGGCCGGCATGCGCCAGGTGAAGGCGTTGGCCCCCAAGACGCCGATGCCGACGCCGCCCAAGCCGAGGGACCTGGGGTTCAAGGACGGCTGAGGGCTGGCGTCCAACGCACGGCTATTCGAGCTCCGCGATCGCGGCCGCCACCTCGTCGGCATGTCCCTTGGGCGTCACCTTGATCCACGCCTTGGCGAGCTTCCCCTTGGCATCGATGAGAAAGGTGGAGCGCTCGACCCCCATGTACTTGCGCCCGTACATCGACTTCTCCTTCCAGACGCCGTACAACTCGCAGACTTCGTGCAGTTCGTCGGCGAGCAGCGCGAAGGGCAGATCGTACTTGGTCTTGAACTTGACGTGGCTCTTGACCGGGTCGGGAGAGACGCCGAGGATCACCGCCTTGGACTTCTTGAAGCGCGGGAACAGGTCGCGAAATTCGCAGGCTTGGGCCGTGCACCCCGTGGTGTCGTCCTTCGGGTAGAAGTAGAGGACAACGGGCTGGCCGCGCAGGGTCTTGAGGCGGACCGTGCTGCCATCGTCGGCGGGGAGCGAGAAGTCGGGAGCGACGCGGTTAAGTTCGGGCATGGCCGGAGTCAGGGAAGAGCGCGCGGATGGCGCGGTGGAACTGTCGATCGTGATGCCGTGCCTCAACGAGGCAGAGACGGTCGCGACGTGCGTGGCCAAGGCGTGTCGCTTTCTGGCCGAGCATGGAATCGCGGGCGAGGTGCTCGTCGCGGACAACGGGAGCACCGACGACTCCCGTTCCCTCGCTGAACGCGCCGGCGCCCGCGTGGTTCCGGTGCCGGAGAAAGGATACGGCGCCGCGCTCATGGGCGGAATTGCCGCGGCACGCGGCCGGTTCGTGGCGATGGGCGATGCCGACGACTCGTACGACTTCATGGGCCTCATGCCGTTCGTGGAGCGGCTGCGAGCGGGCGATGATCTCGTGATGGGCAACCGGTTTGCGGGCGGGATTGCCGACGGCGCGATGCCCCCCCTGCACCGTTACCTGGGGAACCCGGTGCTCACCGGGATCGGGAGGTTGTTCTTTCGCGCGCCGGTCAAGGACTTCCACTGCGGATTGCGGGCGTTCCGCCGCGACGCGATTGTCGCGCTCGATCTGCGGACGACCGGGATGGAGTTCGCGAGCGAGATGGTCGTGCGGAGCGTGCTGGCCGGGTTGCGCGTGAGCGAAGTGCCGACGCCGCTCAATCGCGACGGTCGCAGTCGTGCGCCGCACTTGCGCAGTTGGCGCGATGGGTGGCGGCACCTGCGGTTCCTGTTGCTCTACAGCCCGCGGTATCTGTTCCTGGTACCGGGCGCGCTGCTCGCACTGACGGGCCTGATCGTGGTCGCGTGGCTGCTGCCGGGCCCGCGCGTCGTCGCGGGACTCGGCCTCGACGTGCACACGATGCTCTTTGGCGCGGCCGCGGTGCTGCTCGGCGTGCAGAGCGTCCTGTTTGCGGTGTTCACGAAGACGTTCGCGGCGCGCGAAGGGCTGGTGCCGGCAGATCCGCGCGTGGATCGGCTCTATCGCTACGTGACGCTCGAGACCGGGCTCGTCGTGAGCGGCGTGGTGCTGGTCGCAGGACTCGCGCTGGCGGTGGCGTCGCTCGGCCGTTGGGCGAACACCGGGTACGGCGCGATGGACGTGGGGCGCACGATGCGGCTGGTGATTCCCGCGACGTTGCTCATGGTGCTTGGTGCGCAGGGGGTGCTGGCGAGCTTCTTTTTGAGCGTGTTGGGGTTGAGTCGGCGGTAGGTGGCGGAGAAAAAGGTTCTTCGGGGAATTTCGGGAATTGGGCGTGACAGGCGGCCCTCGGGGTGCCATCGTGTCGGCATCGGAGGTGCCGGATGGGACACGACGAGTTGGCGGCGATTCTCGGGAGTTTTGACGGCTTCGAGCTGGTCAGGGTGACGCGCGAGCCGAGTGCGACCCCGCCGCGGCTGGTGTTGGAGCTTGCGCCGGTGGCCGGGGCGCCGAAACGGTGCAGCCGGTGTGCGGGTGAGGTGACCGTGGTCCACGAGGTCGTCGTGCGGCAGGTCCGGGATC
>JANMLN010000114.1:0-3875 GCA_031372565.1 Gemmatimonadota bacterium | reverse complement strand
CCGGCATCTCGTGCTCGGCGAGCCGGATTTCGTTGCGGCCCCACTCGGCCAGTGACAGGTCCTTCACCTTGAATGCCGGGCGCTCGGTGGCGCTTGCGGTCGGCATCGTCTTCACGGCAGTCGCCATTGGATCGGTGTCCTAGAAGTTGGGAGTCGTCGTGCGCGGGTCGAGTCGTGCGGTGGTGCGGAAGATCAACAACAGAAGCAGGTCCTTCGCTGCGCTCAGGACGACAACAGCAGAAGCAGGTCCTTCGCTGCGCTCAGGACGACAACGGGCTCAGGCACTGCGCCGCTCCACCGGCCGCGCCGACGTGGCGACGAGCGGCGTCGACGCGACGGCCGCGAAGAGCGCCGGCCCCGTGGCAACCGTATCCGTGGGCATGGGCCGATAGCGGACCGCACCGAAGCCCGCTTCCTCCATCCAATGGCCGAGCTGTTCGTCGCTGACCCCCTGCCAGACATGGCCCATGCGTTCGGCCAGGTCGCGCTGTTCATGCGGCATCATGTCGACGACGAGCAGTCGGCCGCCTGGCTTGAGCGCGCGCCGCGCCTCGCTCAACACGCGCACCGGCTCATCCTGGTAGTGGAGCACGAGGAACAGCACGGCCGCGTCGAGCGCGGCATCATCGATGGGGAGCGCCTCGAGATCACCCTGCCGGAGGTCGAGATTGGGGGCGTCACCACAGCGGCGGCGGGCGGCGGCGAGCATCGCCCGGCTGCCATCGACGGCGATCACCTTCCCGACGGCCGGCGCAAGCGCAACCGCGAGCTGCCCCGTCCCGCAGCCGAGGTCGCCCACGACGAGCGCCGGATCGAGGAGCGCCAGGAGCGCGACCAGATCAGCGCGCTGTCCGAACAGCTCCGCGCGCAACGCGTCCCACTGCCCTGCGGCCGAGGCAAAGAACTCCCGGCTCGCACGCTTCCGCTTCTCGAGGATCGCGCCGACGCGCTGCGTGTCGCGCCGTGCCACATCGCCCTCAGCCAGCGACTCGCGCACCACGTGCCAGAGTTTGCGGGCGGAGGCATCGAGCCTCGGCACCATGCGATACAGGCGACTCGCGCCGTCGGCACGCGAGGCGATCCATCCCAACGCCCCCAATTGCTTGAGGTGTCGGCTGACGGTGGACTGGGGCAGCTGCACCGCCTGACACAGCTCACCGACCGTGAGTTCGTGCCGGTCGAGCACGAGCAGCAACCGCCCCCGGGTGGGGTCGGCCAGGCTGGCGAGCCGATCGAAGATGGCGGTGCGGGGCACGGTGCGCGGGGTGCGATGAGTATCCGGTTATGCGGATGGAAGGATAGTCGTGCGCCCGCGTGCAGGTCAAGGGCGCGCCCACTACCTTTCGCGTCGGATGACTGCCCCTGCCTCGACTGCCGCGCCTCCCCCCGCGCCGCCGCGCGTCGCCGCTGCCGCTGCGCGCGACCCGCGTCTCCCCTGGATTGTCGCCCTCGCCTGCGTGCTCCCCTTCCTCGGATGGTGGAGCTACGGCCTGTTCGACCTCGATGAGGGGTTCTATGCGGCGATCGTTGGCGAGATGATCCGTCGCCACGAATGGATCACGCCGTACTACAACGGCGCCCCGTGGTACGAGAAGCCGATTCTCATCTACTGGGCCGCGCTTCCGTTCGTGAAGTGGCTGGGACCGACCGTCGGGCCGCGCGTCTCCGCCATTCTCGCGACGTGGGGCACGATGGCGCTGGCCGCCTGGTTCGCTCGGCGGCGGCTGGCCGCCGGGACTGCGTTGATCGCGCCGCTGGTGCTCGCAACGTCACTGCTCGTGGTCGCGGTCGGTCGCATGATGCTCACCGACCCGCTGCTGGTGTTGTGCCTGAGCGCCGGGCTCGTCTGGCTCTGGGAGTCGCTCGTGGGTGACCCGCGCTGGCGCTGGGCGGCGGGCGCGGCCATCGGCTTCGGCGTGCTGGCCAAGGGGCCCGTGGCCATCGCGTTCTTCGTGCTGATCGCCGGCATCACCTGGTGGCGCGAGCCGGCGTTGCGCCCGCGATTCCGCGGCGGCTGGAGCATTGCCAGTCTGCTCTGCCTTGGCGTGTTGTCCACCTGGTATTGGCCCATCTATCTGGCGAACCGCGACGACTTCGTGCGCGGGTTCCTGTGGGACCAGAATGTCGGTCGGTTCCTGGGCGGCGACACCGCACACAACGTGCCGTGGCACGGGTACCTGATCTTCTACCTCCCCGTGCTGTTGGTCGGGATGATGCCGTGGTCGCTGTCGCTCGCGCGCGTGTGGCCGCGGCGCACGCGTCCGATTGACGGCGCCGACGCGGCACGGCGCTTCCTGCAGACGTGGGCGCTCACGGTGTTCGTGTTCTTCACGGCGTCGGGCAGCAAGCTCGTGCACTACATGCTGCCGGCCATGATCCCGCTGGCGCTCCTCGTCGCGGATGATTGTGCGCGACGCTGGGCGCCGCTGTCCCTCGCGCGGTTGGCGCGTCCGTTGCTCGGCGTGCTCGGCATGACGGCGTTCGCGCAGTTCGGATTCACCGCCTATTACGGTGGACTGTCGATCGGTGACCGCACGCTCATTCCTGGATTTCACGCCGAGCTGCACCGCGTCGCGGGCGAGGTCGCGCGCCGCGTCGGTCCTGACGACGTGATCCTCGAGTATCAGACGGGACGGCAGCGCCGGCCGCTGCCTCGCACCTCGCCGCCCGTCATCGAGACGAGTCATCCCACGCTGCGCTTCTACCTCGATCGTGTCATCCCGGTCACCGATAGCCTGTCTCGCGTGCTGGCCGAGCCGAAACGCACGTGGATCATCACGCGATGGAACCGGATCGATACGACGGACGTAGCATTGGCAGGCGGCGCAGGCCGTAGCTTGCAGCGGGTGCCACTCCCCTTCTCCCTGCGGTACTACGCACTGTGGACGCTCACTCCCCGAGAGACCGCGCCGTGACGCAGGCGCCGACCGTACAGGGGCGGCGACGCCTGCTGCTGGCCGTCGGCCTCGCCATCGCGTTCGTCGCGACCGTGGGCGTTGCGGGGGTGTGGGCCGAGCAGGAGCGGACGGTCCCCCCGGTGGACAGTACGCCACCGACTGGTCCGACGCGCTGGGGCCCCGGACTCGACGTGCCGTTTGTCACGGGAGAGTCGCTCTCGTACTCGCTCAAGTTCGGGTTCCTGCGCGTGGGCTCCGCCTCGATGTACGTGAAGGGACCAGCCCTGGTGCGCGGGCAGGCCACGATCCAGACGCTCTTCCGGATCACCGGCGGCACGATGTTCTTCAAGGTGAACGACCTCATGCAGAGCTGGATCGAGCCGGAGACGTTCGCCTCGCTCCGCTTTCACCAGGACATCTCCGAAGGGAGCTATCGCGCCAACCGGCGTTACGAGTTCTTTCCCGAACGGAAGAGCTACACGGAGAACGACAAGCCGGAGAAGCCGTCGGTCGCGTTGCCGCTCGACGACGGATCGTTTCTGTACTTCGTGCGCACGCAGACGCTCGAAGTGGGCAAGGAGTACACGTACGACCGCTACTTCGACCCTGAAGCGAACCCGGTGCGCCTCAGGGTCCTGCGGAAAGAACGGATCCGCGTGCCGGCCGGCGAGTTCGACGCGATCGTGATTCAACCGATCATCAAGACGTCCGGGATCTTCTCCGAGGGGGGCAGCGCGACGCTCTGGCTGTCGGATGACAGCCGCCGCATGGTGCTCCAGCTCAAGAGCAAGCTGAGCTTCGGATCGCTCAACCTGTACCTGCTGCGCTATCGGCTGGCCGAGGGCGGGACGTGGACGGGCGAGGATCCGTGATGTCGCTCTGAGCGAAGCGCAGGACCTGCTTCTGTTCCGAGAAACGAGAGCGGCCCCGCGCACAGGCGCAGGGCCGCTCTCGTTTCGTGCACGGACAGGGTGGGAT
>JANMLN010000102.1:0-14485 GCA_031372565.1 Gemmatimonadota bacterium | reverse complement strand
GCCGAACCCCGGCACGATGGCCATCTCCGGCACGCAGCTCTTCACGGCGGTCGGTACGGACATTGGCGGCAACGTCGTACCCATTACGCCGGTGTGGTCGGTGGTCGCGAGCGGCGGCTCGATCGGCGCCGGGAGCGGGCTCTTCACCGCTGGGACTCTTGCGGGCACCTTCACGAACACCGTGCGTGCCACGAGCGGTGCCGTCTCCGGAACGGCCACCGTGATCGTCACCGCCGGCGCCTTGGCGACCGTGACCGTCTCGCCGAACCCTGGCACGATGGCCATCAACGGCACGCAGCTCTACACGGCCGTGGGCACCGACGCCGGCGGGAACGTGGTGCCGATCACGCCGGTGTGGTCGGTCGTCGCGAGCGGTGGCAGCATCGGCGCCGGCAGCGGGCTATTCACCGCGGGCACGCTCGCAGGGACGTTCACGAATACGGTGCAGGCCACGAGCGGCGCCGTCTCGGGCACGGCGACCGCGATCGTGACGGCCGGCGCGCTCGCAACCGTAACCGTCTCGCCCAACCCCGGAACGATGGCCATCAACGGCACGCAGCTGTTCACGGCCGTGGGTACCGACGCCGGCGGGAACGTGGTGCCGATCACGCCCACTTGGTCGGTGGTCGCAAGCGGCGGCAGCATCGGCGCCGGCAGCGGGCTGTTCACCGCCGGCACGCTCGCGGGGACGTTCACGAATACGGTGCAGGCCACCAGCGGCGCCGTCTCTGGCACGGCGACCGTCATCGTGACCGACGGACCGCTCGCCACGATCACCCTCACGCCGAACCCCGCCACGGTGGCCATTGGCGCGACGCAGACCTTCACCGCCGTTGGCACCGATGCCGGAGGAAACGTCGTTGCGATCTCGCCGACCTGGGCCGTCGTCGCCAGCGGTGGCACGATCGACGGCGGCGGGACCTTCACCGCGGGCATCATCGACGGCACCTTCACCAACACGATCCGCGCCACCAGCGGCGCCATCTCCGGCTTCGCCACCGTCATCATTCCCACGCCACCGCCCCTGGTGCCCCTCGGAACAGCCGCCACGTACGGCATCCTCACCGGAACCACCAGCACCTGCGTCGGCACGGGCACCGTCAACGCCGACCTTGGCGTCTCGCCAGGGAGCACCACGACCGGATTCCCACCCTGCATCATCACCGGCACGACGCACCTCGCTGACGCTGTGGCGATCACGGCGCAGTCGAACCTCACCACGGCGTTCAACCAGCTCGTGGCCATGCCCTGTGGCACCACCCTGGTGGCCGACCTCGGCGGGCAAACGCTCACGCCGAGCGTGTACTGCGCGCCGACCTCGCAGGGACTCACGGGTGAGGTCATCCTCGATGCGCTGGGCGACCCCAATGCGTCGTTCGTGATCAAGGCCGGCAGTACCCTCACCACCGCCGGGGCGATCGTGACCCTGATCAATGGTGCGCAGGCCAAGAACGTCTACTGGCTCATCGGTTCCTCGGCCACGCTCGGTACCGCCAGTGCCATGAAGGGCAACCTCATCGTGCTGACCAGCATCACGATGGACGACAACGCCACCCTGCTCGGCCGAGCCCTCGCGCGCAACGGCGCCGTGACCCTGAGCAGCGGCAACACCATCACCCTGCCCTAGCACGCGATCCGACACGCGCGCGCACTGCCGCGCCGCCGTCCCCGCCTGGATGACGAAGTGGAGGTTGCCGTCGCCCAGGTGGCCGAAGGTCCAGCAGTGACATTCGGGCCAGCGCGCAGAACCGGGCGTTGGCGGCGTTGCTGTTCCTGTATCGCGAAGTGTCGAGGGAGCCGTTGCGCGTGGGGCCGCACTACCTGCGGGCGAAGCGGGCCCACCGGATGCCGGCCGCGCTCAGCAGCCGAGTCCGGATACACGAAGGGCCACCGGTTGCCCGGTGACCCATGGTGTGGCGCACGGCCCCGTATCGGGCGACGCTGCGCCTACTTCGCCATCTTCTTGACCTTGTCGCTCACCTCACCGACCTTCGCGCTCGCGTCGTGCACGAGCTTCGCGCTCTTCGTGGTCGCGCTGTCGGCGGCGTGCGCGACCTTGTCCAGCGTCGCGTCCACATGCTGCTTGGCGCTCGTGGCCAAGGCGTCGATCTTGTTGTGCAGCTTGTCCTGAGGCGTGGTCATGAGAACCTCGTGAAGGGTGGTGGGTGGGTGGAGCGTGCGCCCATGGCGCGGCGCCCGCGGGGACTGTTCGAGGCACCCCGGTGGACAGCAGGGAGAGTAGGGATGCCGACCGCCCCGCTCCATCGCACGAACGGCTGAACGGGGAATTAGGCCAGCGTCATGTGGGGCGTGGCGGCCGTCGGCAGTCGCCTCGTTGACCGGCACGAGCTCCATCCCTGCCCGGTCGGGATCATGCGCCGGGGCACGCCAAAGCAGGACGCGCGCCGCGCCTACTGATTGACGTAGTTCCAGAGCCCGATCACGCCCACGACACCGCCCAAGACCATGATGGCGGTGCCGGCGTTGCCACTGATGAGGGCGCTCACGAGCAGTGCGGCGCCGCCGATGAACAGCAGCGCGACACCGCGCGGTCTGTCGCCGGCCTTGGCCGGCTGCACGAGCGTGGTCGAGGCGACGCGGGTGCGCACACGGACCAAGCCGTTGGCGCGCGTCGGTGCGAGCGAGCGCGGGGCCGGCACGCCCACCCGTGCGCGAAGGGGTGCGGCGAACAGGAACACGGCGAGGTCCGTGGGGGTGCTCAGGCGACGTGACATGGAAGCGATCCAGATGCGCGACGATGCGGTGAGCTGCATGGATGGCAGCGGCGCCCGCGCGTGACCATCGCACCTCTGGCGTAGTGCCTCCACCGCCCGAGGTGACCCCGGTGGCTCTCGCACCATTGCGTGATGGTTCGCGCCCGGCCGCGACCCCATCCTGCAACTCGTCCCGTTCGGGTCCCCGAGGTCCACATGTTCGCAACGCGCTTCACTCAATCTCCAAGCCGCGATCCGGCAGATCGCCACGCCAGTGCCACGGTCGATGGGTCGCCCCTCGATGTCGAGGACCAGGCGCGCATCACCACCGGTTTTCGCGGGCAACCCACCTGGCGCACGTCGCCCATGCGGTATGTCCGCCTGGCCTCCGACGGCGCGGCGGCCGTGTACGTGCTCGACGAGCTGTCGGGCATCGCCTTCATCCTTGCTTGAGGATTCGGAACGTCCGTCGCGCGGCACAGACGGCGTACCTCGTCTTTCATCCCTGTGAGCGATACCTGCCGCACGACAGCCGCCATACCTCTCGCTCACCACATGTCCGAACGGGTCACTCTCGGCCCGGCGACATGGGATCCGGCGGGTCAGCTGCCGACGGACCGTCGCACACTGGAGGAGCAGATGGCCACGAAGAAGCCAGGGCAGTTGCCGAAGGGCACCTGGGCGTATGCGTACGAGCTCGTGCCGCAGGATGAGGAGCGGTTGCGCTCCATCACGGGCATGCTCGAGCGCGAGAACGCCGCCGCGCAGCGGGGGGAGCGGGTGTGGGCGGGACGGGTCATTCACAAGCAGCAGGTGACCCACATCCTGATCGTCGCCGACAGCCCCGCCCAGGACGGCGAGGCCAACCACCGGCTCGAGGCCGCACTCGCCGCACTCCATGTGGGCTACTCGGTCACCGCGCCGATGACGATTGACGATGAGGCGCCGCGCGAGCCGCCCGCCCACCCGCACTAGGGGGCGCCGGCGAACGCGATCGTGACGGCACTCCGCCCGATGGCGTGGTGCCTTCGGGTGAGTGCCGACCCCCACGCCTATCGCGGGCTGACACTCCCGTTTCACCTCGTTGTGCGATGTCCCACGCCGACCGAACTGGCTATTCCTCAGGGAAGCCGCATACCGCGGCATCTGAGCACCAGGAACGCAGCCATGCACGCCTGTCATACGCAGTCCCTCACGCCCGCCGCTTCAAGGAGCGCACCATGAGACACCCGACTTTCACTCGCATCTGGCAGGCGCTCGTGCCGGCCGGTATCACGGCGCGACTCGCCGTCGTTCTTGCGCTCTCCGGCGCGCTGTTCGCCGCCTGTGACGTGCACGGGACCACCGGCCCCGGGGTGCTCGCCAGCATCACCGTGACCCCCAACGTCACCATGGGGATCAGCACCACGCAGCAGTTCGTTGCCGTGGGCCGCGACGCCGAGGGCGCCGTCGTGTCGATCTCCCCGACGTGGTCCGTCGTCGCCAGCGGCGGCACCATTGCCAGCGGCGGCCTCTTCACCGCCGGCGTGCTGCCGGGCACGTACACCGCCACGATCATGGCCGCGAGCGGCGGCATCTCGGGCACCGCATCGGTCGTCGTCATCGTCGGCACGCTCACCACCATCACCGTGTCGCCCAATCCGCAGTCCATGGCGATCAACGGCACCCAGGCGTTCACCGCCGTGGGCCGTGATGGCGGCGGCAACATTGTCGCCATGATCCCCACCTGGTCGGTCGCTTCGGGCGGCGGCACCATCGGTCTCGGCGGCCTCTTCACCGCCGGCACGCTCGCCGCGACGTTCACCAACACCGTGACCGCCAGCAATGGCACCGTCTCCGGCACCGCCACGGTCACCGTGACCCCCGGACCGCTCGCCACGATCACCGTGACGCCCAATCCGGATTCGCTGCTCATCAACGGCACGCAGCTCTTCACGGCCGTGGGCCGTGATGCCGGCGGCAACGTGGTGGCCATCGTCCCGGCCTGGTCGGTCGTCGCGGGCGGCGGCAGCATCGTCGCCGGCTCGGGCCTCTTCACCGCCGGCGCGCTCACCGGTTCCTTCCCCAACACGGTCCGCGCGACTAGTGGCCTGATCACCGGCAACGCGACGGTCGTCGTGTCGGCCGGCGTGCTCGCCACCATCACCGTCTCGCCGAACCCGGCCAACCTGCTCACCAGCGGTGCGCAGCTGTTCACCGCCGTCGGTCGTGACGCGGGCAACAACATCCTGCCCATCACCCCCGTCTGGTCGGTCGTCGCCGCGGGCGGCAGCATCGCCGCGAACGGCCTCTTCACGGCCGGCGGAACCACCGGCGCCTTCGTCAACACGGTCCGGGCCACGAGTGGCCTGATCTTCGGCTCGGCGACGGTCAACGTGGCCGCCGGCGCGCTGGCGACCATCACGGTCTCCCCGAATCCGGACACCCTCCTCGCCGGTGGCACGCGACTGTTCACCGCCGTCGGCCGGGATGCCCTGAACAACATCGTCCCGATCACGCCGGTCTGGTCGGTCACCGCGAGCGGTGGCCTCATCTCCGGTGGCGGCCTGTTCACCGCCGGCGTGGTGAGCGGCACCTTCGTCAACACGGTCCGCGCCACGAGCGGCCTGATCTTCGGCACGGCCACCATGACCGTGAACCCGATCGTCCTGCCGCCGATTGTTCCGCTCGGAACTGCGGCCCTCAACGGCATCATGGCCGGCACCGCGGTCACCTGCATCACCGGTGGCCTCATCTCGGCCGACGTCGCCATCAGCCCGGGGAACACGATCACCGGCTTCGGTCCGTGCGTCATCACGGGCACGCAGCACCTGGCCGACGCCGTCGCCCTCACAGCGCAGGGTGATCTCACAACCGCCTACAACGGCTTGTTCGGGCTCCCGTGTCCGCCGGCCAACGCCATCGTCGCCGATCTCGGCGGCACGACCAAGGCCGCGGGCGTCTACTGCACCGCGAGCGGCATCGGCGTCACCGGTACGCTCACCCTCGACGGTGGCGGCGACCCGAATGCGAACTTCGTCTTCCAGGCCGGCACCTCCCTGATCACGGCCGGCAATGTCGTCCTGATCAACGGCGCGCAGGCCAAGAACGTGTGGTGGCAGGTCGGTACCTCGGCCACCCTCGGCACCGCCTCGCAGTGGAAGGGCAACATCCTCGCCCTGACGAGCATCACGCTCGTGGACAACGCGAACCTGATCGGACGCGCCCTGGCGCGGAACGGTGCGGTCTCGCTCGGCACCAACAACACCATCACCCTGCCGTAGCCTCGGCCTGTTCCCGGGGCCGGACACCCGTCCGGTCCCGGTAGCGCGCCTCCTCAACGCTTCTCTCTGGAGATGCACATGTCACTCAGATCACTCACCATCGGCGCCGCCCTGCTGGCCTGGGCCGTGCCGGCCATCGCGCAGGAACGCGGGACGGTGGAGCTCGGAATGTTCGGCAACATCGGCAGGTTCGACCAGCAGACGACCCTCAACTCCGGCGTCGGCGGTGGCGGACGCGTCGGCATCTACCTCGACGAGCGGCTGTCGCTCGAGTTCGAGAAGAGCGAGATGAAGGCCTCGCGCACCCTGGGCCTCGCCGACGTCAACGTCGGGATCCTGGCGGGCCACGTCGTGTGGACGCCGATGGTCGCCGGACCGTTCTCCATCATGCTCGGTGGCGGCGCCGGCGCCGGCACCGAAACGAACTTCCTCCACAGCTACGGCGTGAACGCGCTAATCGGGGCCAAGCTCACGCTGAGCCCCACCGTGGTGATCCGCGCCGACCTCGTGT
Source organism: Gemmatimonadota bacterium (assembly GCA_031372565.1). Classification (GTDB taxonomy): domain Bacteria; phylum Gemmatimonadota; class Gemmatimonadetes; order Gemmatimonadales; family Gemmatimonadaceae; genus JACPPC01. The sequence continues at coordinate 7,997 of JANMLN010000102.1, read as the reverse complement.
CGGACTGGCTGGCCAACAACAGCTGGCAGTCGTACCAGCGCTTGCAGTTCGGGCTGAGCTTCTACCGCCATCCCAACCGGGTCACGCAACTGGTCGAAGGGCCGGTGACCTACCGGTCGTCGGCCGACTCGGTGAGCGCCGAGGAACAGGCCCGCCGGCGGCAGTTGGCGCTGGACTACGCGGCGCTGCGCGACTCGCTGGACCGTGAGCGGCGGAAGGGGATGCTTGGTCCCGACTCCGCCTCGTCGGCGCGGGCCCTCGTGATCATGTCGGAGCGGATCCACTTCACGCGCAACAGCGCCGAACTGAGCGATTCGGCCAAGCGCATCCTCGATGCCAAGGTGCCGATTTTTGCCGCCAATCCGGCCATGCGCATCATCATCACGGGCAACACCAGTGAACCGGGCTCCGGCGACTTCAATCTCCTGCTCGGACGCCGGCGCGCCGTCGCGACCCGCGAGTACCTGATGTCGAAGGGGGTCGCCGGCGTGCGACTCGAGATGATGACGCGCGGCGAGGGAGTGCTGCTCGACGCGCGCGAGGGGGATTCGGCGAACGCGACCAATCGTCGCGCCTCGTTCCGGATCCTGATCTCCGATCCGTACCTGGCCGATCCGAAGAAGCCGTAGCAACACGGACGGACAGGTGCTGACGGGGTGGCCGCACGAAGCGGTCACCCCGTCAGCGTCATCGCACGATCGGACTAGTCCGATCGAGGGAGGGGCCGAACGGCCGCGTTCACTCCGTTAGCCGATGGCCAAGGCGAGCCGATGGCGTCACCCTTCAGGAGCAGCGCTGATCCGACGTTGTTCGGATCCGATCCGCGACATGCCGGGTCGCCACGGCGCCGGGTGCCGACACCGAACGCGGGTGCCCGCAGCCCGAGCGGAGACCAAGGTCAGCCATGACGGGTAATCAGAAGGTTTCGGTGTCACTGGTCAGTGCGATTGTCTTGGTCGCCGCGGCCGTGGGCACCTTGTTCTCCTTCTTCGCCCAGATGCAACAGGCGTCCAAGGACCGCACCCAGAGCTTCGAGCTCTTGCGCGATGCGAGCGCCGTGCTCTCGGAACTCAAGGACGCCGAGACGGGACAGCGGGGTTTCCTGCTCACCGGCGACTCGGCCTTCCTGAAGCCGTACTTCGAGGTGCGCGACGGCGTGTTCGACCACCTGCGCTCGCTGCGCCCTCGTGTGCTCGACCAGCAATCCCTCGAACAGCTGGACAACCTGACACCGCTTGTTGAGCGCAAGCTCGCGGACCTCGCGGCCAGCGTTACCAGGAGCGAGGGCAACGACCGCGCCAGCGCCGTCGCCCGCGTGCGGCGCGGCCGCGGGAACGCCCTGATGGATTCGATCCGCGCGGAGTTCGATCTCTTCATCGGTCTGGAGACCGCCGAACGCGCGCGACATGTCGCGCGCTACGAATCGGGGATGCGCCGCCTCCTGTCGCTGCTCGTGGCCGCCAGCATTGCCGCGCTCTTTCTCGCCGGGCTGTTCGTGTACCTCATCCGGGAGCAGGCGCAGCAGGTCGCCCGGAACCTCGTGCATGTGGAAACCCGGCAACTGCTGTCCGAACAGCAGAGGATCAACGCCTTGTTGGAGGAGGCCAACCGCGCCATGGCCATCAGCGAGGACAAGATGGCCGTGACCCTCCGCTCCATCGGCGATGCGGTCATGACCACCGACGCCGACGGCCGCGTGATGCTGCTCAACACGGTGGCCGAATCGCTGACCGGGTGGACCACGGCCGAGGCCTCGGGCCGCGCGGTGGGCGAGATCTTCGAGATCTTCAACAAGGAGACGCGCGAGGCGACCACGATTCCGGTCGCGGAGGCGCTCGCCCATGGAACGATCCAAGGGCTCGCCAACCACACCGTGCTCCGGTCGCGCGACGGCTCCGAGCGTGACATCGCCGACAGTTGCGCCCCCATTCGGGACCGCGACGGTGCGGTGATCGGGGCCGTGCTGGTGTTCCGTGATGTCACGGCCCAGTACGCGGCGCAGCAGGCGTTGAGCGACACGAACGCGCTGGTCGGCGCGATCCTCGACACGGTGGCCGACGGCATCGTCACCTTCCGCGCCGACAACGGGACGGTGACCACCATGAATGCGGCTGCCGAGCGCCTGTTCGGCCAGCTGGCCACCGACGTGATCGGACAGGACGTCACCGTGCTCATCCCGGAGTTCAATCGGCAGGTGCGCGCGCACGAGATCGGCGACTTCATGCCCACGGGCGCCGAGCGAGCGCGCGGAGCTGGCCGGGAGGTCGCGGGCCGGCTCCGGACGGGGGCCGCGATCCCGCTCGAGCTCGCCGTCACCGCCATGTCGCTCGGCGGCACCCCCCACTTCACGATGCTCGCGCGCGACATCACCGAGCGGCGCGGCATCGAGGCGAACCAGGAGGTGCAGGATCAGCGGTTGCGCGATCAGCAGTTCTACACGCGCTCGTTGATCGAGTCGATCCTCGACGCCCTGATGACCACCGATGCCCGAGGGATCATCACCGACGTCAACCGGGAGATGGAGGAGCTCACCGGGTGCACGCGCGACGAGCTGATCGGTGCCCCCTTCCAGCGGTTCTTCACCGATCCGGAGCGGGCCGGCGAAGGCATCCGGATGGTGCTGCGCCAGCGGCGGGTGACCAACTACGAGCTCACGATCAAGAACCGGAACGGGGGCGAGACCGAGGTATCGTACAACGCGAGCACCTTCTACGACCGGGACCGACGGCTGCTGGGCGTCGTCGCGGCCGCGCGTGACATCTCCGTCGGCAAGCGGGTGGAACGGGAACTGGAGCTCGCCAAGGTTCTGGCCGACAGCGCCAGTCGCACCAAGTCGGAGTTCCTCGCGAGCATGAGCCACGAGATCCGCACGCCGATGAACGCGATCGTGGGGATCGCCGAGTTGCTCGCGAAGACCCCCCTCACGGAGGAGCAGGACAAGTACGTGCAGATCTTCCGACGCGCCGGCGACAACCTGCTCAGCCTGATCAACGACATCCTCGATCTCTCCAAGGTGGAGGCGGCGTTGCTCGAGATCGAGCACACCGGCTTCTCCCTGAGCGAGCTCGCCGAACGCACGATCGAACTGGTGGCCCCGCGGGCCGCGGAGCGGGGGCTGGTCCTCACGTGCGTCATCGCCGCGAACGTCCCGACCGACGTGATCGGCGACCCGATGCGTCTCCAGCAGGTGCTGCTCAACTTGCTGGGCAATGCGGTCAAGTTCACCGAGACCGGCAGCGTGACGCTCTCGATCATGCGGGACCCGGACGCCGTGGACCACGGCACGGTGCGGTTCGCGGTCACGGATACCGGCATCGGCATTCCGGAGCATGCCCTCGGGCGCATCTTCGAACGATTCACGCAGGCCGACTCGTCCACCACGCGCCGATTCGGCGGCACCGGGCTCGGGCTCACGGTCTCGAAGCGGTTGGTCGAGGTGATGCACGGGCGCATCTGGGTCGAGAGCGTCATCGGGGCGGGCAGCACCTTCTCCGTTGCCCTGCCCTTCGAGGCGTGGGCCGGGGCGCCCAGCCGCGAAGCGGCGCCGGCCGTCGTCGCACCGCCGCTCCCCGCGCTGCGCATCCTGCTCGTGGAGGACTCGCCGGACAACGCGGTCATCACGACGGCCTACCTGCAGGACAGCCCCTACCGGATCGAGACCGCCGAGAACGGGGCGGTGGCCTGCGAGATGTTTACCACCGGCGTGTACGACCTGGTCCTCATGGACTGGCAGATGCCGGTGATGGATGGCGAGACGGCGACCCGGCGGATGCGCGCATGGGAGGCGGCGACCGGCCGCCCTCCCACGCCGATCATCGCGCTGACCGCCTCGGCCCTGAAGGGCGACCGCGAAAAGTGCCTGGCTGCCGGGTGCACGGGCTTCCTGACCAAGCCGATCAAGCAGGCGATGTTGTTGACCGCGATCGCGGAGCAATGCGCGGTGCCCTGCTGAGGAGTGACTTCACGACCGTGCAGCGCTCGGGCACGACATGCGCGGCGTGAGGGCGTGGCGGTCTGGGCGCGAGGGCGCGCCGGACGTCACGCCGCGATCGGCTCGATAGCGGGGGGCGTCGCGGCGCGCAGCGCGCGGCGCATCGTGGACAGCTCAGCGGGCGGGAGGGCCGGGGAGCAGTAGTAGCCCTGGATCTCGTCGCAGGCATGCTGGCGCAGGAAGGCGAGTTGCGGCTCGGTTTCGACCCCTTCGGCAACCACCGTCATGCGCAGGATGCGCGCCATGTTGATGATCGCGACGGCGATCGCGGCCCCGTCGGCGTTGGTGGTGACGTCGCGAATGAAGCTGATGTCGATCTTGAGCGTGTCGATCGGGAAACGGCGCAGGTAGGCCAGGCTCGAGTAGCCCGTGCCGAAGTCGTCGATCGCGATCCAGACGCCGAGGGCCTTGAGCTCCCGGAGAACGCGATCCGCCTCCTCGGTGCGCGACATCAGCGAGCTCTCGGTGATCTCGATGTCGACCGTGGTCGGCGCGATGTGGTGATCCGCAATCGCCTTGGCGACCGCCGGCACGAAACCGGGGAGCAGGAACTGCCGGCTGGACACGTTAACGGCCACGCGGATCGGCTCCAGTCCGGCGTCGGCCCACTCGCTGATCTGGCGGCAGACGTCCTCGATCACCCACTGCCCGACCGGCACGATCAGCCCCGTGGACTCGAGCGCCGGGATGAACACCGACGGCGGCACGAGGCCGTGTCCCGGCCGTTCCCAGCGGATCAGCGCCTCCACCCCCGACCATTCCCCCGAGTCCACGCGCATCTTGGGCTGGTAGTGGAGCACGAACTCCTTGCGGTCCACGGCGCCGCGGAGCGCGGTCTCCAGATCGAGAGTCTCGCGCGCGAACCGGTTCATGTCCTCCGAGTAGAAGCGGTACGTATCACCGCCCGCTTCCCGGGCCTCCTCGAGGGCCCGCGCCGCATACGTGAGCAGCGTGTCCGCGTCCAGCGTGTCACTCGGCGAGACCGCGATGCCGACGCTGGCCGTGGCCGCGAGGTCGTACCCCTCGAGCGAGAGCGACGGCCGCAAGGCCTCGCGGACCTTCATGGCGATCAACCGCGCGCCGTGCGGATCGTCGGCCGGGGTCACCACGACGAGGCCGAACAACTCGCCCTCGAGGCGGCCGGCCGTGTCGCCAGGGGCGATGCATCCGTTCAACCGCTCCCCGACTTGCCGCAGCAGGGTGCCGCCGGTGCCGCGTCCGAGCGCGTCGTTGAGCTGCTTGAAGCGATCCACGGCGATGAAGAGCACCGAGACGATCCCCGGCGCGTCGTCGGACCGGGTGAGCGTGCGCTGGAGCAGCTCGCGGAAGAGCCGGCGGTTGGGAAGTCCGGTCAGCGGATCGTAACGCTCCAGCAGGCGCCCGTAGTCCCGCGATTCCCGCAGCAGCAGGCGCACCTCGAGCATGTTGTGGATGCGGGTGAGCACCTCGACCTGGTCGAACGGCTTGGTGATGAAGTCCTTGGCGCCGGCCTTGAGCGCCATCAGCTTGTGCCCGGGCTGCGCGGTGATCACGAGGATCGGCAGGTATCCCTCGGTCTCGACGTCCTTGAGGGCCTGCATCACCTCGAACCCGTCCATGCCGGGCATGAGGAGGTCGAGCAGGATCAGGTCGTGACGCTGCTCGCGATACAGGTCAAAGACCGCGCGTGGATCCGTGGTGGACGTGACGGCGGTGTAGCCGGCGCCGTGGAGGATGCGCTCGAGCAGCTGCACGTTGACCGGGGAGTCATCCACGATCAGGATGCGGGCGTTCAGGATGTCGGTTGGGGTGGCCATGGCGGGGGTCCTCGTCAGGCGGCGCGAGGAGGGACCGCGGCGGCGAGGGCGAGGGCCTCGGCGAGCGCGTCCGTGAGGGCGCCGAACTTGATCGGCTTGGTGAGGTAGCGGACGAATCCCGCGGCGTGGCCGTGCTCGATGTCGCGCGCCATGGCATTGGCGCTGAGCGCGATCACGGGAATCCGGGCGGTCGCGGGGTCGCCCTGAAGGACCTGCAGCGCCTCGTAGCCATTCATGCCCGGCAGGTTGATGTCCATCAGGATCACGTCGGGCTGCGCGCTTCGCGCGATCTGGATGCCGTAGAGCGCATCGCCCGCACTCAGCAGGCGGAGGTCGGGGCGACGCGCGATGAAGGTTTCGATCAGCCGGAGGTTGGCCGGATTGTCCTCCACGTACAGCACCGTGTGCTGCCGCACCCCCGGCTCCATCACGTGCTCCGGCGAGGCCGCGATCTCCTCCACCAGTTGCTCGTGGTGCGTGGCGTCGGACCCATGCAGCTCGATCCAGAACACGCTGCCCATGCCCACGGTGCTCTCCACGCCGATGGTGCCATCCATGATCTCCACCAGCCGCTTGCTCACGACGAGCCCGATGCCGGTGCCTTCCTCGGTGCCCCCTTCCTGGCCGAGGCGATTGAACGACTGGAAGAGCTGGGCCACCTTCTCCGGCGGCAGCCCGGGCCCGGTGTCGGTGACGGTGATGCGCACGCGGCCGCTCTCCCGCAGGGCGCTACCGACCGTGACCGCCCCGCCCGGCCGGTTGTACTTGATGGCGTTGGAGAGCAGGTTGAGGATCACCTGCTTGAGCCGCGTGCGGTCGGCGTGGACGAGGACCGGGACGCCGAAGGTGGGGAAGGTGGTCGTGACGCCATGTGAGAGCGCGGTCGGCGCGACCATGTCCTGGCACTCGAGCATGACCTCGGACAGCGACACCGGTTCCATGGACGGCGTCAGCCGTCCCGACTCGATGACGGCGAGGTCGAGGATCTCGTTGATCAGCTCGAGCAGGTACCACCCGGCCCGGAGGATCTGCTCGATGCTGGACTGCTGGCTCGCCGTGGGCGGCGGGGTGTCGGTCTCCAGCAGCTGCGCGAACCCGAGGATGGCGTTGAGCGGGGAACGCAGCTCGTGGCTCATGCTCGACAGGAACGCCGACTTGGCCTGGTTGGCCTTGACCGCCACCGACTTGGAACCCTCCAGCTCGATGTTCTTCTCGTGCAGTTGGGCGTCGAGGCGCTTGCGCTCGGTGATGTCGCGCGCCACGGCGCACACCCCCTGCAACTTCCGGTCGCGGTCGTAGAACGTGGTCACGTTCAGCGACACGACGGTCTCGCGAGCGTCCCGCGCGCGGGCCGTGAGCTCGTAGTTGCTGACCTTCATGTCGCGGAGCGCCTGCTTGATGCTCAGGTCCGCGAGGGCCGGGTCGGTGAAGTAGTTCTTGAAGGGCGCGCCGATCAGCTCGTCGCGCGTGCACCCGGTGAGCACCTCCATCTCGTGGTTCACGTCGGTCATGATGCCGCGCGGGTCGGTCATGATCATGGCGTCGATGTTCGACTCGATGAGCGAGCGCGTGTAGAACTGCTGGTCGCGCAGCCGCTGGTCGAGCACCGCCTGTTCCGCCTCGACGAGCTTGCGGGCGGAGTTGTCGGTGCCGATCAGCAGGTAGCCGATGATTGCGCCCGTCGCATCGCGGAGCGCCGTGACCGACACCACCGCCGGGAACCGGCTGCCGTCCTTGCGGACGTACGTCAGCTCGTAGATGTCCTCGATGCCGCGCGAGGCCTTGAAGACGAGCGCCTCGAACCCCGGGGTGATCGGCGTGCCGAGCTCGGCGCTGAGCGCGTGGGCGCGGGCGATCACTTCCTGCGGGTCGGAGATGTCGGCCGGGGTGATGCGGTTCATCACGTCGGCGGCGGCGTAGCCGAGCATCCGCTCGGCGCCCACGTTGAAGATCTGGATGACCCCCTTGGCGTCGGTGGCGATGCTCGAGAAATTGGCGCTGTTGAAGATGGCGTTCTGGAGCGCCCCCGCCTGGAGGAGCGCCTCCTCGGCCAGCTTGCGGGCGGAGTTGTCGGTGCCGATCAACAGGTAGCCGATGATGGCGTCCTGCGCGTCGCGCTGCGCCGTGATGCGCACCACCGACGACACGCGGCGACCATCCTTGCGGAGAAGGGTGAGGTCGGCCGTGTCGGCGCTGCCCCGCGAGGCCTT